>JAYVFP010000001.1:0-114647 GCA_043773025.1 Archangium sp.
GTCCGAATACGCCTTCCGAATGTTCATCTTCATTTTCTGCCCCAGTTACGGGGTGTCCACCAGACCGGGGCAAACTCACGCGTGTCATCAGGGGTGTCATGCTCGGCAGAGGAGCACCGGCCTGGTCGAAGCCAGCCTCAGCGCGTCACCCCAATGCGCGCGCCGGGAGCCCTGCTCATTGGGCCGCGGAAGCTGAGAGAACAAGAAGCAGCACCTTCTTCAAGGCCTTTCTTCTCCATCCACTGGCTGCGGTAGCGTGCCGCTCGTGCGACGACTCCTCGCGACTGTGTTTGTCGGTGCCTGCATGACGCGCACATCGGCTGTCAGGAGGGCACGAAGATGAACGCGACGAGGTGGGGCCTGTTGCTCGGCGTGCTGATGGTCTTCCTTGGCCTCGTGTGGTGGCTGACGGGGGAGGACGAGGTCACCGCGGTGGAGCGCACGCCCCCGGTGCAGCCCGTTGCAGAGCGCCTCGAGGCTTCCTCTTTGCCTGAAGCGCGCGAGACCAGAGAGCTCGTCGCGCCGCCCATCGCCGCGCCGCCCGTCGCAGAGCAGGCGCCCCTTCAGAGAAGAGCGACGCCCCGGCCGCAGCTCCACCCGGTGGATCCCGAAGCGCTCGCGCGAGAAGCCGAGCTGCTCGAGCACGCGAAGCTTCAGGTGAAGACGGATCCCGAACGGGCGCTGCGCAGCTTGACCGAACATCAGCAGCTCTTCCCCGAGAGCGAGCGAGCGCAGGACTTCGAGCTGGTGCGTCTCGAGGCCTTCCTTCGGCTGGGCCGTCGTGACGAAGCAGAGCGCCTGGGCAAGAAGCTCACCGCGCGTGACGCGGCAGCCAGAAAGTTCGTGGATCAGCTGCTCAACGACGTCCAGCCGCACTGAGCGACCGCCGAGCAGAGCCTCAGAGCCCCGGAAAACCTCCGGTGATCAACGCGGGATCATTCGCCACGCCGAAGGTGTTGCTCTGATCTCCGAACAACGTCGCCACCGAGACCAGCACCTTGTTGTGCGAGGTGAGGTCAGGCCCCGACTGCAACCTTCGACCCATGGCGAGCTGGCCGTTCGCACCACCCGCGAGCAGGAGAGGAATGTTGCGCGTGCTGTGCGCCGAGGGGTTGCCCATGTCGCTGCCCGCGAGGATGACCGTGCTGTCGAGCGCACCGCCTTCGTCGAGGCGCTGCATCAGGCGCGCGAGCTTCCCGTAGTAGTAGCGGTTCAAGCGGGCCAGCCGCACGCGCGTGGCCAGGCCCGCCGCCGTCGCCGCGGTCGAGTACGTGTGCGCGACTTCGTTGTGCACGTCGCGCGGGAGGGCGGTGCCGTCGACGGTGTAGAGCTTTCCCGGGTCGTCGAGGAACAACGTGCCGAAGCGCGTCGAGCCGCACGCGATCGCCTGAGCGAGCAGGTCGACCTGCAGATCCGCGATGCGATCGAAGTAGGGCTCGCCTCCGTTGTATTTGTTCACCCGCGGGAAGTCGTTGAGCGGGTCGGCGTTGCCCGTCTTCTGCGGGCGCGTGGGCTGCGTGCAGGTCACCTGCTGCACCACCGTCAGGCGCGTCTCGATCTCCCGCAACGCCGAGAGATGTTGGTCGAGCTTGAGCTTCTCCGCCGCGGCGAGCCGGCCCGAGAGCCCGTTCAAGTCACCGCGCACGAAGTCGAGCACGCTCTGCCCGCGCCGCCGCGCTGCTGCCGCCGCGGTAGCGTCGGTGTTCACCACCAGGCTCGAGAAGACCTGGTCGAACACGACGACCGGGTCAAGCTGGTTGCGAATCACCGCGCCACCAGGCGCGTGGGCGATGGCGTCCTGGTTCGCGTCGCCCGAAGCACCCACGCCGAGGTTCAAGGTGGGGAAGGGCGTGCCGGCGCCCAGGCCCCGCGTGCGCGCGAGGTATTGATCGAGCGACGGGCCCTGCGCGTTGTGATCGCCTGGGGTGGTCATCGAGCCGGTGAACAGACACACCGCCGCGCCGTGGCCTGAGGTGCCGCTCAGCTCAGCCACCGCGAGGTCCACGCCTTCGAAGGTGATGATGCGGTTCTTGAAGCTGCGGCCGCCGTACTTCGCGGGCGAGTCGAACGGCGTCAGCGCGCTGTCGGTGAAGTTCAAGTCGAACACCGTGGCGGTGTCGGTGGCGCGCCTTGCGTAGTGCTCTGCCGAGACGCCGTGCGGGTGGTAGACGCCGATGAACTTGAGCGGCATGGGCATGCCCTGCGCGTGCGCGATCGAGCGGTACATCAGCTGGCCGATGGGCAACGATGCGAACGCCCCCAGCGCCTTCAAGATGCTGCGCCGTGGAATCTCGAAGGACTTCTTCATTGCAGCCTCCTGGTCACGAATGAGTCGCTCTGCGCGTAGTCGACCAGCAGCTCGAGGATCTTCCCGTCGCGGCCGCTGGCCCGGTCGCGAACGAACTCGACGAAGGTGCGCTCTTCTTCCGCACCCGAACGGCCCGCCGCGAACCGGAACAGGTGCCGCTGAAAACACCGCGCCACGGTCTGCGACTTCGCCAGCAACGCGCTGAGCCCGACCGCGTCGGTGAAGGCGCCCTCTGCATCGCCTGCGTTGAGCAGCTCGCCCGAGGGGTCGATGGGCTTGCCGTTCTCGGTGGTGCGGTAGCGCCCGACCGCGTCGAAGCTCTCCAGCGCGAAGCCGATGGGGTCGAGCATCTTGTGACAGCCCGCGCAGGTGGGGTTCGACGAGTGCGCCGCGAAACGCTCGCGCGTGGTCAACGTCGCGTCGGGCGCAGGCACCACGATGTTCACGCCGACCGCGCTGGGCAACGGCAGCTCCTGGCACAGCAGCTTCTTGCGCACGACCGCACCTCGCTTCATGGGCGCCGTGTCGGCGAAGTGCGCGTTGGCCGCGGCGAACCCACCCGCGAGCAGCAGACCCTTCCGATAGGCCGGCTGGGTCATCGGGCCCGAGCCCGTGAGCCCGTAGAAGCGGGCCAACGCCGGGGTCACCACGGTGTTCGAAGTGGAGAGCAACGACTCGAGCGTGCCGTCACCGCCGAAGAGCACCGTGTCCACGATGGCGCGGCTCTCGGCCTGCATGTCGGTTCTGATCAGCGGCCACTCAGGGAACAGGGTGGTGTCTTTGCCCAGCGTTTCGGCGCTGTCGGCACCGGTCCACTCGAGCACCAGCCGGGCGACTTGTTGATGGGCTTCGGGCGTGGCCAGCAGCGCGCGTGCGGCCGTCTCGCGGCCGGCGGCGCTCTCGAGTTGACCTGCGCGGCCCGCCGCCATCAGCGCGTCGTCTGCCGGTGCGCCCGTCAGGAGCAGCGCGAGCTCGGTGGCGATCTCCTCACCCGACAGCGTGGTGGTCCCTGCGTTGAGGGTGCCACCGAGTTCGGTCACGTAGAGAAACGACGGCGACTGCAGCACCGCGGTCATCGTCAGCTCGATGCCCGAAGCGTAGGTCGAGCCGGTCTGGCCCGCGCGGTACACGGTCAGCAGCGCGGTCTCTTCTGCCGGAGTGACGGCACGGCGAAAGGCGCGGGCCGCGAAGCCGCGGATGAAGGTGTTCGCGCAGCTCTCATCACCGGCCGCGATGGCGCACGGCGCCAGGGTGCTCAGCCGCGCGACGACCGCGTCGTGGGCGAGGGCCTGCGCGGCCTGCCACAAGGCGTCGGCCTGCACGCTGCCCACGCGTTGATCTGCGTTGCGGGTGAAGCCTGATTGGCGCATGTCCGAACCCATCGCGGTCGCGAGCTCAGGCGCAGGAGCACCCAGCAGCGTGCTGGTGGCGGCCTGCAGCTCTGCGGCGGTGAGCCGGCGAATGCCTGCGCGCGGAAACACCGGAGGCCCTGCAGGCGCGGCCGGATCAGCCGGCTCAGGCAACTGCGTCACGACCGTGGGCGGCGTGACGGTACCCGGACCAGCAGGTGCTTGCTCCGTGGCGGTCGCCTCACCCGGCGCAGGCGCAGGCTCGGGGCGGGGTCCATCGATGAGTCCGGTGCACGACGACAGCGACAACGAGAGCAAACCGATGATGAAAACGATGCGCATGAGCCCCGCTTCAAAAAATGAAGGCGCAGGGTGTCAGCGCACGTTCTGCCTCGACAACCCCAGCCGCCCCAAACGTTTTGGGGTTCAAGTAGGCAGAACGACGCAGCTGGAACGTGGAGGGAGTGCGGTTGAAATTGGGGTGAGGCGATCGTGCCGCTCGGGGTGCGAGTGTGGTGCGGTTGCACGTGGTTTTCGGGGCATGGCCTTTGCTCAGTTGGCCCTCATTCGGAGGGGTTCATGGGCAGCGTCCTGCCGGTCATCGTTGCCCTCACGCTTGCGGCCGAACCGCCCGAGCTCGAAGCGCGCACCCGGCCGGGCGTCACCGTGCTCGCGTTCGTGGGCGCAGGTCTGGTCGCCGCGGGCCTCGGGTTCGAGATCACCGGCCGGGCGGGCAGCGATCCACGCGGTCCGGTGCACGAGTGGAGGCCCCACGCGCAAGCGAACATCGTCGGCGGGCTGAGCCTCATCGGCGTCGGGTTGTGCTTCATCACCATCGCGGCGGTGCTCACGCGCTGGCGGCCCTCGACAATCTCGTTGTCGGTGACACCCGATGGTGCACGCGTGGCGCTGGGCGCGACGTGGCCGTGAACTCCCGCGGCCTCGTGGTGCTGGTGTGGCTCACGGCGCTGGGCGCCTCCGCACACGACACTGCAGATGCCCCGCTGCGGGAAGCTGCGCCCACACGCGACGAGGGGCTGCCCTGGGAGAACTACCTCGTGCCCGCGCTGGAGAACGTGGCGATCAACCTGACGCTGCTCTCCTTCAATAACCTGGTCACGCGAATGCCGTTCGCGTTGATCAGCGCAGAGTCGGTCGCGCACAACCTGCAACCCAGCTCGTGGCGGGTCGACACCGATTACTTCATCACCAACCAATTCGGTCACGCGTACCACGGCAACTTCAACTTCAACGCCGCGCGCTCCAGCGGGCTCGACTTCTGGTGGTCGGGTCTCTACGCGCTGATCACCAGCCTCACCTGGGAAGTCTTCCTCGAGGTCGAACCGCCTTCGGTCAATGATCAGATCACCACGCCCATCGGTGGCTCGCTGCTGGGTGAGGCGCTGCATCGCTCAGCCCTTCAGTTGCGCAGGAGCGGTGGTCCGAGGTGGCTCACATCCATCGGCGCGGCCTTGCTCGATCCACTCGGCGCGTTGAACGGCGCGCTGCTCGCCGAGCCGCTCAGCGACGACGAGACGCTCGATCCGCTCTTCGTGCGGTGGCAGTTCGGGGCGGGCGGGAGCGTGGTGATCGATCGCGTCGATGGCGAACAACGCGCGCGCAGCCCTCCGGAGGCGATCATCGCGGTGTTGCTGGTGTCGGGTGCGCCGTGGAGCCGTCACTCCCACTACGACGAGCCGCTCTCGTACTTCGACCTGCGCGCAGACCTCTCGTTTCCCATCAACGTGACCGGCAACCTCTTCATCCGCGGGTTGCTCTTCGGGAAACGCATCAACGGCCACGGCGTGTGGGGGCTCTTCGGCGCCTACGACTACGCGTCAGCGGCCATCGTGCGCGCGTCGGGCGTGGGCCTGGGGCCGGGCGTCATCTTTCAATGGCAGCCGTTCTCTGGGTGGTACGTGCAGACCGCCGGGCTCGTCGGGGCCAGCCCCTTCGCGGCCGCCGGCCAGTTGCTCGACGTGCCGCGTGAGCTGGAGCGCGACTACCACGTGGGCCCGGGCGTTCAGTCGAACCTCGACGTGCGCGTGATTCGGCCCGGGCTGCTGCAGCTCGAGCTGGGCATGCGCAATTGGGTGGTGGTCGGCGTGTATACGCTGCCGAAGGGGTTCGAGTCGATCACCTGGCTGACCGCGGCCGCGACCGTTCCCATCGGGCGCTGGTTCGGTGCGGGCGCGGAGTTCACGCTCGCCGATCGCCGGGCGCGCTTCGAGGGTGCGCGCGACAACTACGACACCGGCTTCTCGTTGCGGCTGCTGCTCAGCGTGATGACGGAACCCCATTTTGGGGTGCGACCGCAGAATTAGTGCCGCGTCGCGCGGGCCTGGGCGTGGTGGGCACCTTCTGCGCTCCCGGGTGAACGAACGTCGCCGGGTGAAGCAGCCTCAGGGAAAGACGGGGTGAGGTGCTGACTGAGCAGGGTCAGCTTTCGGCGAAGCACCGCCAGTTCGAGCGGCTTGGTCAGGTAGTCGTCCATGCCCGCCTCGCGACAACGGTCGATGTCGCCCCGCATCGCGTTGGCGGTCAGGGCGTAGATCGGCAGTCGCTCGCCGGCAAGCCCCTCTCGGGTGCGGATCAGGCGCGTCGCTTCGAGCCCGTCGAGGTCGGGCATCTGAATGTTCATCAACACGAGATCGAACCTCTGACGCGCGCTGGCTTCGACGGCACCCGTACCCGTGGTGACATGCACGACGGTATGCCCCTCGCGCTGGAGCAGCGTGCGCACCACCAACGCGTTGATGGGGTTGTCCTCGGCGACCAACACGGACAGCGGCCTGAGCCCATGAAGCTGGGGCTCGGTCGTGGCCACGCCACGAGCTCTGTCGCCGCCGCGGGGAGCGGGAGCTCGGCCACGAAGCAGGACCCTCGCCCTTCCTCGCTCGTCACCGACAGCCGCCCGCCCATCGCCTCGACGAGCTTCCGGCTGATGGCCAGGCCCAGCCCTGTGCCGCCGTAACGACGGGTGATGCTCCCATCGCCCTGCCGGAAGGCCTCGAACAGCCCCGCGAGTTGCGAAGCGGTCTGAGGGTTCGTGAGCGGCCCCTGCAGAAGCGCCCCGGGCTGTCGGCCAACGACCTCGTCGAGCACCCACCCGGTCAATCGCGAGAAGCCCTCGTTGACCCATTTGATGTGGCCCTCGCGATCGGTGACCACCACCTAGCTATCGGTGCGCTGCGCAACGGCGGCCAGCAGGCGCACGTGCTCGTCCTGGGCTCGGGCCTCAGTCATGTCGATGAGGACGCCGTGGTAGCCCGTGACCACCCCGCTGGCGTCGCGCATGGGTGCCCCGCTTGAAGTGATGTCTCGCGGGGCGTGACCCCGAACAGCTCGCGGCAGCCGGCGGACCACTCAATGGCGCCCGTGGCGAGGTCGATGAACCAAGAGGTGACCTTCGCCAGGTCGGAAGCCCGTTGCAGCACCTCGAGTTGCGACCTCAGGTGTTTGATTTCGGTCGCTGACAAGGTCTCGGCTTTCCATGCAAGGGACACTCCCCCTTCTAATCCCGGGGATATTCGATGACCTCACTGGGTCGGTTCCTCCCGCCCAGGTTGCTCTCGACCCATCTGCGGGGTCGAAGTGTCGTTGGTCGCCGATCAAAACAAGAAGAAGCGAGCTGCACCCGCCGTTAGCTGATCAGCAGTGTCCACGACGCCTGACGAGCTCCAGCAAGCCCTCGCTGCGTCCGCGCGGCGCGAAGCAGAGCTCCGGGCGTGGGTCGATTCATCGGAGCTCGAGGCGGATGAATTGCGTGCCCGCATCGCCGAGCTGGAGGCGAAGCCGGCGGCGACTGCGCCCGACCCGCGCGTGGTCGAGCTGCAGGCGTGGGTGGACGCCGCGGAAGAGGAGACCGAAGCGCTGCGCGCCCGCATCGCCGAGCTGGAGGCCAAACCTTCCACCAGCGCTGCTGACCCGCGCGTCGTCGAGCTGCAGGCCTGGGTCGATTCGTCGGAGGAAGAAGCGGGGAACCTGCGCGCTCGCGTCGCTGAGCTCGAGGCCCAGGCGCCCGATCGCCGCGTGGCCGAGCTGCAAGCGTGGACCGACGCGAACGAAGCAGACGCTGAAGAGTTGGCCAAACGCGCGACGCGCGCCGAAACAGAGCTGAGCGCGCTGAAGGCGGCCGTGCAGACCGGCGATTCGCGCGCGCTGGCCGAGCGCGTCTCCGAGCTCGAGGCCGTCAATCATTCGCTGCGCGCCCTGAACACGGGGCTCGTGCAGCAGGTCGCCACCACCGGCCAGCGCGACGTGGCGCTGCTCACCGCTCAGCTCGAAGCGGCGCACGCCAACGGCTCAGATGGCCGGGTGGCAGAGCTTCAACACGCCCTCATCTCGGCGCGCGAAGCGCTCGCAGCGCTCGAAGTGCAGCACGAGACCAGCATCATCGAAGCCCGCTCACACCTGAAGGATGAGGCCCGCGATGCGCGCCTGCAGATGGACAAGCGGCGCGCAGAGCTGGTGGCCCGCGAGCGTGAAGTCGCCGCGCTGACCGCACAGCTCGCCACTCGAACCGACGAAGCCGCGGTGTTCGAGGCCCGGCTGAAGGCGCACAGGGCCTCGGAGCAGAAGCTGGAAGCAGAAGTGGGTGAGCTGCGGGGGCGTGCGTGTCAGGCCGAGCAGGCCCTGGGGGCTGCACAGTCGGAGGTCGCCACCCTGCGTCAGCACAGCGGCGTGCTCGAGGCCAGGACCGGTGAGCTGACCGGGCGGCTCAATGAGTCCCAGCGCTGGCTCGCCCAGGGAGAGCTCGAGGCGGCGCAACTCAACCGGGCGCTGACCGCCGCGAGAACCGAACGTGCGCAGCTCGCGTCTGCCGCGTCTGCCGCGCCTGCCGAGCCGAGCGCACCGCTGCGCCGCGCGCCGCCGCCGCCCCCCGCCGATGTCGATGCGCCGGAAGACGACGGGCTCGAAGGCTTCTCGCCCCAACGCATGCACCGGCTCGAGGCCCTGCTCGCCGCGGAGAAGGTGAAGACGGGCCTGCTCGAGCAGTTCGCTGCCACCTCTGAGGCGTCGCTCTTGCGCATGAAGGATGAGCTCGAGGCCGCCGGGGGGCGGCTGGCCGACCTGCGCAAACGTCTCGGCCTCTCCGACACGGAGACAGACGAGACCCTGGAGCGGCTCGAGGCCGCCCGGCGCGAGCTGCACGCCCTCTTCGCCGAGCTGGGCGCCCTTCACCAGCCGCCCTCCGATGCCGAACTCATCGCGCCCGAAGACGTGCTCGACGCGCCGTTGGCTGCGCTCGACGAGCTGGCCGCCCGACAGGCCGAGGTGGCGCAAGAAGCCACCCGCGCGCTCGAAGGTGAGCAGCGCGCCCGCGAGCAGTTGATGGGCGATCTCACCTGGCTCAAGGCCGAGCTGGAGAAGCTGTCGAACGTGCGTGAAGACCTGCGGCACCGTCTTCACGCGATGGTGCAGCGTGAACTCAAGCGCAAGCAGGTGGTGAGCGCGTTGCTCGACAAGCTGCGCAGCACCGAGGTCAGCTCAGCTGCGCGCGCCGGCACCCTGAGGCGGCTGCACGCGGCGATGGAGCTGGCCCAGAAGACCGCGGTGCGGGTGCAGACCGTCTACTTTCAGAAGCAGATAGGCTCGCTCAACCGCCAACTCGAACGACGTCCTCCCTCTCCCTTCGGGCCCTTCGGGAGAGGGGGGGCGAGGTGAGGGTCAAGTCACTTCGGTAGACAAAACGATGCCCGGGCAGTTCCGAAGAACCCCCGGGCATCCTCAGGTCAGGTCACGCCGCGCGGGCCCCGCGCGCTTCGGTCACCGTCGAGCTGATCACCAGCTTCGCGGTCTCATCGAACTTCTTGAGCAGCGTGGCCACCTCCGAGTTCGCCACCAGCTTGACCTCGATGCCGCGCCTGTTCGCCTCCCGCTTGATGTCGAGCACCAGCCGCGGCGTGCGATCCGTCTTCGTGAGCGCCACCGAGAGATCCACGATCACCTCGTCGAAGCAGGCAGCCGCCAGCTTCTCGATGGTCTCCTCGAGCAACCGCGTCACCCGGCCGAAGTACTTCTCGATGCGGTCTTCCTTGCCGGTGAAGGCGCCCACCCGCACCAGGTTCTCGTCGGCGACCACCAGCTCCTGGTCGTTGAAGTACCGCACCAGGAAGTCATCGATGCTGTCCTTGTCGAAGGGCTTGTAGATGACGTCGTCGAAGCCCAGCGCCTGCTGCTCCTTCTGCACGTCGTTGGTGGTGCGCAGGGGCAGCGCGAGGAACGCCGCGTGCTGCTGCAGCGTGCGCAGCTGATTCATCAGCGCCGCCGAGTTCACGTCGGGGATGTCGGTGTCGACCAGCACCACGCGGAAGACCTTGTCGCGGCACAGCGTCATCGCTGCCGAAGCGCTGAGCGCCCCGGTGACCGTCACGTGCGCGGGCACCAGCGTCTTGAGCTTCTTGGTCACGTTCTCCATGTCGTCGATGACCAGGATGTCGATGAACTGCTTGCCGGTGGGGTCGGTGCGCATGGGCATCGAGGCCACGTTGACCGCCGCGGCCGTCGACGCGCCCACCGGGCCGGTCAGCTTGAGCACCTTGAGCACCTTCGCCTTGAGCTCCTCGGGCTTGAAGGGTTTCAAGATGTAGTCCTCGATGCCCGCCTTCATCACGTCCATCATGATGCTCTTCTTCGACTCGCTGGTGAGCATCAGCACGGGCGTCTTGTTCCCGTCGCCGCGCATCTTCGCCAGCATCGCCGGCCCGTCCATGTTGGGCATGGTCACGTCGAGGATCACCAGGTCGTAGGTCACCTCATCGAGCTTCGCGAGGCCGAGCAGGCCGTCTTCGGCCTCGTCGACGTCGAAGCCCAGCTCAGCGACCTGCTTCCCGACGATCATCCGGATCGCCTTGCTGTCATCTACAGTCAGAATTCGCGGCATGGTGTGTTGTCCTTTTCCTCAGCTCGCGTCAGCCGCGACCTGCACTTCGAGGTGAATGTCGTCGACGTCGGCACGCAGCACGATCAGCTGCTGGCCGCTCCCCGGCCCGCCCCAGGGTGCTGAGCCGATGACGATGCGCGGCAGCCCCAACGCCGAGTCGATCGACATCGCCCGCTTCACCTGGCCCGCGGTGATGTTGGCCAACTCGCGCAGGGTGTCTTCCATCATCGAGATGTCGACGTCTTCCAGGCCGACGCTGAAGAGGCGCGCGCCCAGCTTCTGGCAACTGGGCTCATCACCGGTCACCACCACGGCGACTGGCATCGCGCCGGTGATGGGAAGAACGGCGCGCCTGAAAGGGGCGATGTTCTGTGGCGTGTTCGCCAGCACGAAGCGCACGTTCATCATCGTGGTGGTGATGCTGTTGACCATTGAAGCCAACGAGTCTGGTGAAGGAAATTTGCTCAAGGCGCCTCGATTGGAACATCGGTTCGCACCTTGATGGTGACGACCGTTCCGTCGGGCAGCACCCGAGCAACTTGTGTGCCTCACAGCAGAGCACGCAGTGTCGAGGGGTTCGCGCCCTCAGGGGCGGGTCATCGCCAGCGCTGGGTCATGGGTGGCCCCTGATCCACTGGGTGCGTCAGGAGAACCCGACGCGGTCAGCGCTGACTTCTGAGAAGACGGTGCTCACGCCACTTCTTCCGAGGGGTTCGAGGTCGATCAGCGATTGCGCTCGAGCGGCTACACCTCATGGCCACCATTTCACGAACCCTCAAGTCTGCGGTGGCTGGTACCAGCCGGCCCGCTGACTCACTTCGGCATGAAGCCGAAGGCGATCATCACCTTGATGAACACGCCCATCAGGCTCTCGCCGGCCACGAAGCCCGAGGCGATCGGCATGGTCATCTTGTCGGCTGCCTTCTCGCCCTTCTGAAGGCGGAGCAGCTCGGCCAGGCCCGCGCCGATGCACATCATGATGCTGTTCCACGCAGGCAACACCATCGCGATGCCCAGGCCCGAAGCCGAAGGCACGTACTTTTTGACGTGCCTGGGCACCTTCACCTCGAGCACGGCCAGCACCATGCCCACCACGATGCCGATGGCCGCCGCGACGCGGGCCGTCGGGTGCAGCGCGTCGAGCCCCTTGACCAGCATCTCAGAGACGTTGCGCCACACCACGGCCGAGGGCGCGGGGAACTCGGCCCCTCCGAGCGCCTCGGCGTTGGGCACCAGAAGGTTGAAAATGGGCACCACCACCAGCGCGCCGGCCATCACGCCAAAGAGCTGGCCAATCACCTGCTGACGCGGGCGGGCGCCGAGCAGGTAGCCCGACTTCAAGTCTGTCAGCAGGTCCGCTGCGTGCAGGCCCACGCCGCCGGTGATGTTCGCCGACATGATGTTGGGCACCAGCTGGCCGGGGAGCAGACCTGCGAACGTGAGCTGGGTCACCGGGCCCAGCGCCTTGGTGGGCGTGATGTCGGTCTCGCCGGTGACGCGCGCGGCGATGACGCCCATCACCACCGAGAGCGGCAGCGCGATGAGGCCCGCCCAAACGGGAATGTCGAAGGCCCACCAGGCGAGGAACACCACCGGCGGCCCGAAGACCAGAAAGCCGATGGGGAACCACGCCTGCGGCGCTTCGATGCCTTCGAGCGGATCTTCTTCGGCCGTCTTCTTCTTGCCGAACAGCTGCGCGAGCGACTGCAGGCTCTTGAGCACGCTGCGCCACTGAAACGCGAAGGAGGTCAGGCCCGATGAGACCAGCACGGCCGCGCCCATCCACACCGTCCACTTGGCCATCAGCTTGAACTCCACGCCGCTGATGACGTGCAGCTCGACCATCTCGGGCGCGACGAGGCCGAAGGTGATGAGCGCGCCCAGCAGGAGCGACCAGCCGGTGCGCCACGACATCAACGCGCCCGCGCCGAGCATCAGCACGCTGCCTTCGAAACCCAGCGTCCAGTCGAGCAGCGGCCTGCCGCGATACTCAATCGGGAGACTGAACTGAGCCGGCAGGCGAAACGGCATCCACGCCACCCTGGCGTCACGGCACCACGCGATGAGCGCCGCGCCGACCCCCGCCATGCCCAGGTACTTCGCCTGGCGCCGGCCTTCGTCGTTCTCGGCGTGAAGCGCTCGCAGCGTCTCGGCGGTCGCGGTGCCCGAGGGAAAGACGAGCTGCTCACGGTTGATCAGCTGCCGCTTGATGGGGATCGCCGCGAAGACGCCGAGCGCAGCGATGCAGGCGAACCAGGCGATGAGCGTCCACGTGCCGGGGCGCTGACCGGTGAGCATGATCAACGCGGGCAACGCGGCCATGTTGCCACCGCCCGTCATGTAGCCGGCCGCTGACGCGACGCTGCCCATGGCGTTGTTCTCGAGCATGCCCATGTGGCCTTTGGGGCCGACGACCTTGCCGATGAGCGCGAAGATCGACCACGCCATGATGCAGGCGGTGATGGTGACGCCGACGCTCCAGCCGGTCTTGAGCACGATGTAGAGGTTCGCAAGGCACATCACCGCGCCGAGGATCATCCCGGTGATGACCGCGCGAACCGTCAGCTGCGGGGCGTCCGGCTGGTAGAGCTCAGCGAGCCACTTCTTTTCGAGCGCCAGCGCTTCCGCATCGGTGGGGGCAGCCATGAAGCCGCGCACCATACACGACTGCCCTCCCTCTTCCGCTGGGAGAGGGTCGCGTCAGGCTCTGACCCACAAGTGCCGCCGCCGGGCATCCACCTCGAGCGCCTCGCGATGCGCAGGCGCTGCGATCGAAATCAAAGCCTGAACCCGAGCCGAAAGAGACTTCGCATACAAATCGGCCACGCCATGTTCCGTCACCACGTACCGAACATGAGCGCGGGTGGTCACCACCGTCGCCCCCGTCTTCAAGCAAGGCACGATGCGGCTCTCACCCTTCGAAGTCATCGAGGGCAACGCGATGATCGCCTTGCCGCCCTCTGACAGCGTGGCGCCGCGAATGAAGTCCATCTGCCCACCGACGCCTGAGTACACGCGCTCGCCGATCGAGTCGGCGGCCACCTGGCCGGTCATGTCGACCTCGATGGCCGAGTTGATGGCCGTCATCTTCGGCTGCTGCCGGATGATGGCCGTGTCGTTCACGTCGCTGCACTCGCGCAGCTCGACTGACGGGTTGTCGTGCACGAAGTCGTACAGCCGCTGCGTGCCCATCACGAAGCTGGCCACCGTGAGGCCGCGCTGACGCGTCTTGTGTTCGTTGGTCACCACGCCGCGCTCGAGCAGCGGCAACAAACCATCACTGAACATCTCGGTGTGCACGCCCAGCCCACGGTGGTGGGTGAGCGCGCGGAGCACCGCATCGGGGATCGCGCCGATGCCCATCTGCAGGGTGGCGCCGTCTTCGATGAGCCCCGCCACGCGTTGGCCGATCGCGTCTTCCACCGGATCGCCCGCGGCTGCGGCCGCGTGCTGAAACAGCGGCAGGTCGACGTTCACCAACGCCCTGAAACGCGACAGGTGCACCGCACCATCACCGAGCGTGCGCGGCATCTTCGGGTTCATCTGCGCGATGACGACCTTCGCGCACTGGGTGGCTGCGAGCGTCGCATCGACCGACGTGCCCAGGCTCACGAAGCCGTGCGCATCCGGTAGGCTCACGTGTACGAGCGCGGCATCGAGCGGCATGACGTTCTTCCGGAACAGCCCCGGAATCTCCGAGAGAAAAATGGGCGTGTAGTCCGCCCGGCCTTCAGCCACGGCCAGCCGCAGGTTCGCGCCGACGAAGAAGGCGTTGGGTCGAAACGAACCGGCCACTGAAGGATGCGCGTGAGGCGCGGTGCCTTCGAGGTGAAGGTGCACGGTCTCGACGTCACGCAGCTCAAAAGCCCGCGCGGCGAGCGCGTCGAGCAACACGGTGGGGGTCGCTGCCTGGCCCTGCACGAAGACGCGGTCACCCGACTGGATGTGCGCGAGCGCCTCGGCAGCCGTCACGAAGGTGGTCATGGCGTGACTGTGTAGCCCGTCATTCGTCTGCGACTCGCAGCAGAACAGCGGCCGTGCGGTCTGAGGGCCCGAGTCGACGCACGACGAACCCCACAGGCTCTCGTCACGTGCAAGCCGAGGAAGATTTCAGGGCTTCGTCTTCGCGCGCGCCAGCTTGAGCACGCGGGCGAAATGGTCTGGGCTCACCGGCTGCACCGACAAGCGCTGACCCTTCTGCAGCACCGGCATGCCCGTGAGCGCTGAATCTGCCTTCAGCACGTCGAGCGGCACGAGCTGGGCGAACTTCTCGACGAAGCCGATGCGCGCCATCAGCCAGCGTGGCTCGGCCTTGTCGCTGGTCGCGTCGTAGTACTCGCTCTTCTTGTCGAACTGCGAGGGGTCGGGCACTGGCGGGCCGCTCACCCTCGCGACCCCGGCCACGCCCGGCGGCTTGGCGTTGGAGTGGTAGTACAGCACCAAATCTCCATCCTTCAGATCGTCGCGCATCGAGTTGCGCGCCTGATAATTCCGCACGCCCTCCCAGCCGCTGGTGCCGTCCTTCTCGAGGTCGGAGATGGAATAGACCTCGGGCTCGCTCTTCATCAGCCAGTACCGCTTCGCCATGCCGGCTGTGTAGCGCATCAGTCGACGCGGGCGAGCGCTCCTGCGCCGCGGTGTGTAGAAGAGCAGCGCGATGAAGCAAGAAGCACTCAGCCCGCAGTTGTTGCTCGACTACCTCATCGAGCTCGGCACAGCGTTGATGTCGGCGGGCTGCCCCACGCACCGGCTGGAAGAGCTGCTCGTCACCGTCGCGCGGCACGAAGGTCATCAGGCTGACGTGTTCGCAGTGCCCACGGGTTTGTTCGTCGGCGTGCGCACGCCAGAGGGCGAGCCGTCGCTCACCACGATGGTGCGCGTGACGGAGTGGACGAATGATCTCCAGCTGCTCGCGGCGCTCGATGAGGTGCTCAACGAGGTGGCCGACCGCGCGCTGAGCATCCCCGCGGCGCGGCAGAAGATTCGCGAAGTGCAGCGCCAGCCCCGGCCCTGGAGCCGCGGCATGCAGTTGCTGGCGAGCGCTGCAGGCAGCGCGGGTGCAGCGGTCACGTTTGGTGGCGGGTGGACCGACTGCCTGCTTGCGGGCATCGGCGGGCTGATCCTTCGGGCGATCATGTTGAACTTGAGCCAGTCGCCCGGCGTGCGCGTGCTGGAAAACTTCATCGGTGGGCTGGTGGCGGCGACCACCGCGTGGTTCGCGACGCTGCTCTGGCCGGGCAACAGCCGCGAGGTGTTGATTCTGGCGATCGTAGTGCAGTTGCTCCCCGGGCTCACGCTCACCACCGGGCTTGCTGAGCTGACCTATCGGAATCTGGTCGCGGGCACTGCGCGGTTGATGCACGCGGCCATCACGTTGTTGTCGCTCGCGTTCGGCATCGCGGCGGTGGTGTCGTTGGCCAAGGCGATCGATCTGCCGGGCGCGCCACCGGTGCCGCACGGGGCGCTCGCGTGGTGGTGGCAGGTGCTCGCCGTGCTCGTCGCGGCGCTCAGCTTCGGCGTGATGCTCGGGCTCTCGAAGGAAAAGCTGAGCATCGCCCTCATGTCGGGCGCGTTGGTGTGGGGGGTGACGCTGGCCACCCGCCCGCTGCCAGGGGTGCACGCGGCGTTCTTGAACGCGCTCGTGCTCGCGGTCGGCGCGAATGTGTGGGCGCGCGTGACGCGGAAGCCGGCACAGGTGTTCTTGAACCCGGGGATGTTGTTGCTGGTGCCGGGTGCGTTGTCATTTCGCAGCCTCGATACGTTGTTGTCGGGTGATGCCGTGCAGGGGATTTCTGGGTTGGCCGATGTGACGTTGATCGCCGGCGCGTTGGTGATGGGGTTGCTGGTTGCGAACGTCGCGTTGCCACCTCGCAAGGTGCTCTGACCACCGTTCCTTCGCCGGCGACTTCACCCGGGAGGAACAACCAACCGGTCATCCCGAGCGAAGTCGAGGGATTACCTTTGCTCGCGCGGAAGGTGGCATCTCGACTGCGCTCGATGCGAACGGTGGCTGCCGTTCCTGAGGTGCGGAGTCTCTCGGTCGACTCGGGGCTCTCTTCATTCCACCCATCAGCTGACCGGAACACCTGTGATGAGCGCGAGCCCGCCCACGGGTGCGAAGGCTTCATCACTCAGGGCCGCCAACCCCAGCTGCGTCAGCGCACGTTCGGTCTTCTTCGTCTTCCAGTGCGCCGTCAGTGCCGCGTACAGACGTGACGCTTTTCCTCCCCGCCACGCTGTCGCAAACGAGGGCGCCTCTGCATGTTGTCCCTCGTACACGAGCGCGCCGGGAAAGAAGAGGCGGCTGCCTTCGTGCACCGTCGCCTCACCGCCTTCATCGAACTGCTGCATGCCATCGCCTCGCAACCCGCGCGGCCCCAGGCCGATCGGCTGCTTAAACCCATGCCTGAAGTACTTCACGCGCTCGAACGCATCGAGAAACTGCACCACGCACAACCGCACTGAGTCCGGCGGTAGCTCCATCGCCGCGAGTGCGTCGCGCCCCGCCTTGCGCGGGTTGTCGTTGTCACCGGTCTCGCCATCGAGCACTTCTTTTACGGCCGCCACGGCCTTCGCCAACGCGCCCTCCGGCACCGCGCCACTGACCGCGCAGAGCCACACCAGCACCTGGCGATCCGTGTGCAGCGGCACCAGCTCGAGCGCATCGCCTTGCCGCACCAGCCCGCTGAACTCGAAGCGCCGCGAGCGGAAGCTGCGCACCGAGACGTCCTTCGGCAGGGCGCTCGCCTGCGGGGGAGAAATCGCCCGCACCGCCGCCACCCGTACGTCACCTACGGGTGCGTTCACCGAACGGCGCTGTTTCTGAAGTTCCGCCCAGAACCCGTTCTTCGCGAGCGTGACGACCCGCAGCGGCTCTTCACCCAGGTGCGCGTTGGCCACTTCACCGAGCACCCGCGGGCCTTCTGAGTACCCGCGCGCGCCACGCCCCATGTACCCCGCGCTGGGAATGATGATCAGATCGCCCGCCGCCAACAGAATCGGCTGCGCGTTCAAGAAATGATCAGCCGCTTCCCGCAGCATCTTTCGCTCGAGCGCGCCGCGATGCCCATCGATCGAGAGGGTGCGCCCCTCTTCTCCCGACGCCCACAGCAGTCCCGATGAGACGCCCGAGGCATACGTTGTGACGCGCATGTGCCGCGGCTCGAACAACACCACCGCACACTCGAGGCGATGATCGAACGGCTTCTCACACAACTTCTCCAACGCAAGGTTGGCGGAAAGCCCGGGATCTCCATCGGCCTCCAGCGATTCCTTCAACGCCTCGAACGCTGCGTCGAGCGGGTGCGCGATCGGCCGGCCATCCTTGTCAACCACGCGCAACGAGATGAACGCGAAGCGCTCCTCGGCCAGCTCGACGCCTTCAAACAGCTCGGGCACCGCTTGTGGAATGCGCTGCTCGATGACCGAGAGCTCGAAGCGCGGGTACACCTTCGACCACAAGGTGGCGTCGGGCTCAGGGTAGGGCGTCTCGTCGTCATCCTCGAGCGGGCGCGACTCGGGCCTGGGCCTGCGGGTGGACACGCGTTCGGCCTCGATCACCAGCTGCGTCGAGCAATACGTGCACGTCGCGCGCGCAGCGTTCTCGGGGATCTCGATGGGTGCGCCACAAGAAGGGCAGTGCGGAGCTTGAATCTGCATCACAGCTCGAACGATAACCCTGAGGCGGAACGCGGAGACACGAAGACCCAGCCTCCTTTGAAAGAGACTGGGCCTCGACCCGTTCGATGGAAGAGGCCGGGCCTCGGCTGGGTGTATAACGGCCCTGTGATGACTCGCGCCCTGCTGCTCTGCTCGCTTCTGGTGTGTACGGGAGCACTCGCCGACGACCCGCCGAAGAACAGCGCGAAGGCGAAGAAGCCGCCCAAAGAGAAGCACGATGCCTTTGGTTTCGTCCTGCTCAACGGCGAGCGCACCGAGGTGCGTTGGACTGACGGCGACTCGTTCAAGATAAAAGAAGGCGCGCGCAAAGGCATGGGCACGCGCCTGGTCGGGTACAACACGCTCGAGGCGTACGGGCCGGTACACCAGTGGGGCGAGTGGACTGCCGCCGAGCTCTTCACGCTCGCCAAAGACTCCAGCCGCGTCGCCGCCACCCAGGAGTGGGACTGCGCCACCGACGGAAAGATGGATGGCTACCACCGGCTGCTCGTGCGCTGCGCGAAGCTGGCAGCCGAGATGGCGCGCGCAGGTCACGGCCTCGCGTACGCGGTCGATGGAGAGAAGCCCGACCCAGAAGTGGTCGCAGCGCAGGCCGAAGCGATGAAGGCGAAGCGCGGCATCTGGGCCAAGGGCACCACCAACGGGGTCATCACCTCGCTGCACTCGGTCGGCGAAGAAGGCAGCGAAGAGCCCGAGGCGTACAACCGCGTCGTCGACACGCGCACGGGTGCGGCGTTGAAGCGCAAACACGCAGAGCGCTACGAGAGCTGCCAGAACGTGTGTCTGGAGACCGATGGCCAGAAGTCCTGCATGGTCTACGTGCCCTTCAAACACCGCTACCGTGGGCAGCCAGACTGTCTCAAGTTGCCGTGATTGCAGGCCTTCATCTGTCAACCTTGAACAAAGATTGCACTGATGGGGCAGCCCATTAGAACAGGCGTCATGACTCGTGTCCTCGCGGTGGTGACGTCGTTGGTGCTCAGTGGCTGCAGCTGCAACGGCTTCGACGTGCCGCCGCTGCCCGAGAAGGTGCTCGGCACGTGCACGTACACGAACAAGTTCAGCCAGCTGACCGAGTGCAAGGACTACGTCGGCGAGTGGTCGGAGCGAGAAGCGACTGAAGACTGCAAGAGCAACGGCGCGAACCTCGTGCTCTCGCAGAAGTGCAACATCGCGCCTTCGGAGAAGTTCGGTGACTGCATCTTCATCGTCGACGAAACGAAGCAGAAGTTCGCGCGCGTCGAGCTGCCCGGTACCGACTCCTCGAAGTGCGGCTCGATGGAGCGCGGCTGCGAGCTCTTCGGCGGCGGCAGCTTTCAGCCGAGCTCCGTGTGCGGTGGGCTGACGGGCATCGACGGGCCTTCGGGTCTGCCCACGTTCCAGCAGCCCACGCTCGACTGCAAAGCGCCGCTCGCAGGTGAGCCCGCCGGCAAGGGGCCAGACGGCAAGGTGTGCAGCTGGTCGATGATCTCTGGCGCGACCGAAGAAGGTCGCGACTTCAACGCGTACGGCAACTGCGACATGGTTCGCACGCAGCGCCCGTATTACGCAGCGCCGCCCGCGCCCGATTCCACTCAGGCCGACGCGCGCATGGAAGACCCCGCGTACACCGCCGACGTGCAGTGGGTGAAGAGCCAGATTCAGTCGACCGCGTGCGTGTGCTGTCACTCCACGGTGGCGCCGAAGGGCAGCAGCAATTGGTATCTCGAGTCGGGGCCGAACTTCTTCAACTCGTTCTTTGCGCGCGGCCTGGCGATGGGCGCGGGGTGGATCGACACGGTGGGCTTCGGTGCGTTTCCTGCCGAGCAGAACAACGGCTTCACGCGCGCCACGCCGATGAACCCCAGTCATTCCATCTTCGTGACCACCGACGACGCGCGCATGAAGCGCATCTTCGAGGCTGAGCTCGCGTTCCGTGGGAAGACGCGCGCCGACTTTGCTGATCAGGTCTACGGCGCAGGCCCGCTCGACGCGCAGCGCTTCTACGTTCCGAAGGCGTGTGACTTTGGTGAAGGCGTCGCGGCCGATGGCACCGTCACGTGGATCGGCGGCAAGGCGCGCTACGTGTACGTGATGGACATGAACTCGACGTCGCCTGGCGTGCCCCCGAATCTGGACCTTCCGATGGGCACGCAGTGGCGCATCGACGTGCCGTGGCTGGGTGGAACGCCGCTCGAGCCGGGCTCGGTGAAGTACGGCGTGGTGCCTGAGGGTGTGAGCCAGCGCAGCCCGCTCACCGGGGTGCCCGCGCCGCTCCAGGCCGGGAAGCAGTATTACCTGTACGTGCTTCAGGACATCGCGATCCCCGTGACGCGGTGCCTGTTCACGATGCCCTGAGGGCAAGCGGCCCTGAAGAGGGCGGCAAATGACGGGTCTGGTTCCTGCTCATCACGAACAGGCCCTCAGCGTGGAGCGAATGTTCTCACGTGACGTGGTGGGGCCCGGGCCTACTCTCCGAGCCATAACAACCCTGTTGTTAAGCGTAACAACAGGGTTGTTACGACCGGCAAAGGTCCACCAAGTCACGTGAGCACACCCCGCCCGTGCCGAGAGCCCGCGCGTGACGAGCGACGAAACCAACCTTCGAACACCGCCACCTTCAAGGCGAGCGAACGAGCTTCGAGATCGCCAGCACGTGACCGAGTGCCGCCACCGGCACCATGAAGGCGGGGAGCAGCGCATACGGCCACTGCGCCACGATGGTGAGCGGCGCGCCCACCCAATCCAGATGCAGCGGACCCGGCGCAGACGTGATGGCGATGCTCACCACGTTGACCAACAACGCGACCGAGCCGAGCTGCCACGCCCACTGCAACCACCGCGGTGCACGCTTCGTCGCGATCAAGAACGCCATCACCGGCGCGGTCACGCCCACCAGCACGTCGAAGTTTCTGCCCTCGAACGTCATCTGCTGCGGCAGCAGGCCGACCACGAACAACGAATAGAGCGCCAACTCGAGCGGCGCGCGGAACGTCTGCAGCGCCACCGGCCACCACGCGGGCATCACGGCGAGCGCCTGCTTCACCACGCTCACCCGCGAGATGACCAACGCGAGCCCGATGGCCCCGAACGCGAGCAGCGGAATCTTCGGCGGCAGCTCCTCGAGCTTCGAGAGCACACCCGCACGTTCGAGCGCGAACACCACGCCGAACCAGGCAGCCATGGCGATGGCGGGAATCAGCTCTGCGCCCGCTCGCGCGCGGCGAAGCGCGAAGAGAATGACCACCGCGAGCAGCACCGGAAGCAGCAGAAACGGGCTCATGCGCGAGAACGTACGCCCAGCCACGGCCCGGGCGCAGTCCTCTGCTCGAAGAAAATGAACGTGAAAACTGCGAGCAAGAAGGTGAGCCGCCGAACCTTCGAGCATCGATTTCGCCTACGAGAGGGGCCTCATGACACTGGTCACCCGACTGAGCCTGGGCTTTCTGCTGGTCGTCATCTGCATCATCTCGCTGCACGAGTACCGGCAGCTCGCGGATCGCCAGGCTGATTTCGAGCGCGACATGGATCGCACGCATCAATTGGTGGCCACGGCGCTCGCCGAGTCGGTGAAGCTGGTCGCTCCGCGCGAAGGCATGGCGGCAGCGCAAGCCACCGTGGTGGCCATCAACGAGCGCGTGGCGGGTGACCTGCGCGTGCGCTGGGTCTGCGGAGAGAACACGCCCCCCACGCCCTTCGACTGCACCGCCTTCGAGCAGGGTGCGCCGGCCTTCATCACGCGCGCCCAGGACGGGCAGGCCGCACGCTTCACGCTCGCCCCGGTGTGGGAGAACGGCCGCTTGCTCGGCGCGGTCGAGGTCTCCGAGTCACCTGCGCACGAAGGCGAGTGGGTGCGAAAGCATCTCGCCGACGCGGTGCTGCTCTCGATGATGACCATCGCGGGCATGACGGTGGCTTCCTTCGCGCTGGGCTGGTGGCTCGTCGCCAAGCCCACCCGGCTCCTCCGGGAAAAGGCGCGCGCGGTCGGGCGAGGCGAGCTCGCGACGGATCTCCACCTGTCGACCCGCAATGAGCTCGCAGAGGTCGCCGATGAAATGAACGCGATGTGCCGCCAGCTCGCACAGGCGCAGAGCGCCACCGAGCGAGAAGCGGCTGCCCGGCTCACCGCCGTTGAGCAACTGCGCCACGCCGACCGGCTGGTCACCGTGGGCCGGCTCGCGTCGGGCCTGGCGCACGAACTGGGCACGCCGCTCAACGTGGTCGAAGCCCGCGCGGGGTTCATCATGGAAGACTTCGCGAAAGGTGAGCCTGCGCACGAATCGGCGCGCGTCATCATTCAGTGCACTGAGCAGATGACGCGCTTGATAAAGCAGCTGCTCGTCTTCGCGCGCCCCCGAATGTTGGAGCCCGTGGCCCTGCGCCTCGACCACCTGGCCCGCGCCGTGGTCGACCTGGTGCAACCGCTCGCAGCCAAGCGGCACGTGTCGCTCCGAGTGCTCGAGCTGCCCGAGGTGCGCCTCGAGGCCGATGAGGTGCTCGTGCAGCAAGCGCTCACCAACGTGGTGGTCAACGGGTTGATGGCAAGCCGCGATGGCTCCGCGGTGACGCTGGCGATTGGCTTGTCCGAAACGAGAAAGCCGGGCACCACGAAAACCCGAACGTGGCACACGCTCGCCGTGCGCGACGAAGGAGAAGGCATGACCCCCGAAATCAAAGCGTCCATCTTCGAGCCGTTCTTCACCACCCGCCCCGCGGGCGAAGGCACCGGCCTGGGGCTCCCGATCGCGTTGAGCATCATGGAAGACCACGGGGGCTTCCTGACGGTGGACTCCTCCCCCGGTCAGGGCAGCACCTTTACCCTGCACTTTCCCGAGGTGGCCTAGATGACCGGCCGCGTCTTGCTCGTCGACGACGACGCGCTGCTGACCTCGACGCTCGAGCTCGGCCTCTCCCAGCGCGGCTTTCGGGTGGTGACGGCGCTGCGCGCAGAAGAGGCGCTGGTGCAGCTCGACTCCGAAGACGTCGACGCGGTGCTGACCGATCTCCACATGCCGGGGCTGGGCGGGCTCGAGTTCGCTGAGCGCGTCGCCCAGAGTCACCCCCAGACGCCGCTCGTCGTGCTCACGGCCTTCGGGAGCTTCGAGTCGGCGGTCGCTGCGATCCGTGCGGGCGCGTACGACTTCTTGTCGAAGCCCGCGAAGCTCGACGCGATCATCTTCGCGCTCGAGCGGGCGATGCAGCACCGGCAGCTCCAGCGCGAGGTGCAGCGGCTGCGGGTCGAGGTCACCCAGAACCAGGGCCCGCGCGTGGAGGGCGTCATCGCGGCCAGCGAGTCGATGAAGCGGGCGCTCGACGTCGTGGCGCGCGTCTCGTCGACGCAGTCTTCGGTGTTGATTACCGGCGAGACGGGGTCGGGCAAAGAGGTGCTCGCGCGGGCCATTCACGCGCGCGGTGGAAGGGGTGGGCCGTTCGTGGCGATCAACTGCGCGGCGATGCCCGAGTCATTGCTCGAGAGTGAGCTGTTCGGTCACGTGCGGGGCGCCTTCACCGATGCCCGCGAAGCCCGCGTGGGGCTCTTCACCGAGGCCAACGGCGGCACGCTGCTGCTCGACGAGATTGGTGACATGCCGCTGGGCCTGCAGCCCAAGTTGCTGCGCGTCTTGCAGGAGCGAAGGGTGCGGCCCATCGGCGCGCGCGCTGAACACCCCATCGACGTTCGCATCATCGCGGCCACCCACCGCGACCTCGAAGACCGCATCGACCAGGGGCTGTTCCGCGAAGATCTCTACTTCCGCATCAACGTGGTGCAGGTGGCGCTGCCGCCCCTGCGTGACCGCGCGGCAGACATTCTGCCACTGGCGCACCGGTTCCTGGCCGAGCACAGCGCGAGGTCAGGCAAGGCGGTCAAGGGCCTCTCGGCGCCCGCGGCCGCGAAGCTGCTCAGCTACGACTGGCCGGGCAACGTGCGCGAGCTCTCGAACTGCATGGAACGCGCGGTGGCGTTGACCCGGTACGACGAGCTGGGGGTCGATGACCTCCCCGAGAAGGTGAACAAGCACGTCGCGACCCGGCTGGTCGTCGCGGCCGATGACGTCAGCGAGCTGATGTCGCTGGAAGAGGTCGAGCGACGCTACATCCTCCGGGTGCTCGAGACGCTCAAAGGCAACAAGACCGCGGCCGCCCGCACGCTGGGCATCGAGAGGAAGACGCTCTATCGGAAGCTCGAGAGCTGGGGCATCAAAGGGCCCGAATGAGGGTGTAGAAAAAAGAAACGAACGTGTCCTTTTGACACGGCTGGCCGAGGGGCGCTCCGCCTGCTGCAGGGTGGCTTTGTTCTTGAAAGGCAAAGGGCCGTGAAACGAATTTCGATGTGGAAAGCCGTGCTGGTCGCGCTGTGTGCCTGCAGCTGCCAGCCAAAACACCACGAAGAACAGCAGAAGATGAAGCTGCAGGTCACCGTGCCGCTTCGCAGGTCGACGACGCTGACCCGGGAGTATGTGGCTTCGGTTCGCGCGATTCAGCACATCGAGGTGCGCGCGCTCGAGCGCGGGTACCTGCAGGGCATCTTCGTCGACGAGGGGCAGGTGGTGCCGGTCGGCCACAAGATGTTTCAGATCATGCCGCTGCTCGCCCAGGCCGAGGTGCTCAAGTCACAGGCCGAAGCAGAGCGCTCGCAGATCGAGCTCGACAACACCCGGGCCCTGGCCGACAAAAACATCGTCTCGCCCAACGAGCTGGCGCTCGCGAAGGCCAACATGAACAGGTCCATGGCGCAGCTTTCCCTGGCCAACACGCACAAGGGCCTCACCGAAATCAGAGCTCCGTTCAACGGCATCATGGGCCGCTTTCAAGCACGGCTGGGAAGCCTCATCGCCGAAGGTGATTTGCTCACCACGCTCTCTGACAACAGCACGATGTGGGTCTACTTCAACGTCACCGAATCGGAATATCTGACCTACAAGAGAGCCGTTCACGGGAAGGCGCCACAGCAAGTGAAGCTGTTGATGGCCAACGCAGAGATCTTCGACCAGCCAGGCGAGGTCCGCGCCATCGAGGGCGACTTCAACAACGAGACGGGCACCATCGCCTTCCGCGCGACGTTCTCGAACCCCGACGGGCTGCTTCGCCACGGGGAGACCGGCAAGGTGCTGATGAGCGTGCCGCTGCCCGACGCGCTGCTCATTCCCCAGAAGGCCACCTTCGACGTTCTCGACAAGAAGTTCGTCTTCGTCATCGACGAGAAGAACGTCGTGCATTCGAGGCCCATCACCGTCGCAGCCGAGCTCCCGCAGCTCTACGCGGTGAAGAGTGGCCTCTTGGAGGGTGACAAGATCCTCATCGATGGGCTGCGCAAGGTTCGGGATGGCGACGTCATCGAGCCCGACCTGCGGAAGCCCGAAGAGGTGATGGCGCACCTCGAGGTTCACTCAGAATGAACCGGTTCATCCATCGGCCGGTCCTCGCGATCGTCCTGTCGATTCTGGTGGTCTTTCTCGGCGTGCTGTCGATGCGCTCGCGGCCGGTCTCCCAGTTCCCCGAGATCTCACCCCCGCGCGTCATCGTCTCGCTCGCCTTCCCGGGCGCCAGCGCCGACGTGCTGGTGCAGTCGTCGTTGATCAGCCTCGAGCGCTCGATCAACGGCGTACCCGGCATGAGCTACATCATCTCTGACGCCACCAGCGCCGGTGAGGCGACCATTCAGGTCATCTTCTCGCTGGGCACCGACCCCAATCAGGCGTTGGTCAACGTGAAGAACCGCGTCGACCAGGTGATGAACAAGCTGCCACCGCTGGTGCAGCTCGAGGGCGTCATCGTCAACCGCGTGATGCCCAGCATGCTGATGTACGTGAACCTGTACAGTAAAGAGAAGTCGACTGATCAAAAGTTCTTGTACAACTTTGCGAGCGTCAACCTGTTGCCCGAGCTGCAACGCGTGAACGGCATCGCGCAGAGCCAGATCCTCGGCTCGCGGACCTTCGCCATGCGCCTGTGGCTCGACCCCGATCGCATGCGCGCGTACAACGTCAGCACCGAAGAGGTGATGGCCGCGGTGTCTGATCAGAGCGTCATCGGAAGGCCGGGCCGGCTGGGGCAGGCGTCGGGCAAGACCTCGCAGGCCCTGGAGTACGTGCTCGTCTACAAGGGCCGCTTCAACACGCAGGAAGAGTACGAAGACATCATCATCCGCGCGAAGCCAGAGGGGGGGATTCTCAGACTCAAGGACATCGCCCGGGTCGAGCTGGGCAGCGAGTTCTTCGACATCTATTCGAACATCGATGGCCACCCCTCGGCCGCGATCATGCTGAAGCAGACCTACGGCAGCAACGCCAGTGAGGTCATCAAGAACGTCAAGGAGAAGCTCGAGGAGATCAAGAAGACCTCGTTCCCCGAGGGCATGGACTACGAGATCAGCTACGACGTCTCGAGCTTCCTCGATGCCTCGATCGAGAAGGTCATTCACACCCTCGCCGAAGCCTTCATTCTCGTCGCGCTGGTGGTCTTCATCTTCCTCGGCGACTGGCGCTCGACCCTCATTCCCACCATCGCCGTTCCCGTATCGTTGATCGGTGCCTTCGTCTTCATGCAGGCCTTCGACCTGAGCATCAACCTCATCACGCTCTTCGCGTTGGTGATGGCGATCGGCGTGGTCGTCGACGACGCGATCGTCGTGGTCGAGGCCGTACACGCCAAGATGGCCGAGGAAAACATTTCCCCGTACGCGGCAGTGCAGAAGGTGATGGGGGAAATCAGCGGCGCCGTCATCGCCATCACCTTGTTGATGACCGCGGTGTTCGTGCCCGTCGCGTTCATGGGGGGCCCGGTCGGCGTCTTCTATCGCCAGTTCGCCATCACCATGGCTTCGTCGATCGTGCTGTCGGGCCTCGTCGCGCTGACCCTGACGCCGGTCTTGTGCGCGATGATTCTCAAGAACACGCACGGAAAGCCCAAGCGGCGCACCCCGGTGGGCATCTTCCTCGACGCCTTCAACAAGGTCTTCGACAAGAGCACTGCCTGGTACGTCAAGCTGCTGCGGTTGATCGTCAACCGGCGGCTGGTGACCTTCGGCATCCTGGCGGTGTTCTCGGTTGGGACCCTGGCGGTCAACGAGGTGCTCCCCGCGGGCTTCGTGCCCAACGAAGATCAGGGCATGATCTACGCGATCGTTCAGACGCCGCCCGGCACGACGCTCGAACGAACCAACGACGTCTCGCGCGAGCTGCAGCACCTGGCCGGACAGGTCGAAGGCGTGGCCTCGGTCTCGTCGCTCGCTGGCTACGAGGTGCTCACGGAAGGCCGCGGCTCGAACGCCGGCACCTGCCTCATCAACTTGAAGCCGTGGGGCGAGCGCGTTCACAACGCCTCGCAGATCATCGAAGAGCTCGAAGAGAAGGTGAGAGACATCGGGGCCGTCGTCGAGTTCTTTCAGCCCCCCGCGGTGCCCGGCTACGGCGCGGCCGGCGGCTTTTCCCTGCGCATGTTGGACAAGCAGAACAGCACCGACTACCAGGAGTTCGATCGCGTCAACCGTGAGTTCATGGACGCGCTGCGCAAGCGCAAGGAGCTCACCGGGCTCTTCACCTTCTTCGCGGCGAACTATCCGCAGTACGAGTTGATCGTCGACCCCTCGCTGGCGATGCAGAAGGGTGTGTCGATCAAGAAGGCGATGGCGAACCTCGACATCTTGATCGGCTCTACCTACGAGCAGGGCTTCATTCGTTTCGGCAACTTCTTCAAGGTCTACGTTCAGGCGGCGCCGGAGTACCGCAGGCTGCCGTCAGACGTCTTGAACATGTACATCAAGAATGAGCGCGACGAGATGGTGCCGTACTCGGCGTTCATGACGATGAAGAAGACGCAAGGGCCCAATGAAATCACCCGCTACAACCTGTACAACTCGTCGGCAATTCGCGGCGAGCCGGCCAAGGGCTACACCTCGGGCGCCGCGATTCAGGCCGTGAAGGAGGTCGCTGCGGCGACGCTGCCCCACGGCTACGACATCGCCTGGGAGGGGCTGTCTTTCGATGAAGCCAAGCGTGGCAACGAGGCGATCGGCATCTTCATGGTGGTGATCGCCTTCGTCTACCTGGTGCTCGCCGCGCAATACGAGAGCTTCATTCTGCCGCTCGCGGTGCTGTTCTCGCTGCCCCCCGGCATCTTCGGTTCGTTCCTGATGCTCAAAGGCATGGGGCTCGCGAACGACATCTACGCCCAGCTGGGCCTGGTGATGCTGGTGGGTCTCCTCGGCAAAAATGCGGTGTTGATCGTCGAGTTCGCGGTGCAGAAGCACCACCTCGGCACTTCGGTGCTCGAGGCCGCGATCGAGGGCGCGAAGGTTCGCTTTCGCCCGATTCTGATGACCTCGTTCGCGTTCATCGCGGGTCTCATTCCCCTCGCGAGGGCCACCGGCCCCGGCGCCATCGGCAACCGCACCATCGGCGCCTCGGCGCTGGGCGGTATGCTCTTCGGTGCCATCTTCGGCGTCATCATCGTGCCTGGTTTGTATTTCATCTTCGGCACCATCGCGGCGGGCAAGACGTTGATCAAAGACGAAGAAGACGAGTCTCTGGCCGAAGAGGTCTCGCACCATGTGTGAGCGGTGGCGTTCCCACCTCGCGGCGGCTGCGCTGGTGCTGCTCACGGGGTGTATTCCCACGTTGATCGAGAACCCCTCGCGTGAAGTCAGCAAGGCGGTGCCCAGGAGCTTTCGTCAAGACGATGAAGCCGACGCGGGCGCCCCCGAGTTGAACGTCGGTCGCAAGAACTGGAAGGACTTCTTCACCTCGCCCGAGCTGCAAGACCTCATCGGGCTGGCGTTGAAGAACAACCAGGAGCTCAACCTCCGCATTCAGGAGGTCATCATCGCGCAAGCCGAGGTCTCGGCCCGCCGCGGCGAATACTGGCCTCGGGTCGGCGCAGGGCTCGGCTCGGGCCTCGAGAAGGTCGGTGGCCTCACCAGCCAGGGCGTCTCTGATCGCGCCAACGGCGTTCCCGAACACCTCGGTAACTTCGGCTTTGGGCTCACCGCGTCCTGGGAGATCGACCTCTGGGGCAAGTTGCGAAACGCCGCCAACGCGGCCGACTTCCGTTTTCAGGGCACCAGAGAAGGGCAGAACTTCGTCGTCACCCAGTTGGTCGCGGAGATCGCGCGGTCCTATTTCGAGCTGGTCGCGCTCGACACCGAGCTCGAGGTACTCAATCGCAACATCAAGATTCAAGGCGACGCCCTCGAGGTGATGCGCGCGGAGAAGCAGGCCGCCCGGGTGACCCAGCTCGCGGTACAGCGCTTCGAAGCAGAGGTGCTCAAGAACCGCAGCCGCCTCTACGACCTCGAGCAGGAGCGGGTGATGGCCGAAAACCGCATCAACTTTCTGGTCGGCCGCTACCCGCAGAAGGTCGCGCGCTCAGGGAACGTGCTGACCGCCCCGCTGCCTACGATGATCGAATCGGGCGTGCCTTCTGAGCTGCTCAGCAATCGCCCCGACGTTCGCCAGGCCGAGTTGGAATTGCAGGCCGCAAAGTTGGATGTCTCCGTTGCCCGTGCGCGCTTCTACCCCTCGCTGAGCATCGACGCTTCGCTCGGGTACCGGTCGTTCAACCTCACCCACCTGGTGAACACGCCTGAGTCTTTGCTCTACAACCTTGCGGGAAACCTGACCGCGCCGTTGCTCAATCGCGCGGGCATCGAGGCGCAGTATCGAACGGCCAACGCGCGGCAGATTCAGTCGGTGTTCATGTACGAGCGCACCTTGCTTCAAGCGTTCACCGACGTCGGAAACCAGCTCATCCGCTACGAGAATCTTCAGAAGAGCTACGACCTTCAATTGCAGCAGGTCGATACCTTGATTCAGGCGGTGGAGATCTCTTCCACCCTCTTCCGCTCGGCCCGCGCCGACTACATGGAGGTGCTGCTCACCCGCCGCGACTCGCTCGATGCGCAGCTGGAGTTAATCGAAACCAAGAAGCGGTTGGCGCTCTCGATGGTCGCTGTCTACCAGGCGCTGGGCGGCGGCTGGCGTTCTGACCCCTGACGCTCGCGAACGCCCAGCCACGGGCCCAACGGTGTTCTCCACACGAAGACGATGAAGGTGAGCACTGAAATCAAGAAGGTGAGCAGCGTCGCCGCGAAGTACTCCAGCCAGCCCGGGCCCTCTGTCTTCGCGAAGAGCACCTGGAGCGCCTGCACCAGCGGGAAATGCACCAGGTACACCCAGTACGAAGACTCGACCAGAAACCGCAGCCACGGCCGCTCTGCCGGCTGCACCCGAAAGGCGAGCCCGAACGCGCCGAAGGTCATCAACCACGGCACCACGCCCGCGAGCAGCACGCCGGTGGTCTCCCACTGCAGCGGACCCCGGAAGACGAACCCGCCGAGCGCGAGCCCCGCGACGAGGAAGAACGCTGACTGCTTACCCAGCGGCGCCAGCGCTTCACGTGCAGGCCACAGCCACCAGCCCGCCGCGTAGAACAACCCGAAGTGAAACACCTCGAAGGGCCTCGGCCACACCGCGAGGTCGGGGCGGATCGCCGGGTGAATCCACAACGCGGCGCAGGTCGGTACGGCGAGCACCAACGCGAGCACTGGGTGAGCGAGGGCTCGGCCCATCCACCGCGAAGGCGCGGCCCACCTCGGCGCGGCCCACGCGAGCAGGCAGAAGGTGAACAGATAGATGAGGAACCAGAGGTGCCGCGGCAGCAGCAGCGCGCCCACGCCGTCTTGAAACTGCGGCGACATCAGCCCTGACGACTGACTCCACCTGCGCAGCACCACGTCGAGCGCGAGCACGCACGGCAACGCGACCAGCAACGGCAGCACCAACCTGCGCGAGCGATCGACGAGAAAGCCGCCCGGCCCACGCCGCTCGAACACCAGGTGCGAGAAGAAGCCCGACAGCGCGAAGAACGCCTGCATGCGGAACGAGTGCAGCAAGCCCGTCACCATCGGCAACCACCCGACAGGCGACGTGTCGGCCACGAAGTACCAGGGGCCCACGCCCGGCAACCATGAATAGGTGGCGTGGTACGCGAGGCCCAGCAGCATGGCGCCTGCGCGAAAGGCATCGAGGCCGTCGTACCGCGGCCCTTTCGTCATCGACGCGAGGCTCAGGTCGGGGTGGCGACCGCGCGCAGCATGTCGAGCGACTCGAGCGCCTTGCCCGCGCCCATCACGACCGACGAGAGCGGATCTTCGGCGAGGAACACCGGCAGGCCGGTCTCTTCACGAAGCAGCGTGTCGAGGTTCTTGAGCAGCGCGCCACCACCGGCCAGCACGATGCCGCGATCGGCGATGTCACCTGCGAGCTCAGGCGGGGTGCGCTCGAGCGTCATCTTCACCGCTTCGACGATGCCGTTGATGGGCTCGGAGAGCGCGTCGCGAATCTCGTCGCTGGTCACCGAGAGCGTGCGGGGAACACCGGCCACGAGGTCGCGGCCTTTGATCTCCATGGTCATCGCCACTTCGGTTGGGTAGGCGGTGCCGATGCCCATCTTGATGAGCTCTGCCGTGCGCTCACCGATGAGCAGGTTGTACTTGCGCTTCACGTACTGAATGATCGCCTCGTCGAGCTTGTCGCCGCCGATGCGCACCGACTTGCTGTAGACGATGCCCGACAACGAGATGACCGCCACGTCGGTGGTGCCGCCGCCGATGTCGACGATCATGTTGCCCGACGGCTCAGTCACCGGGAGCCCGGCGCCGATGGCCGCGGCCATGGGCTGCTCGATGAGGTGCACTTCGCGTGCGCCGGCGTTCTCTGCCGCTTCGCGCACCGCGCGCCGCTCGACTTCGGTGATCCCCGAGGGGATGCCGATGACGATGCGCGGCTTGACGTTGAACTTGCGCTGATGCGCTTGCTGAATGAAGTACTTCAGCATCGCGGCGGTGATCTCGAAGTCGGCGATGACGCCGTCCTTCATGGGGCGGATGGCAACGATGTTGCCAGGCGTACGGCCCAGCATTTCTTTCGCTTCCTTGCCGACGGCGAGCACTTTTTTGCCGCCGCGCGAATCTTGCTGAACGGCGACGACAGAGGGCTCGTTCGAGACGATGCCCATGCCGCGCACGTAGATGAGCGTGTTGGCCGTACCGAGATCAATCGCGAGATCTCGCGAGAACAACGTGTGCAACCAGTCGAACATTGGTTTTTTCCCGGGACGGCGGAGTGCGGTGCGGCTTTTGGCAAGGACCGCAGTTGTGAAGAGTACTGAGTTGCGAAGGTCACGCCAAGAGGAAGGTAGAAGGAAATCAGGATCTTGGCCGTTTCGCGATGCGTTACAGGTGCGGCTGATCGGTGTCATCACCCGTTCGAGGCGATCTGCCGCCCTTCCGGGGAGGGAGGTTCAGTTGGAATACGGGGGGGGCGATCAGCAAAGAGAAAACTTTTGGAGCGGCCCGGGAAGGTACATTCCGCCGCCCATGAGCACCGAAGAGACGGAAAACCAGGACGATCCCGGCCTCGAAGAGATGGATCCCATCGAAGACGCCTGGCTCCTTCAAGAGCCCGACCAGGTCGAGAAGATCGCCCGCGAGCGCCTGGCCACCAACGCCGACGACTCGGCCAGTCAGGCCTGGCTGGGCCTGGCCCTGTGCATCACCAACCGGCTCCCCGCGGGGCAGGCGGCCCTCAAGAAGGCCTTCGAGCTCATTCGCGGCAAGCTCGCGGTGCAGACCGACGAAGAAGAAAAACACATGCTCACCTGGGAGCTCCACGGCATCGCCAACCGCCTGGTGGACACCCTGGCTGAGAACCCGACCCTGGGCGTGGCCTCGGCGCAGTTCGTGGTCGACGGGCTCAAGTTCGAGCACGCGCCCAGCCTGCGCATGCTCTCGGAAGACGTGGCCACGCGCGAAGGCGACCCGGTCAAGGCCGCCGGCTTGCTCAAGCGCGCGCTCGCCGTCGACGCGACCGACCCTGAATCGCACTACCTCGCCGCGCGGTTGATGGCCCGCCTGGGCAAGAAGCCGCAGGTGCTCTCGCATCTGCAGAAGGCGCTCGACAACGCGGCCGGCACCATCGCGGTGCGCACGCTCGCGCGCTTCGAGCCCGACTTCGACGGCTTCCGCAAAGACCCCGAGTTCAGCGCGTTGATCGATCTCTTCCCGGCAGAGCCCGGCTTGCGCCCCCTCTACGTGGCGCTCGATGCAGGTGACTTCGCCAGGGTGGTCGAGCTGTGCTTCGCCAATGAAAGCAAGGCGGCCAACAAGCTCGACCTGCTCTATCCGTGGCGCGAGTCACTCGAGCTGCTGCTCGATGAGCCGGGGCCCGAGTACGACAAGGTCACCCAAGAGCTCGAGCGCGTGCAGGCGGTGATCGACGAGCACGAAGGCAAAGACGAGGAGAGCCCCGTCTACCAACGCTTCTGCGGCGACGCCTGAGCCTCGTGCGCGTTCACCTGGTCGATGGCACGTTCGAGCTGTTCCGCGCGCACTACAGCAAGCGGCCCTCACACACCTCGCCCCAGGGGAAGGATCTCAAGGCGACGGTGGGCGTGGTGCAGTCGCTCATCTACCTGCTTCAGGAGACGAGCGAACGGGCCACCCACGTGGGAATCGCGTTCGACAACCCCATCGTCTCGTTCCGCAACGAGCTGTTCGAAGGCTACAAGACCGACGCCGGTATGGACCCCGTGCTGCGTGGTCAGTTCGACGACGTGGAAGCCGCGGTCGCTGCGCTCGGCGTGGTGGTGTGGAGCATGAAGGAGTTCGAGGCCGATGACGCGCTCGCCACCGCTGCCTGGCGCTTCGAGAAGGATCCCCGGGTCGAGCAGGTGCGAATCCTGACGCCCGATAAAGACCTCGGCCAGGTGCTCTCGGGTGAGCGCATCGTGCAGGTCGATCGCATTCGGCGAAAGGTGATCACCGAAGAGACGCAGTGGAAGGACAAACACCTCAAGCCCGGCAGCGTGCCTGATTTTCTGGCGCTGGTCGGAGACACCGCAGACGGCATTCCCGGGCTCGACGGCTGGGGCGAGAAGTCGACCGTCGAGGTGCTCGCGGCGCACCCGAAGCTCGAGGCCATTCCCGACCAGGTGACCGACTGGAAGGCGCGGCCCAGGGGCTCGGAAAAACTCGCCATCGTGCTCGCCCGTGAACGGCCGCAGGCGATGCTCTACCGCACGCTCGCCACCTTGCGCGCCGACGTGCCGCTGCCGCAAACGCTCGAGCAATTGGAGTGGAAGGGCGCTCCGAGAGAACGCTGGCTCGCGTGGTGTGACGCGGTGGGCGCCGACTCGATGAAGCACACACCGTCTCGTTTCATCGGGTGAGGCTCAAGCGCGCTTTTCCCCACGTCGCCGCCGGCAATCAGCGCGCGCCCTTTTCAGGATGATCCGAACTACCGGTACGGTACGTGTCGGTCAGCGAGTAGAGGCGGCCCATGCGATTTTTAGCGCTGGTCTTGCTCGCCTCGAGCTGCGGTGAGCCGGTGATGGCTGATGCGGGAGTGGATGGCGGCCGGGTCGTCGTCGACGCTGGCACCGATGGAGGTGGAAGGTTCGACGCCGGCGCCTGCGCGACGGCTCCCGCGTTCAACGTGGCTGATCTCAACGGCAAGGCGGGCTTCGATTCGGGTGGGCCGACTTCTCCGCCGTTCAACTTCGCCACGCTGAGCCGGGCTTCGGGCCCCGACGCGGGTCGCTTCGAGCTGATGTTCAACGAGTTCTACGCGGGCGCGGTGGTCAGCAACGCGACGATTCCCGCCGCGAACTACCGCGACTGTTCGCTTTGCTACGCCATTCGCATCGACTGCGACACCCTGGGCCAGAACTGCGGCAAGTCGTACCTGGCGCAGTCGGGCACGGTGACGGTCAGCGAGGCGACCCGGGATGCCGGGGCAGGGCGATACGCCTTCCAACTGAACAACGTCGTCTACCAGCGGTGGGACTTCACTTCGGACACCGCGCTGGACGGTGGTTGCCTCGCGCTGGGGAGTTTTTCCTTCACCGGAAGCTGGCCCTGAATCTCCCTCTCCCTGCGCCAGCGGGGGAGAGCGGAGCCGGTCCAGCGGAACGCTGGGCGTGCGCAGCTGAAGCGAAGCGGAAGATGCGCCGAGGCGAAGCGACCAGAAAAATGACGTCACTACGCCTCTACAGAATCGGGCGGCCGCGTAATCCACGCGGCGATGAACAGATCAATCTCACCCCGCATCACGTCCTTCACCCGCGGCGAACCCTCACCCGTGCGCGGATCCTCGACGCGAGGGCTCTTCCCCACGAAGTACCGCCGCACCTCCGCGCCGCCTTCGCCCTGACCACCCAGCACCGTCATGGTGAGCGCCTTGAGCTCCAGCACGGTGCCTGCCCCGAAGAGCGTCACCTCGCGGCCCGTCTTCTCATCGCGAGCAGACACCTCACTGCCGACGCGCTCCACGAAACGGCCCGCGCGGCGCTTCACTTCCTTCCCGTCCAACCGGAGCGTGTCGGGAACCACCACCTCACTCGACGACGGCCGGTAGATCCGCACGTAGGCCGACAACCGCGCGTCATCATCGATGCGGCGATGCGTACCGCGCTCCCCGGAAAGAAAACCGAACACACCCGGCCCATGAAGATGCAGCACGGCGCGTGAGGGCTCGTTGCCTTCCGCGGTCGCCGTCACTTCGTAGCCGCGGCGTTCAGCCCAGCCCCGGTACATGGTCACCAGCTCACGCACCCACGCTTCGCTCGAATCACCATTCGCGCCCGCTGACACCTCGAGCCACGCGTCGTCGACGTCCTTCGCGCCACCCGCGGCCACGCGCGCCTCGGCGAGCCGCACCTCGCGCGCTGCTTCTTCGACCGCGCGCACGGCACCGGCGAGCTGAAGCTCACCCTTGGCATCACGAGCGCGGCGGCGGGCGACCTGACAGAGCTCCCGCAAGCGATCGAGCTCACCCAACTGTGCATCGATCGCCCGGAACGTCCTGAGCACCGCGGCCGCGCGTTCGCCGTCATCCCAGAAGCCCGGCGCCTGCGACTTCGCCAGCAGCTCCCGGCGTCGCGACTCGAGCTCAGGTCGCTTGGCAGCGGAAGCAACCGCCGCGGCCCGGCCGACGAACGCTTCCGCTTCCTGCGTCAGCGCCTTCTGGTCGAGGCGCTTGTTCTTCACCTGGCCACCCGCGGCTGGCAGGTGCGCTTGCGCCGTGGCTTCACGCTCGCGTGTCACCCTGGGCTCGGCCACCGCGTGCACGATGCCTTTGTGCACGACGACCTTGACCGGCGTACCGGCGGGCAGCGGCCGGCGCGCGATCTCCACGGCGAGCGCAGCGGTGAGCGTCTTCTCGATCTCGCGCTGAAGAAAGCGTGCACCGTGTGACGGCGAGTAGCCGCGCTCCACGAGCAGCTCGACGACCTCAGGCGCGACCTCGACGTCGAGGTGACGCGCACGAATGCCTTCACGCTCGAGTACGCGGCCGACCTCGCGTTGGGCGATGCGGCGGATCTCGACCTTGCCCAGCGGGCGGAAGTGGCACAGGCCGTCGAAGCGGTTCAAGAATTCCGGGCGGAACGTGGAAGAGATGCGGCGATCGATCTCGCTGATCAGCTCATCGTCACCTCGCCGCGCAGAGAAGCCGATCGGCCCCTCGCGATACACCTCGGCGCCCACGTTCGACGTGCAGACGATCAACGTGTTGTTGCACGGCACGGTCTCACCCGCCGCGTTGATGAACTGGCCCTCATCGAAGAGCTGCAGAAAGCGGTCGTGGCACTTCGCGTGCGCCTTCTCGAATTCGTCGAGCAGCAGCACCGTGAACACGCGGCCATCGAGCAGCTTGGTGAGCTCTCCGCGTTTGCCCGACAACGTCTGCGCCCACGGGTTGCCGAAGAGCACCTGCTCGTCGCCGAAGTCCGGGTAGTCGGCCATGTTGAGCCGCACCAGGCGATCTGCCGCGCCGAAGAGGTACTCCGCGAGCAGCTTGGCCAGGTGCGTCTTGCCGACGCCGGTGGGGCCCGCGAACAGGAAGACGCCGAGTGGCCGCCGCGGGTCGTTGAGCCCGGCCTTGAGCAGCGCGACCGAGCGCAGCACCGCGGCCACCGCGTCGGTCTGACCGAGCAGGCGCGTGCCGAAAAAGCGGCCCACCTCGTCGAGATCGAGCGCGACCGCGTCGTCGGCCATGAAGCGGGGCAGACGCGTCGAGTTGCAGAAGCGCGCCAGCACCTCTTCACTGCTCACGCGTTCTTTCGCGGCGCCAGCGGCTTCCGTCACCGTCTCGCGCAGCAGCTCGATGGCTTTTCTCGGCAGCCGCTGAGCGAGAAGAAACTTCACCGAGAGCCGCAACGCGAGATCGCAGGCAGACGCGTCGATGGGCAGGTTCTGCTCGACCTCGAGCTCTTCAGCCACGCGCCCGAGGATCCAGCGCGCGCGCTCGACCGTGGGCTCGGACACCATGAAGAGGTGCAGCTTCTCGGCGAGCGCTTCGTCGCTGCGCAGCAGCTCGTGCGCAGCGCGGATGTCGGTCTCGAAGATGAACCGCAGCTTGCCGGCCCGCAGCGCACGAATCAGCACGGGCACCAACGAGCTGCCGCGCACGTGACCCACGTCGCGGATGAAGAGGATGGTGGGGTGGGGCTGCTGGCTGGTCTCCTCGAGGAACTCTTCGAGCAGCTCGGCGGCGCCTTTGGGCGTGCTGGTGCGCGCGAAGATGCCGGCCGCGGTCAGCTCGAGCACGTGCGCGTCGAGCAGCGCCTCGGGTGCGTTGCCTTGAAAGATGCGGCGCGCGAGCTCCTGCACGACCGCGCTCTTGCCGACGCCGGCTTCACCTGCGAGCAGCGGCGCTTTGCCCCCGCGCGTGAGCAACGTGGCGAGCTCGGCAGCGGATTGTTCGAGGCCGTAGCCTTCAGGGAGCTTTCGCGCGGTCGCCAACGCGGTGAGATCGCGCTCGACCAGCGTCTCTGCCGAGTCACGGGTGCTGTTTTTGGTCTTCTTCGCCATGTGTGGATGCTCCAACTGACGGCCGAGGTTGCCCTCGCTGACGGCGCGGCACGATGGCACACGCTCAACGCGGGCGAAGGGGAAGTCGCCATTCTCGGTTGGTGCGACTCGAGATGGAGAGTCCGCGCCGCGCCCACCGCGGCCGCCGACGGTGAGCAGTGTCCGCTCGGGGAGGTGCTGGCTCGAGCCCTGCACTGGGAATCGGGTGCAGGTATCCACTACGCTTTGGAGCGCTTCATGCCGCAGGCCACGAAGTACGTCACCCGAGCGGAGTTCGACCCCGTGAAGGAATCAGTCAACACCTTGTCGACGCAGGTTCAGATTTTGACGATCAGGGTCGAAGTGCTTGGGCAGGACGTGCACCGGCTCACGAACCAGGTGGCCGACATCGCGGAAGATCTCAATGAGGTGCGCTCTGACCTGAACAAGCTGAGCGCTGAGGTCACTGTGCTGCGCACGGCAGTCGATGCTTTGAGCACGCAGCTCACAGAGTTCCGCAACAACACAAAGGCTGAGTTCGCTGGAGTCAAAACCGAGTTCGCGGGCGTGAGAGCCGAGTTCGCGGGCGTGAGAGCCGAGCTCGCGCTTCAGAAGAATGAACTCGCCGGCGTGAGGACCGAGCTGGCCGAGCAGAAGACGGAGATCGCGAGTTTGCGGACTGGGCTGGCTGAGGTCAGGACTGAGCTGGCTGAGGTGAGGACCGAGCTGGCTGAGGTGAGGACCGAGCTGCGGTCCGAGATTTCCAGTGTGAGGACCGAGCTGAGGTCCGAGATTTCCAGCGTGAGGACTGAGATTGCGCAGCTCAGAGAAGACATGAACGCCGGCTTCGCCGCGCTGGCGAAGTCCATCGCCGATGGCAATGCAGCCCTGATGTCGGCTTTCCTGCAACTCGCTCCGCGGTGATCCAGGTTTGGCCCTCACCCCGATGGAAAGGGAGACGGTCAGTCGCTCCAGCGATCGAGGAACGTACCCAGCAGCACCCAGCGCCGTGCGTCGCCTTCACGCCCGGGCCTGGCCACCATCGGCGTCGTGTAGTGCCAGAACGGCAGCCGGTAACACGTGACGCCACCCATCGTGGCCACCGACTTGATCTCCTGCAGGTGACCCGCGCGTTCGTAGACCAGCCATTGATGCTCGACCGCATCAGTCGAGAACGACAGGTGCATGTCGGTGTACCCATCGCAGCCCAGCGGCTCATCGGGGTGATGGTCATTGTGCGGCCCTGAATAGTCGCCGGGCCAATGACACAACGTCTGCAGCCCCCACTGGCGGCGCAGCGGATAGCCCGAGAGCGCCTCGGCGAACGCGTGAAAGCTCTTCGACTCGAGCATCGCGATGAGGCCGATCTCTTCGGCCTTTTTCCGCGCGGGCGACTTCTTGTCGTCGAGCATCGCGGTGCGCACCTTCACGGTCTTGGGCAGCTTCTCCGTGTAGGCCGTCTTCATCTTCCAGGTCGCGCCGGGTGGAATCGCCTGCTCCATCGGCGACATCCGGTAGCCCAGCGAGCGCTCCAGCAGCAAGGCGACGGCGCGTGACTTCTTCGCGTCGAGCAGCCCTTCCGCGGCCACGAACCGCGACTTGCCCTGCGCGAGGAAACCCGAAAGCTCCGGATGACGGCCTTCCAGCACCCGCCGGCCCGTCTTCGTCAGCAGCGCTTCGAACTCTGATGGAAACGACTTCACTGCGTCTCGGCCCCCGTGCCTTTGACCCAACGATCCGTGCCGATGATTGCATCGACCTCGTCTTCGAGCGCCGCCAGCTCGGGCGGGGCCTTCTCATCACCGCGGTTGTGCCGCACCGTGTGGCCCTCGTACGTGAGCACCACCGACGGCATGTCGCTCACGTTGGTGCGCGTGTAGTCGGGCCACTTCGCGAAGCCCGACTTCTCGAACGCCGCCTTCAGCTTTTCCAGCGCCGCCGGCTCGAGCTTCACCTCGACGGGTTCGGTGACCTTCACGTGCCGCTCGCCCTTGAAGCGCGTGGTGCCATCGCTGAACACCGACACCCCATAAATGGGGCAGGTGCCGAAGCAGGCCGTACGCTCCAGCGAGACCAGGGCCTCTGGGGTGGTGGTGACCGCGGCTTGCGCCTTCTTCACTGAGGGCGAGGTCTGGCAGCCGAATAACAGGGCGGGGAGCAGCGTCAGCAGCGAGCGCATGAACGCTCACTATTCTCAGGCCCTCCTCGAGTCGAGATTCACCGCGCGGGTGACCCATGAAACCCCTCGGGTCCGCAAAGCGCCGTGTTACGGTGCGCCCGCTTTGGCCACTGATGATCTCACGCTCGTCGAGCGCGTACGCACGGGCGACCAGCGCGCCTTCAAGCTCCTGGTGGAGCGCTATCAGCGCAAGGTCTTTTCCGTCGCGCTCGGCATGTTGAAGGACAAGGAAGAAGCCCGTGACGTGGCGCAGGAGGCCTTCATCAAGGTCTACCGCTACCTCGCTCACTTCAAGGGCGACGCCAGCTTCTACACGTGGCTCTACCGAATCACGGTCAACATCTGCATCGACGTCATCCGCAAGAAGGGCTCGTCGGGCAGTAAAGAGGCCGTCGAGTTCGACGAGTCGGTGAAGATGGATCTGGCCGAGGCGAACATCGGTGCGCTCGGCTCACGGCTGGGCACCAACCCCCAGAAATCAGCGCTCCGCGCCGAGCTCGCGCAGCGCATCACCGAGGCCATTCACCAGATCCCCGAAGCGCACCGGCAGATCCTGCTGCTGCGTGAGGTCGAGGGCATGAGCTACGAAGACTTGTCGCGCACCCTGAACATCCCCAAGGGCACCGTGATGTCGCGGCTCTTCCACGCGCGCCTCAAGATGCAGAAAATCCTCGGTGATTACCTGGAGTTAGACGAGTCGAAGCAGGGCGTTGGTTCAGAATAACTTCCTGAAAATATCGATATGTGGCCTTCGTCACGAAGACCCAGGTGGTGACTCCCATGAAGAATCCAGCACGCGAAAAGTTCCTCCCCATGTTGTCGCCTTACGTCGACGGCGAGCTCACGCCGGAAGAGCGGCAGCTGGTCGAGCAGCACCTCGCCAACAGTAAAGAGTCAGCCGGGCAGGTCGCCGACTTCCGCGCGGCCGACGGGCTGATGCGCCACGCGCTCGAGATGCAGGCCGACTCGATGGATTGGAAGGCCTTCGCCGATGACGTGATGGCCAAGGTGACGCCCGAGAAGCTGCCGCTGTTCGAGCGCCTCAAGCTCTCGCTCTCAGAGATGTTCATCTACCAGCGCGGCCCGCTGATGGTGGGCTTCGCCGCGGCCGCCCTCGCGGTGCTCATCGCCGTGCCCGTCACCATGAAGTTTGCCACGCCCGATGGTTACGGCGCCAGCAGGGTGCAGGTGCAGAGGGTCTCGGTCGAAGACACCAGCAGCTACAAGCCGGTGGTGATGGAGACCGACACCGGCGATGCGATCATCTGGGTCGTCGAGTCGACGCCCGATGGCGGCAAGAAGAAGAAAGACGGCGAGCACTCCGAAGAGACGCTCACCCAGGATCCGCCGCTCGACGGAAAGCAAGGCGACCTGTGAGCAGGCTCTGCGCTTCGTTTTCCGTGCTGGTCTGCCTCACGGCGTTCGCGGCCGAGCCTTCCGTCACCGTGCAGGCCGACGTGGTGTTCGCGTCGACGGCGCCCGGCACCGTCGACCCGGCGCTCACCAAGATGCGCGACGCGATGGCGCCCAAGGTGAAGTACCTCACCATGAAGAAGGTCGACTCGAAGAAGCTCGACCTGGTGCAGAACCGCGCGCAGACCATCGCGCTGCCCAATCAGAAGACCGCTGAGCTCACCTTGCAGCAGGTCAACAAGGACAACGTCGCCACCGTGAAGGTGAAGACGCCGTCGGTCGAGGCGGTGTACTCGCTCGCGAAAGACAAGACCTTGTCCGCTCCGGCGGGAGTCAATGACGGCGGCGACCTCTGGCTCGTGGTGTCGCAACCGAAGTAGTCGCGTACGCTGCGCGGCGTGATGTTGCTCGCGCTCCTCTTCACTGCCACTGCGGGCCTTTCCGACGGCGGCGTGGAAGACGCGGGGCCGCAGCTGCACCTCGCCGTTCCGCTGCCCGGGCCTGACGTGGCGCCCCCACCGCCCGATGGGCCCGCTGTCACGGCTACTCCGGCGCCTTCGAAGAATCTCGCGCCGGAGGCGAGTGTCACCGACGCGGGCGTCGAGCCACCTTCTACGCTCTCGCTGCACGGCGCAGCCGAAGCCGACCTGGGAATTTTTCCAACCGGCTTTCCCGAGAACGGCTTCGACGTGATGGCCTCGCTGCACCCGGTCATCGGCTTTGCCGTGGGCGACGACTTCGGCATCGACTTCGGCCCCACGTTCCGGTTCCGGCTCATCGACACGCCCGCGTTCAACAGGCACAGCGACGTCGGTGGTTTTCTGCGCGGCGCCGATTGGGACGAGCTGTCGGACTACGGGCAGATTCTCCAATCGCTGCGCATCGCGAAAGACACCGGCCTCTTTCACCTGCGCCTGGGGCCCGAGCGGAAGAAGACGCTGGGCCTGGGCCACCTGCTGTGGCGCTACAACACGCAGGCGAACCCCGATTACCACCCGGCCAGCGGCACCGCGGTGCTGCGCGCGGGGCCGATTCGCGCTGACTTCTTCGCCTCCGACATCCTGGGGGCGCGGCTCTTCGCGGGCGCGGTCGCGTGGGACATCGGCGGCACGTTCTCCTCTGATTCTCAGGTGAAGGACCGGTACGTGCTCGCCTTCGAGCTGGCACACGACGCCAACCTCGCCGCGCGTCCTTTCCGGCCCGATGTGAAGGTGGCGCCCTTCACGCTGCCCGCCGTCACGTTGCTGCAACTCGACGCGAGCGCGGTGCTGGTGCGCAACGCCGCCTTGCGGTGGATGGTGATGGGCGGCGTGGGCACGCGAAACAACGTGACGGCTGACCTCGGCCTGGTGGTGGGCATGACGCTCGACGCGAACGTGAAGGAGATCGGCTTCTCCACGCGCATCGAGCTGCGCAAGCAGGCCGGCGGCTTCCGGCACGGCTTCTTCGGGCCCACGTACGAGCTGCAGCGCTTCGTCGACATCGGCTTTCGCGGCGCCTCGCTGGGTGACGCGGTGGTGCCCGACAGTGGCTCTGGTTTCGGTGAGCTCCGCGTGGGCATCGGCACCAGGGTCAGCTTCGATGCGGCGGCCGAATATTTTTTCTGGAACCGGCTCGATCTCGACGGCGGGCTCTCGCTGGCGCTGCTGGGCGACTGGTTCTTCCTGACCGCGCGCACCACGATTCTGGGGCTGCTCCAGGCGCCCCGGTTCGCCTTCAATGCGGGCCTGCGGTGGCGGCTGTTCCCCAGCTTCTATGTGGTGGGTGAGGGCGGCACGGTCTTCTTCCCCCAGGTCGATGGCACTCTGATCCGCGGCGTTTCATTTTCCGCGGGCGTGGGCGTCGACTTCGAACGCTGATGTAGGCACCACACTTCACGTCGCGGGCTTGAGGACTTACGCGGTCGGGTGCTCAAAACTGTTCAGGTTCTTTCCAGAACTTGAGCGAATCCGATTGGTTGCATTCCGGATAACCTTTTCATCATGAGCGCCTACCGAATTCGCACCGGAGACACCCTGTCAGGCATCGCCCAACGGTACGGCACTTCCGTCTCGGCGCTGATGGGTTCGAACCCGTCGATCACCAACAAGAACCTCATCTACGCAGGGCGCACGCTCAACCTGCCCGGCTCGCGTGACGAGTTCAGCTCGAGCCGCCCGTCTTCTTCGCAGCCTTCCCGCCCCGCCTCGCGGCCGTCGACGCCCTCGCCCTCGCCTGCGCAAGGCCCCAGCAGACCTTCGCCTTCAGGCTCGAGCAAGCCGTTGGATTTCGCTCGCCAGTACCTCGGCTGGAACGCACGTGACCTGAAGGTCTCAGGCAACGAAGTCGGCCGCGCCATGCAGGACTGGGTGCCCAACAACGTCAACTGCGCCAACTTCGTGTCCGGCACGTTGATCGCCTCGGGCCAGATTCGCGCGAACCAGGGCAGCGCCGGTGTCTACGCGCTCATGGGCAACCTGGATCGCGACCCGAACTTCCGCCGCGTCTCGCTCAGCCAGGCGCGCCCCGGCGACGTGGTCTCGATGCGTACCCCCGGTGGCCAGCACGTGGTGCTCTTCGCTGGCTGGAAAGAGGGGCGCCCGCTCTTCATCGGTTCGAACAACGTGAACCCCGACGGCAGCCAGAAAATCAGCTACTCGCAGATGCGCTACCCCATCATGGCGATCCACCAGAACCGCGACTGAGCTTGCTCCTGAACGCCTGATGAGAAAGCGGCCTCTGCTCCTTCGAGCGGGGGCCGTTTCATTTTTGTGCTTTCGTCTGCGCTCGTGGCCACCCCCGACGCGCCGAAGACCCCGCAGCTTCGCCTTTTCGCGACCGACGCGCAGCGCAGCCTGCAGCTTCAGGTCGTCAACGGTTCGACCACGCGTCTGGCCGACGTCTATTACGTGTTGCTGCGCTCGAACTGGCGCACCGTGTTCGCCTTCGTGACGCTCGCTTATCTCGCGCTCAACGCCCTCTTCGGGCTCGGTTACTGGCTGCTGGGCGGGGTGCAGAACACCGACGGCGGGTACCTCGATTACTTCTTCTTCAGCGTGCAGACCTTCGGCACCATCGGCTACGGCGCGATGTACCCGCTGGCCAAGTCGACGCAGTGGCTGGTGGTGATCGAATCGATCTGCTCGTTGCTGTTGAACGCGATGGTGACGGGCCTCGTGTTCGCGAAGTTCGCCCGGCCGACCTCGCGGGTGTTGTGGTCGAAGAGCGCCGTCATCTGCGACCGCGAGGGTGTGCCGACGCTCATGTTCCGCATGGCCAACGAGCGGCTCAACCACGTGGTCGAGGCCACGCTGCACGCGGCCATCGTACGCGCCGAGAAGACCATGGAAGGCGAGACGCTTCGCCGCGTCATCGACCTGCAGTTGGTGCGCAACAACAGCCCCACGTTCATCCTCACGTGGACGGCGATGCACACCATCGACAAGAGCTCACCGCTCTACGGGCTGACTTCGGAGGACCTCGTCAAACAGCAGGCGGAGATCGTGCTGACGTTGATGGGCCTCGACGACACCATCATGCAGACCATCCACGCGCGCACTTCGTTTCTGCCTCACGAGGTCTCGTTCGCCACGAAGTACGCCGACGTCATCGGCCTGGTCGATGGCAAGCGGCAGCTCGACTACGCCAGGTTGCACGAGCTGCTTCCAGCGAAGCTCACCTGGTCGCTGATGGGCGTCGATCGGCCGACGGAAAACGAGGCGGTCAAGAAGGCCGGCTAGTACTTCGCCGCAGTGATTCTGACCGATCGAGAACCGCTCACCGCGCCAAAGGGACAAACCCCCGTTCGCATCGAGCGCAGTCGAGATGCCACTGCTGCGCGATGCGGAAGTGCTCCCTCGACTTCGCTCGGGACGACCGGACTGAACGCGGCCGACCGATCATCTACTAGCCGAGCACGCGTTGCAGCACAGCCACGGCTTCTTCGAGGCGCCATGGCTTGACCAGCACCGCGCTGATGCGCAGGCGTTGGCGGGTAGCGTCATCGAGCTCAGAGGCCATGCCCGAAGAGACGATCACCGGCACCTCGGGGCGCAGCTCACGCAGCGCGCGGGTGAAGTCTTCACCGCTCATCTGGGGCATCGAGAGATCGGTCAGCACCGCGTCGAAGTTGGTGGGCGCAGCCTGGAACGCCTTGAGCGCCTCGCGGGGATCGTCGAACACCGTGGTGCGGTAGCCGAGCGTCTCGAGCAACCGCGCCGAGACGCGCGCCATGCCGGGGTGATCGTCGACGAGCATCAGGTGCTGGCCTGCGCCCGGGCGGCTGAGCTCTTCGGGCAACGAGCGCAGGTAGATGTGGAACGCGGTGCCCTTGTCGGGCTCGCTTTCCACCACCACGGCGCCGTCGTGTCCCTGCACGATGCTTTGCACCACCGCGAGGCCCAGGCCGTTGCCGCTGCCGTCGAGACGGGTGGAAAAGAAGGGTTCGAAGATGCGGCGGCGGGTCGTCTCGTCCATCCCCACGCCGCTGTCGGCGACGGTGAGGCGCACCCAGCGGCCTGTTTCCAGCGGCGGGTGACGCGAGGCGAAGGCAAAGTCGACCTCGGCGGTCTCCAGCGTGACGGTGAGCGTGCCGTTGCCCGAAGGCATGGCCTGGAGCGCGTTGGTGCACAGGTTGGTGAGCACCTGGTGGAGCTGCCCCGCGTCGGCCAGCACCCGCGGCACCCGGGGCGCGACGATTTCACGCAGGGTGATGCCGCCCGCGGTGGGCTCGAGCAGCTTGAGCGTCTCGTGCACCAGCGGGCCCAGCTCGAGCGGCTTGCGCTCGGGAGGACGGCGGCGGCCGAAGGTGAGCACCTGCTGCGTCAGCTCGCGCCCGCGGCCGGTGGCCTGGAGAATCGACTGCGCCACCTCGGAGCTCTTGCCGGGCAGACCCTGCAGCCGCTGCGCGTGGGCCACGATGACGGTGAGCAGGTTGTTCACGTCGTGCGCGATGTGCGAGGCCAGCCGGGCGAGCGCCTCGTTCTTCTGCGACTCGGCCATCTGCGCTTCGAGGCTGCGCTGGAGCGCCTCGGCTTCGCGCGCCTGGGTGACGTCGCGGGAGATGGCCGCGAGGCGGTACACGTGGCCGCGCTCATCGAGCAGCGGCACCAGCGCGGTGTTCACCCAGCGCAGGCCGACCGGCAGCGGCAGCTCGTGTTCGAAGACGATGGTCGCCTTCGCGCGCAGCGCCTGGGCCCAGCGTTCTTCCAGTCGATGGGCCGCGAGTGGCCCGACCACTTCACCGACGCGGCGGCCGATGGTGCGCTCCCGCTTGAGCCCGGTGATCAGCTCGGCAGCGGGGTTCATGTCTTCGCAGACCACGCTGCCGTCGCGCTCGACCCGGTAGAGCACGATGGAGTCGTTGGAGTGCTCGAAGAGATCCTTGAAGCGGCGCTGTGACTCGAGCAGGGCCGACTCAGCGCGGAACCGTTCGGCGCCTTCGAGGGCGAGCGAGACGAGATCGGCCAGCGCGCCCGCGAACGACTCTTCGCCGGGGTGCCAGCGGCGAGGGCCCCCGACGTGCTCGAGGCAGAGCGCTCCGACCAGCTCACCGCGCAGCCGCAGCGCGACGTCGATGGTGGCGCCGATACCCTCGGGGCCGAAGAAGGGGGCGACCAACGACTGGGTGCGCGGGTCGAGGTTGACGTCGGCGACCGAAAGCAGCCTCTGAAGGTGGAGCGCGTCGATATAGGGCTGGTGCGCGGTGATGGACAGCTGCTCGCCCGAGGAGTGCAAGTTCGTGCGCGCGTCGTACACGTCGAGCTGGGTGAAGTTCGTGCGGCTCTCGTCGAGCATCCACACGCTGCAGCGCGCCGCCTGCACTCCGCGCACGGCCGCCTCGTTGATCTCGGCCAGCGCCGCCGTGAGGTCGTTGCCGCGGAAGCGCGGGCTGCGGGCGAGGCCCACCAGCTCGCTCGTGCTCTCGCGCCATCGGCGTTCGGCCTTCTCACGAGCGGCGGCTTCAACTCGTTCGCGCTCGAACCTGATCAGGACGGCGACCAGACCCGCGAGGTGAGGGCGGAAGAGCCAGTCGTGCGCGCCGTCGGCCAGCCAGCGGGCAATGAGCGGCTCCTGGTCGAGGTTGCCCAGCGCGAAGAGCGGGGCGTCGACGCGGGCCTCGTCGAGCAGCCGCCGCCAGGTGGGCGCACCCGCCACGCCTTCATCGAGCGAGACGATCAGGCACAGCAGGGGAGGCTGGGTCGCGAGCATGCGCGCCGCATCGAGAGGCCCGCTCGTGCGCACCAGGTCGCAGGAACGTCCGGCGGCGCGCAAGACGTCACTGACCCGCGCAGCGTCGGCGTCACTTCCCCCCACGAGGAGCACTTGCTTCGTGTCCGTCATTCCCGAACTCTCGATCTAACACTGACGCTCGAGACAGGAGGTGCTCAGTTTTCGCCGAGCCTGGTGAGATCGGACGAGCCAGCGAAACGCAGCCGCGTGGTGTCGAGCAGCAGCCGGCGCGTCTCGAGCCGTGAGCGGCTCTCCAGCACCCGGCCCAGGTCGACCACCGCGGCCAGCCCGTTGTCGCCCGCCATGCCCGCGGCGAGCCAGTATTCAGCGCCGGGCAGCAGATCTTCACCTGCCAACACGCGCAGCCTGCGTTGCCCATCGGCCATCGGCTTGAGCTCGATCCACTGCGGCACGCCCTTCACCTGAATCACGGGCAGCGTCTTCACGGTGCGTTTGTGAAACGCCTCGAAACCTGCACCATCGACCACCAGCAGCACCCCGCGCTCGGGCGGCACCACGGCGACCATCACCAGCGCCTCTGCCGGCCCTTCGACCCGAAACCAGTCGGCGGCAGAGAACGGCGCGTCGGGGCGCATGTCGGCCAGCTTGTCGAGCTCCACGCGATCGCCCGTCCACCCGAGCACTGCGCGGGTCAGGGGCAACGACTGCGAGGTCGACTGCGTGTCGTTGGGCTCCACCTCGGGCAACGCGTCGGGCGTGAGCGGCTCGAGCAGCAGCGTGTACGGCACCAGCGACTTCTCACGGCTGGGCCGATTGGGCTCGGTGCAGAACGGCCGCTCGACCACGCGAAAGAAGACCTCGCCTGCGCTCAACAGCAGCCCGTCGACACGCTCTGCAGAACCCGGCCCCGAATCGTCGAGGTACAGCTTGCGCGTCAACTTCTCGCCGCCGCTGGTGCCGTCGTCTTTGAGCTGCTTCTCGAGCTGCAGCACCTCGACGGCCAGGTTGAGATCCGCCACGCCGCTCAGGGAGAAACGGTGGGGACCTGCCTGCACGTCGGCCACGTAGAGATCGCGATCGCCTTCACCCGCCGAGGCCCCGATGGCCCCCTGAATGGCCGTCGCGAGCGGAATGCGGGTGGCCTGCTGCACCTGATCATTCGGCTCGACCTCGCGATTCGAGATCACCTCGGCGCTCGACGCATGGAGCAGCTTCACCGCGCCGAAGGCCCCCACCGCGAACACCAGCAAGGCGATGAAGGGCGCGAGCGAACGGCGCAGCTTGAGCTGGCGCTCGAACTGATCGAAGTCTTCGCGCGACAACATCTTGTCCGACAGCTCGAGGGGCATCGGCGTGTATTCGGCCGGCTTGCTGCCCAGGTTCTTCTGCAGTTGCTCGAGCGCGACGCGCATCGCCTCGGCATCACGCCAGCGTTCACTGGTGCGCTTGGCCATCGCCTTGTCGAGCACCGCCTGGAACGCAGGCGAGATGTTGGCGTCGCGTTTGACGTCCATCACCCGGGGGATGGGCGCCTCGTAGTGCTGGGTCAGAATGCTGATGGGCGTGGGCCCATTGAACGGCTGGCGGCCCGAGACGAGCTCGAAGAGCAGACAGCCCAACGAGTACAAATCGCTGCGCGCATCGACGGTGTCGCCGCGGATCTGCTCGGGCGACATGTACGCGGGCGTGCCGATGAAGTCGCCGGTGGTGGACTTGCGGCCTTCGGCTTCCTGAAGCTTGGCGATGCCGAAGTCGAGCAGCTTGACCTGGTCGTCGCCCGACTTGCGCCGCCGCACCAGCATCACGTTGGCGGGCTTCAAATCGCGGTGAACGATGCCGGCCTCGTGGGCCTCTTGCAGTGACGCGAGCAGCTGCACTCCGATCGCCGCGGCGTGCCCCTCACTGAGCGCGCCGTGGGCCTTGAGCTGCCAGGCGAGATCCTTGCCGGGCACGTACTCCATGGCGATGAACAGCCCGCCGTCTTCCAGCTCGCCCGAGTCGAAGACCTGCACCGTGTTGGGGTGCGAGAGCCGCGCGACGACGCGGGCCTCTTGAAGGAAACGGGCCTTGAGCGCCTTGTCGAGCGCGTGATCGGGCCGCATCAGCTTGAGCGCGGCGAGCTTGCCCATGCGCACGTGCTCGACCTTGTAGACGGCGCCCATGCCGCCTTCGCCCAGCTTCTCGAGCACGCGATAGCGGTTGTCGATCAGCTTTTCTTTGAGCGGCCCATCGAGCGTGTCGGAGTCGCCCGAGAGCCCCCGCAGATCAGCGCCACACGCGGGGCAATAATTGGGTTCACCGCCGAGCACCTTGCCGCACTGGGGGCAATTGGCAGGGGCGGAGGAAGGCGCGGGCGTGTTCTCGTCAGACGAGGCAGGCCGGTCGAGTGCGGTGTTTCGATCGGAGGCCATGCGGGTGCCCGCACGCTACCACCTGATCAGGCGCGAGCTACTTCGAGGGTGAGACTCCCGCGTTTCCCAAGGCTCGATACACGACCTTTCCCGAGACGACCGCGTGCTGCTGAGCGGTCTGCCAGGGGACGCTCGGCCACCAGCGGGAGAATTCGGGCAGACGCTGTGGCTCGAAGCTCTGGCCGGGTTTCGGCGTGACCACCTCGACTTGCTGCTTCGAAGACTCCGAAAGGCTGCGTTCGATGGGCTCGGTCCACGAGTGGTAGGCCAGCGTGTAGAGGCCCCAGTGCATCGGTACGAAGGTCTTGCCCCTGAGCATCTGGTGCGCGGTGACCGCCTGCTCTGGCCCCATGTGCCAGTCGGGCCACGAGCGGTGGTACTGGCCGACCTCGAGCATCGTCACGTCGAAGGGCCCGAGCTTCTCGCCGATGTCCTGCAGGGCGGTGAAGAGGCCGGTGTCCCCCGAGAAGTAGGCGCGGTGGTTCGGCCCCACCAGCGCGTAGCCCGACCAGAGTGTGGCGTCTTTGTCGAAGACGTGGCGTCCCGAAGCGTGACGTACCGGGGTTGAGACGATCTCCAGCTCACCCAGCTTCGTGCGCTCCCACCAGTCGACCTCGATGATCTTCGAGAGCGGCACGCCCCAGTATTCCAGGTGCGCGGCGACCCCGAGGGGCACGATGAACTTCGTGTCCCAGTCCTTCATCGCGATGATGGTGCGGTGATCGAGGTGGTCGTAGTGGTCGTGCGAGATGAGCACCGCGTCGATGCGCGGCAGCCTGTCGAGGGGGATGAGCGGCGCGTAGTACCGGCGAGGGCCGACCCAGCTCAGCGGTGAGACGCGCTCGCTCCACACGGGGTCTGTGAGCACGCGGTAGCCATCGAGCTCGATGAGCATGGAAGAGTGCCCGAACCAGGTCAGCCGCAGGCCGCTCTGAGGAGCGGTGGCGAAAAGGGCAGGGTCGACGGTTTCGACGTTCACGGGGGCGGTCGGCGATGCGTCGGGGCTCACGTCGAACGCGCCGCTGAGCATGGGGCCCATCAGGTTCACGATGGGCTCGGGGTTCTCGAAGGCGCCGTCTTTCCACTGCGGGGAGCGCTCCATGCGGGCGCGCCGTTCACCCGAGGCGCGGTGGCCCAGGCCCTGCCACGCGTCGATGAGGGTCAGGCCGAGGGCGATGAGCAACAGCACGCCGAACCATTTCGCGCCGCGGCGCAGTCGCTGTTTCATGAGCGGGTCGAGGGTAACAATGAGGTGGGGCTGGGCATGTGAAGAAGCGTTTGAGCCGCCCGTGCGGCTGCCCGTGGGTGCCTGCGTTGTTTCGCGCGGGCAAGTGACCCCTCGACTTTGGCTCGGGGAGACCGGTGATGGAACCCGATTCCTATTTCCGCCAACCCTCTCGGGGCGAACGGGGTCCGACTACAGGCCCGCGGCCGACGCGACCTGGAAGACGATCACCGAGACCACCCACGCCGCCACGTACGTGTACACGAGCACGAACAACGGCCATCGCCACGAGCGCGTCTCGCGGCGCACCGCGGCCAACGTGCTCATGCACTGACAGGCGAGCACGAAGAACGCCATCAACGCCAACGCGGTGGCAGGCCCATACGCGGTCGCGCCCGTCGGCGTCTTCGCGTCCCTCAGGCGCTCGGCCAGGGGCGCGGTGTCGTCTTCACCCCCTTCGATGCCGAAGATGATGCCCATGGTGCCGACCATCAGCTCGCGCGCACCGAATGAGCCGATCAACCCCACGTTGAGCCGCCAGTCGAACCCCGCGGGGCGGCTGATGGGTTCCAGCAGCCGCCCAGCGGAAGCCGCGAGGCTGCCATGCATCGCCACCACTCGGGGTGAAGCGCCCGGCGGCGCGGAGTGGGTATCACCCGGCCCCGGCACCGTGAGGAGCGCCCACATCAACACCGCCGCGATGAGAATGACAGAGCCCACGTCCTTCACGAACCGCTTGGCCGATCGCCACGCCACGCGCCCCACCACCGGCGCTTGCGGCATGCGGTAGGGCGGCATCTCGAGCACCAGCGGCCGCTGCTGCGCGGTGCTCTTGACGGTGCGGCCCAGCACCAGTGACGCGATGAAGCCGGCCACGATGCCCGCGAAGTACAGCCCGACGAACAGCGCACCCTTGAACCACGCCGAGCGGTCCGCGAAGAAGGTGGTGATGAGCAACCCGTAGGTGGGAATGCGCGCCGAGCAGGTCATCAACGGCAACACCAGGATGGTGCGCAGCCGCTGCCCTGGATCGCGGATGATGCGGGCCGAGTTGATGGCCGGAATCGCGCAGGCGTGCGCGGTGAGCAGCGGCACGAACGAGCGGCCTCCCAGGCCCGCGAAGCGCAGCAGGCGATCGACCAGGAAGGAGCCGCGCGCGAGGTACCCCGATGCGTCGATCAGCTCCATCACGATGGTGAGGATGACGATCTGCGGCAAGAACGCGAGCACCGTGCCCGCGCCCCCGAGCACGCCGTCGACCAGCAGCGACGAGTGCCAGCCCGTACCGAGCCACGCTTCGATGCGTGCACCCAGCGCCTGGTTGGTGAGATCGATGAGCGCGGTGAAGGGCTCGGCGATGAAGAACACCGCCGCGAAGAGCGCGGTCATCAGGCAAAGGAAGATCAGCGGCCCCAACACCGGGTGCAGCAACACCGCGTCGAGCCGCTCGGTGCGGCGGCGAACCCGCGCGAACGCCTCTTTCGCGTCGATGCGCGCAATGAGCACCTTGCGCGCCAGCGCGTGCACGTCGAGCTCGCCCGTCGGAGGCGTGCGCCGCTGCCGCCACGCATCACCCACCAGCTCGAGCACCTGCTGCTGCAAGCCGGCGTGCCGCGCGTTGGTGGCCAACACGGTGACGCCGAGCGCTTCCCCCAGCGTGCGGGCGTCGAGCTCGAAGCCCTGCTGCACCAGCGCGTCGTGTTGGGTGGCGATCACCACCACCGGCACCCCGCGGCGCCGCAGCTCGAGGGTGAGGCGAAGGCCCAGCTCCAGCTGCGTGGCGTCGATCACCTGCGCGATGACCAGCGGCTGCGGGGCTTTTTGCGCCAGCTCGAGAAAGCGCCGCGCGTGCCCTTCATCGCTGTGGGGATCCGCTTCGCCTTCGAGCGAATACACCCCGGGGAGATCGACCAGCTCGAGGTGCTCGCCGCTCGACAGCTTCACCTTCGCGTCGAGCAGCTCGACCGTGATGCCGGGAAAATTGCCGACCTTCGCGTGCCCCCCCGTCACCGCGTTGAAGAGCGAAGACTTGCCCGCATTGGGCCGGCCGATGAGCGCCACGGTAAACGCGGCGTTCACGTCGGCACCTCTTCGGTGGGGGCATCGACTTCCACCTGCCGGGCCAGCCCGCGATCGACAGCCAACTCAGCGCCCGTGGAGATGCGCACGTGCAGCGGGCCACCCAGAGGGGCCCCGCGCAACATGGTCACCCGCACGCCTTCGGAGAGCCCGATGGCCCGAAGCCAGGCCGCTTCAGCGGGCGCCAGCCGGAGCGCGGTGATCGCCGCGGAGCGCTGAGGGGGAATGAGGTCGAGGGACGTCACAGCCGCTTCGCCTCTAGTTCCCCTCGGGCTCCACCACAATCCGCGTAGTTGTTTTGGGTTACCCGGGCGTAACTCCTTGCTGCGGGGGATGGAGGCGTCAGGCGCGCTGCGGAATGGTTCCCCCTCGCATTTCAGGCGGTCCACGCAGCTTCACCTCACCCCACGTCGACGCATTTGAGAGAGGCGCCCCCCATGGACCTGTTCGCGTCATTGATCGCAGGCGACTTGCTGGTCGAAGCACGCGGTTCCCCCGCCCGCTTGCGGCTCGATTGGACGGGCAAGAGCAACGCGCGCAGGCCCGCGGTGATGCTGGCCCCGTACTTCGAGGCGGTGCTCAGACGCGCCAAGAGCTCGCAGTGCGTCATCGAGCTGCACTTCGAGCAGTTGGAGTTCTTCAACTCCTCCACGCTGGGCGCGGTGATCAAGTTCATCCGCGAGGCCCGGCAAGAGGGCGTCGCCATTTCTCTGCTCTTCGATGGTGCGCAGCGCTGGCAGGCGCTCAGCTTCGAGGCGCTCAAGGCCTTCGAGTTGCCTGATGGCCTGGTGCAGATTTGCCTGGTGCGGCCCGTGATTCAGTAACCGCAGCCCCGCTGGAGTAAGAGCCTGCGCATGGCTCTTCGCGCGCTGCTCGTCACCCTCGTCACCAGCTTTCTCGTTGCCGGGTGCGCGTGCGGGCCCACGCCGGGTGAAGACGGCGGCGTCGACGCGGGCACCGAAGAAGATGCCGCGGTCGACGCAGGGCGCCCTGATGCCGGCCGCGCCGACGCCGGGGTGGATGCCGGCGAGCCTGACGCAGGTGAACCCGACGCGGGCCCCGATGATGGCGGCTGCAGGTACCGGCTCTTGGCGGTGACCGCTCCGTGGGCGACCGGGCGACCGCTCTCGCTCGAGCTGGCCGACCTCAACGCAGACGGTCACCTCGACTTCATCGTCGCGACGACCAGCACGCTCGAGGTGCGGCTCAATGACGGTCGAGGCGTGCCCGTCGCGCCGGGCGTGGTGGGGCCCATCACGCCGCTGACGCTGGTGGTGAACGACGTCGATGGCGATGGGTTGCTCGACGTGGTGTCCGTCGAGGTGACTGGCACGCTCGCCGTGCTCAAGGGTGACGGTGATGGTGGGCTGCGCCTCGAGGCGCTGCTCGACGCGGGCCGGCCGTTCTACGTGCCGCTCGAGACGGCGATGGCGGATCTCGATCTCGATGGGCGGGCCGACTTCGTCACTGTCGACGTGGGTGGCTCCGTGCCTGAGTTGATCACCGTGCGGGGCGCGTTCGACGGAGGTGCACCGCGTGCGACCCGCGGTTCTCACCGGTTGGTGCTCGCCGACGTGACGGGCGACGGGCGCATCGACGCGCTGGTGGGCAACGCGCAGTACGGGCTGAGCGTGCACCCCGGCAATGGGGATGGCGGCTTTGGCGCGAGCACCGTTTATCTGGGCTCCACGGCTGTCAATGCAGTCGCCCTCTCTGATGTCACGGGCGACGGCGTGCCCGACGCGGTGTGTTCGACCGGCTACTTCGATGGCACCAACGGTCTCATTCTGGGCGCAGGGGTCAGCGTGCTCCCCGGAATCGATGGTGGGTTCGGTGCGCCCCTGGGCAACTCGAGCGCGCGCGACATTCACTGGGCGTTGGTGCTGGCCGACCTGAATCGTGACGGCACGCTCGACGTGGTCACCACCCGGCTGGCGTTCGACGGCGGCGTGGACGTGCTCGTCGGCGACGCGGGTTCCTTCGCCCCGTTCACGCGGGTGGGTGGCCGAAATGGCTGGGCACTCGCGGTGGGCGATCTCAACCAGGATGGGTGGCCCGATGTCGCGGTGGGCTCAGGCTCCGGGTCCAACGGCGAGGTACGGGTGCTGCTCGGGGGTTGCCAGTAGCGCTACGCTGGGCTTCATGGACTCGAGCGTTTTCGAAGTCAAAAAGGGCCTGCTCCACAGCTATGACGGTGAGCCTCATGAAGTGGAGGGCGGCGCGTACCTGTCGCCCGAGGCGTACCTGGCCACGGCCGCCGAGCTCGAGAAGCTGCGCCAGCGCCAGTTGCTCGACAGCAGCTCGTTGATCGCCACCCTCGTGTGCGGCTCTGCGCTGCTCGGGCTCGCCGCGGGCTATTGGCTGGGCAGCCGCCGCGCTCGCCGTCGCCTCGACTTGTAATGGAGTAACGAGACGAAGGCCTGCCCGAGTTCTATGGCTCGGCTCGAACTGGCGACGGCTCACGCAGCGGCGAAGTGAGCACGCCGATCAGCGACTGCGCCTCGGGCGAATCGAAGCCTTCCAGCCCTGTGCGCTGCGGCTCGTTCAGGTGACCCGGTGAGAACGTGCCGAACGCACGGTCCCACCAGGTGAACAGCGTGCCGAAGTTCGAGTCGGTGAAGCGCACGTCGCGCGAGTGATGCAGCCGGTGCGTTCGCGGTGTGGGCGTGACGAAGCTGAGAAGGAAATCGAGCTTCCGCGGCAACTTGAATGATGCGTGATGCCAGGCCAGCGCCACCGCCGCGATGAGTGAACGCAGCGCCAGGCAGAGCGGGTCGATGCCCAGCACGAGCACCAGCAACGAAAAATACGAGTACGCGATCAAGCTCTCGAGCGGGTGACCGCGCAGCGCGGTGGTCGAGTCGACGTGCGGATCGGTGTGGTGCACCCGATGCAGCCGCCACAGCAGCGGAATGTGGTGGTGCAGGCGATGGCGGATCCACTCGAAGAAATCGAGACCAGCGAGCGCGACCGCGAAGCGCAGCAGCCAGGGCGCTTCGAGCATGTTGAGCAGCCCCCCCTGATGCGCCTGTGTCCACGCAGCGACGCCGACCAGGAAGAAGTTGCCCCCGATGGCGAAGAGCGAGGTGCACAGCGCGATGGTGACGTTGCGCAGCGCGTGGTGTGCCCGCGTCTTGCCAGGCAGCAAGGGCACGAGGGGCGAGAGCGACTCTGCCACCAGCATCAGGCACACCGCTCCGGCCAGGGCGAACGGGCTCAGGTCAGCGATGGTGTGGGCAGCCAACATGCGCTTCGATGGTAGCGCGGTCGAGTGCTCACGAAACAGGGCTGCGGCCTCTTGCCTTGGGGGGATAAAAGGGCTCATGGGTTTCCGGGCTGGTCACCTTCGCTTCGCGATGCCCGCGTCGCTGGGGGCGCTGAAGGCCTCGACCCTCTCGTTGCAACTGGGGCCCTGGTTGCGGAAGCGGCTCGCCCCTGAGCTGAGCGTGGAGATGCACGTGGCCCAGAGCTACGCGGCGCTGACCGAAGACTTCAAGACGGGCCGGGTCGACGCGGCGTGGGCCCCGCCGTACATCTGCGCGCAGGTCGAGCATGAAGGGGGACGCAGCGTGGTGCAGTTCGAGCGAGGGGGGAGCACCACCTTTCGTGCCGCGTTCGTCTGCCGGGTCGATGCACCGCTGCAGCTCGAGACGCTGGCGCACGTGGCTGTCGCGTGGGTGGCGAAAGAATCGACCTCCGGCTACCTGCTCCCGCGGCAACACCTGGAGCGCCTGGGCGTCGACCTCAGTGACGCGTTCGGCGATCAACTGTTCGCAGGCTCGTTCGCCGCCGCGCTCGAGGCGCTCATCGCCGGCAAGGTGGCGCTCACCACGGTCTTCGCGTCAGCCGCCCATGCCGCCACCCAACGCACGGGGCTCGACAGCTTGCCGCCCAAGCTGCGCAGTCAGCTGCAGGTCATCGGCTTCTCCAGCGAGGCGCCCAACGACTGCATCGTCGCGTCAGCGAACGTGCCAGCGCCGGTCTTTGAGCTGCTGCAAACGCGGCTGATCAGCAGCGACGAGGAGCTCAAGGCCATCTTCGACGCGGATCGCCTGGTCGCGCCGCCTCGATGAACGTGGTGGCCACTTCTTCGTGCACGGGGCCGAAGGTCTTCAGCTCGACGGCGAGCGCTTGACGCAAGGTGACCTCGGCTTCGTCGAGGCGCGCGGTGTAGCGAAGCCAGCACGGCGAGGTTGTTCAACGGCGCGAGGAGCGATGGATTGTCTTTGGCCCAGCCGCGCAGTGGTGGTCTTCAGCGCGGTGCGAACAACGGCTCTGCTTCCTTGAACTTGCTCTGCCGCCGCCCTTTCCCCCCTGGCGCAGGAAAAGGGACCACCGTGTTCTTCATCGCGATGACCTGGCGCAGGAAGTTACGCTCACTGCGTGAACTGGCTTCGCGCAATCACCCTGGGTTCCATTTTTCTCGCCGGCTGCGCGGTCAGACCCGTGCTGCGCGACGAGCGGCCACGAATGACGGTGGAGCAGGTGACCGCCCGCCTTCCCGACAAGGTGAAGGATCGTGAAGGCTGGGCGACCGACGTGTTGGCCGCGCTCGATGAGCACCAGTTCCCTGCCGACCCCGACACCGTCTGCCAGGTGGTCGCGGTGATTGAACAGGAGTCTGGCTTTCAGGTAGACCCTGCGGTGCCCGGGCTCTCGAAGCTTCTCCGCACGGAGTTGGAAAAGAAGGTGGAGAAGCTCGGCCCGCTGGGACCCCCCGCGCTGCATGAGCTGCTCAGCGGCAAGGCGCCGGGCAGCAAACACACCTTCGAAGCGCGCTTGAGCACCGTGAAGACCGAACGAGATCTCGACGTGCTCTTCCGCGACATCTTGCATTTCTACGAAGAGAAGTTCCCTGCGCCGTACAAGGCTGTCGACCTCTTCGGAGCGCTCTTCGATGCGAGCCCGGAAGACTTCAACCCGGTGACCACGGTGGGTTCGATGCAGGTGAGCGTGCGGTTCGCAGAAGAGCTCGCGGGCAAGAAGCGGCGTGACGTGAGCTACGTGCGCGACGAGCTCTACACGCGAGCAGGCGGCGTCTCGTTCGGCACGGCACGCCTGCTGGGGCACGAGGCTGCGTACGCTCAGCCGCTGTACCGTTTCGCCGACTTCAACGCCGGGGTGTACGCGAGCCGCAACGCCGCGCTGCAGGACCAGGTGAGCAAGCTGACGGGAATCGCGCTCGCGACCGATGGAGATCTCCTCGCGTACGACAAGAACGCGAAGCCACTGAATCGAGACACGCAGTCGCTGCTGGCCATCCTGAACTTCGGTCAGAAGTACGCGCCCGAGCTCAGCGAGCGCCGCATTCGCCAAGAGGTGCGGCAGGAGAAGACGGCCGGGTTCGAGGCGACCGAGACGTGGCGGGCGATCAAACGGGCCTGGGCGCAGAAGATGAAGTCAGACCCGCCGTATGCGCGGGTGCCCGAGGTCACCATTCGCAGTCCCAAGATGTCGCAAGACCGGTCGACAGCCTGGTTCGCGAAGAACGTCGACCTCCGCTACCAACGCTGCCTCAAATGACCTCGGGGGTGAGGGGCCATCGACAATCGCAGCGTGCGATGGCACACGCGGCAGCATGCGTTCACTGGCACTCCTGAACTCGATGATCCTCGTTGGTTGCACCTCTGCGATACAGACGATCTCGGTGACGGCAGAACGTTCGACGGCGACAGCGAACGGAGCCGACGCGGTTGTGATCACGGCCACGACGAGCGCCGCGAGTGGAACCACGGTCGACTTCGCGGTGACGGGTGGCGGGCAGCTCTCTTCGGCCCGGGTGAACACCGACAGCAGTGGCGTCGCGAAGACGCAGCTGACCTCGACCACCGCGGGGGCCGTCACCGTGACGGCAGCGATTGGTCAGCTCACCGACTCGACCACGGTGACCTACGCGGCAGCGAGCGGGCCGCGGCTGCGGTTCCAGACCTCGCCCTCGAACACCATCGCGCAGAACCTGCTGCGGCCGATCCCCAGCGTGGTGGTGGAGGACAACTCTGGCGTCGTGACGTCGTCCACCGCGCCGATCACCGTGGCCATCACGGCCGGCTCGTGTGCCGCCGCGCTCGATGCGTCGAGCCTGATGACGGTGAACGCGGTGCAGGGCGTGGCGAACTTCAATGGCCTCAAGAGCAGCACCCAGGCGACGGGCTGCACCCTGACTGCGACGGGCGGCGCGCTGCAGGCGGCGGTCTCGACGGCCTTCGACATTCAGTAGGGGCAACTTCTGGTGGGCAGGTGCGACAATGAGGCATGCCCGTCAGCTCAGTCACGTCGGTTCGAAGTGGGTCTTCTGGCAACGACGTGAAAGAGCTGCAGCGCGCGCTCGAGGCGAAGGGTTTCGACCCCCAGGGCACGGACGGAAAATTTGGGCCGAACACGCGCAAGGCGGTCGTCGCCTTTCAGCGCGCGAACGGTCTCGAGCCCGACGGTGTGGTGGGCAAGAACACGCACAAGGCGCTCTTTGGCTCAGCGCCTTCGAGGCCCCCTGTGCCCGCGGGGCCCGTCGATGGTTTCGAACCGGCAGAAGGTCAGAAGTTCAAGGCGCGTGGCACGGGCTATTACCCTGACGCGTCCCCGCTCGAAGGTGGGTTCGTCGATCGGCGTGATCAGCCGCTGCGCACGCTGCAGGATTTTCTGAGCGGCAAGGCGAACTACGTGTCGGTCGCGATGGACTCGAAGGCATTTCCGTACGGCACGAAGCTGCGCATACCGGAGCTCGAGGCGAAGTACGGCAAGCAGATCGAGTTCCGCGTGGTCGACACCGGTGGCGCGTTCGTCGGCAAGGGGACGAGCCGCATCGATATCTGTACTGCGAACAAGAGGGCGTCACTTGATTCGGTGATCAACGGACCCCTGACGCTCGTGCGCAGCTAGCCAGGACGTTCACTGAGCCCAGTACTTCTCGTCGTCGAGGCCCTCTTCGCGTTCAGGCAGACCGCGCGTGAGGCGGGGCGATGACTGCACGAGCACCTGGTAGCTCACGCGGTTCGCGTACCGGCAGACCTGGCTCATCGACGAATAGGTGAGGAACTCGCGAACATGTTTCGCAGAGTTCGGCACCCGCGCGCGGTGATAGCGATTGGCGGCCATGTCGTGCAGCAACGCCGCGAGCGCCGCGTCACCTGCGCCGTTGGTGCTCAGAATTCGCTCGGGACCGCCATGGTACGGCGCGATGTGAGCGAAGACCTGCACGGGCTTCACGCAGGCCTTCTTCGCCATCGGGCGGCTGAACTCGTAGCGATTGAACTCGGCGATCGCGCCGGGGAGCAGCGGGTAGCGCGTTTCTCGCTTCACTTCGTCATCGGTGTAGCCAGCCAGATAGAGGCCGATGGGCCCCGCGGTGCACAACACGAGATCAGCCCACGCCAACGTGCGTTCACACGCGACGAGCGGATCTTCGGAGCCCGTGAGCGCTTCGCCTTCCTGCTCATTCATCGCGACGATGTCGACGTACTCCGCGATGAATTCGCGCCAGAACTCTGGGCGTTCGGCGATGACGAAGCGGGTCCCCAGCGTGAGCACCACGGGTACCCCTTTGGCGCGCGCCAGCTCGACCGCACGGGCCGTCGCCGCCGGCATCGGCTCACCGTCTTTGCAGCGCAGCAGGTACGCCGAGATGACCAGGCACGACGCGTCATCGAACACGTGCGCAGGAATGCTCTCGGGCTTGAGGCCATTCATCTGCCCCGCGCTGATGGCAAAGGAGCGTTCACCATCGGGGGTGACCAGCGCAAAACACCGCCCGATGGGCCCTGCGACCGGCTGCAGGTGATCGAGGTTCACGCGGCTCGAGGTGTTCGAGAGGTAGCGGTAGCCCGACGTGCCGAGGCGGATCTCTTCGCTCATCACGCCGAGCAGGATCGACGCGTCGTCGGCGAGCAGCGAGTAGTTGTGGAGTGTGTTGCCGATGGTGCCGCCGGCGAACTCAGAGCTGATCAGCTTGCGCACGAGCAGCTCGTCGTAGAGGCGCAGCGCAACCGAATCGGGGATGACCGTCGAGGCGCCTTTGGGCAGGGCATAGCGAGTGAGCAGCTCTTCGGGGATCCGGGCATCGATGTCGACGAGCGTCTGGTCGACACCGACGACGTGGGTCCGCTTGGTGGCCTGCTCGACACCCGCGGCCCGAAGGAGCGGATCTCGGGTTTGTACGGGAAAGTAATGTTTATGCTTGCGACGACCTGGAAAGCGCACGGAACTTTTCTCCCTCGCCCTATGAAAGCGGGGAGAGGGTTGGGGTGAGGGGCAACCTCGAAGACCCATACCCCTGAGCATCAATTTGAAGCAATGCCTCGGTCACTTCCCCGAGGGGAAGTGGGTAGTCACCTCGCGCTGAGTCTCATCGAGACGAACGCAACGGCACTCGGGCGACGAGCGCCTTGAACGCCTTCGAGTCGTAGAACGCGAACTTCACGCCCCCGAACTCCACGGCCACGCCCGAAGTGAGCTGCAACGGAACCCCCGGATCCGCCACCCGGCCGGCCAACAGCGTCTTCCGCTTCTGGCTCAACGGCACCAACCGCCACGACAGGCCGTGAGGTTCCAACTGCGCATGGAGCCGCGAGACGGTGGGGTCAGCGATCACCACCTCGTTGTCCAGCGATCGCCCCAACCGGAGCGGCTCACCATCGAGCGCCTTGAGCGTGAAACACAACGAGTCACCTGCACCGGGCCGTTGGCTGATTTTGCGCGTCGAGGCGAGGCTCGTGTCGAGCACGCTCAAGCTGACGTCGCTGAGGTGCGCGGGTGTGCCGCCTGTTTCCCAGACGAGCCAGCAGTTGGGGTACCGCCTGAGAAACGCCTCTTCACCAAGCGCGAGCTGCCGGGTGAGGAGCGAGAAGAAGTAGGCGGGAGTGGCGGGCATGAACCCAGACTAGACATCGCTCTGCGTGCGCCAGAAGGCCCCCCCTCTCCCTCCGGGAGCAGGTCGGGGGGCGGGCCACGACTATTGCCAGATCACCAGCCAACTCCTGAGAACGATGTTCCCCAGTCCCGCGTTGACCGCAGCCCCATTGAATTCAGGGCGAGGCCTGTGGCTCAGGGCAGCGGCGGCAACCAAGTGCACGACCAGTCGAGTTGGCAGGGGTCGAAGTCGAGTTCCTGGCCGTTGGTCGCGACGTAGCGGATCATCTGGTTGATCAGCAGCGCACCGAGGTCGAACGGGAGTTCTGGCTTCGGCTGGGGGAAGCCGTGCGTACCCAGTGGATCCATCATGGGGAAGAGCTGCGCGCTGATGCCGCCGCCCTGCGCGGGCGTGTTGCGGCGCACGATGCGCAGCGGCGGGGTGAGGCGAGGCGCGTCGAAGCCGTCACCTGAGGCAGACAGCGCGGCCAGATTGTCGACATCCATCAGCACCGGCTTGCCCATCGAGTCGAGGAAGCGGCGTGAGGACTCCGTGCCTTCCACCGTGCCCGTATCGAGCAGCAGCTGATCGACCGACTTCCCGTAGCGCTCGTCGACGTCCTTGAAGTTCACCAGGCCCGCAGCGCGCGCCATCATCACGCCTGACGCCGTGGGCACCCCGGGGTCGCCCATCGTGTTGATGTAGAACGCCCGCGTCGAGACCGTCTCGCCCGTGCCGTAGGTGAGCGTGCGCTCCCCGTGCATGAACGGAGCGGTGTTCGCCGGGTCGGCTCCTTCGAGCGCCACCTGGGCCAGGCCCAGCATGCGGCGCAGCTCAGGGTTCCCGCGGCGCAGACCAAACCCATCCGTCACAGCGATGAAGTCGCTCCCCGCGGCGTACGTGACGCCCTGAAACTTCACCGGCTCAGAGAACGAGCTGATGCGCTCGAGCGGCTCACCTGCCGGCACGCAGCCCTCTCGCTTCTGCGACGCGAGCTCACCTTCGTAGAACGACAACTCCAACCGGTGACCCTTGTCGCTCGGCACCGCCACCCGCATGCGCCCACCCGCCTGCACGCGCGCGCAACGCCACTCTCCACTGTCCAGATTGCGCAGCACCGCGATGCTGCCCACCTTCGGCGTGATGCTCAGCGTGCCGACCTTCACCTCTTTGTACTCCACCAGATCAGGCGCGCCTTCGTAGATGACGCCATCCCGCAGCAGCACCAACGGCGCCATCATGCGCAACACCATCGCGTCGCGCACGCCGGAGAGCGAGCTCCGCGTTCCAATGTCAGACAAGCCGCCACCACCAATGATGGGAATGACCGTCTCGACCTGCGGCTCGAGCCCACCCACGTAGCTGGCCATGATGCCGCCCAGCGAACCACCCACCACGTGAATCGGAGCAGCGCCTCCGATGTCGACCTTGCCGTCGCCGTTGAAGTCACCCGCGAGGTCCGGCTGACCATCCAGGTTCGCGTCGTACTTCCACGTCTTCACGCCATCGAATGACTTGAGCACTCGCACCACCTGAAACAAATCAACGCCCGTCTGCCGCACCATGTCGCGCGTGTGAAAGAGATACGCGGTCCAGAAGTCGACGCCGCTGTCGAGCTTGCCGTCTGCGTTCTGATCGAGCGCGCGCCCGTCGACGATGCCGATGCCCATGCCCTCGATGCCGCGCTGCTTGAACTGGCCCTTCACCACCTCGAGCAACACCGGGTCGACATCCACTCCATGGCTGACCGCGTCGATGCCCAGCGTCGCGATGCCCATGCGCGCGAAGAAGCCCGCCACGTTCATCGCGTCGAACTTCGTGCTGCCATGACCATGAATGAAGATCGCCACCGGCGCCGGCCCCGCAACGCGGTTCTTCGGCACCATCAGCCAGTAGTTCACGCCCTCGTGCCGGGTGAAGGCTTCCCCCGTCTCGGCGTTCATCTGCCAGACCTGGTCGGTGAGCTTCTTCTGCGTCACGCCATCGTCTTCGAAGCGCGGGAAAAACTGCGGTGAGTCGATGGTGCCCACCGCGTGAAAGTCGATGAAACCGAAGTTGTCGAAGAACAGGTTCTCCTGGGCCGCCGAGTTGCCCGAGCCGAACTGCGAATACAGGCTCTTCGCCATCTCCATGAACAACGAGTTCGGCACGATGCGCCCGTACACGCCCGCCGCCCGAGTGCGGGAGTCACGCAGCGTCATCTCGGCCGGGAACTGCGTGGCCAGGCGCGCGAAGGGGCCAATGCCATACAACCCATCGCGAACTGCAACCATCGGCCGCGTCCACGCCTGGGTGGTGAACGACCAGGTAAAAGCCACCTCGTCCATCGAATAGCCGAGCTGGCCGAGGCACTCGTCGTTCAGCGGCTGCAGCGCCCGGGTCTGCGCGGCGTGGTTCACGTACTTGAAAGGTGAGCGCACCGCGTTGCCCTCTACATCCACCAGGTTCTTCGTCAGCACCACCGCGTAGGTCGTGCCTTCGCGCAGCGGGTAGATCGGCCGCGCGATCAACGTCTTCGTCTCGCGCTCGTAGAAGGTGATGAGCGACGGGTCGGCCGCGCTGCGCGTGTTCGGGTGATCGAGCACGCCGTCCATGTCGGTGTCTTCACCGGGATCCAGCTCGCCGTCGGCGTCGAGATCTTCTTCGACCTCTTCGAACAGCAGGCTCTGCAGCGAGGCGCGCGGATCGTCGGGGTAGTAGTCGGGGCGATCGAGCCGGGCGGGGAAGTGGCCTTCACCTAAGTCGAGCGGCGCTGCCTTGCAGTAGTCGGGAGAGCCCTTCGTGATGTCGACCACCAGGATGACGTCGTCGCTCGAGTCGAACCGATCTCCGTGGTGCCGGCGGATGACGTTCTCCGTGTCGAGGTCGCTCTCGAAGGAAACGGAGATGGCACCCAGCGTGCCCCAGCCGTCGAGCGCGTCGAGCTCCTTGCGCGTCTTCGATTCCCACTCTGTCGGGGCAACCTGGCTGGCGTTGACGCGCTTCTTCGTGAAGCTCGTCGCGTCGAACCGCGAGGCGAAGTCGTTGGGCAACGGGATGTCAGGCAGCGGCCGGTGGAACACGTCGAACTTCACCTGAGGGCCGGTGCCTTCGGCGGTCAGCGCCAGCCCGCTGCCTTCAGGCGCGGCGCAGGCGGTGAAGAGCAGGCACGACAGGATGAGCCCAGACGCGTTGAAATGTTTCAAGGTGCGACGCAAACCACGGGTGCCGCCGGTTGCGCAAGGGTTTGCCCTTCACCCTGAGCGTGATGGTACGAGCCGCCACGTGATTCCGGCCCCGACCGTCAGCGTCGTCATTCCCGTCTACAACGAGATGCGCACCCTCGCGGAGCTGCTCAAGCGCGTGGTCGCCGTCGACTTTCCAAAGGAGATCGTGGTCGTCGATGACTGCAGCACCGATGGCAGCCGTGAGTGGCTCGAGGTGCTTCACGCGAAAGGCATGGACGCGCTCGAGGGTGCGAAGCCGAAGAACAGCAACACGTTCTCCGTGCAGTTTCAGCCGAAGAATCAGGGCAAAGGCGCGGCGCTGCGGCGGGGCTTCAAGGAGGCCACGGGCGAGCTCGTCGTCATTCAAGACGCTGACCTCGAGTACGACCCGCGCGACATCGTTCGGGTGATCAAGCCCATCCTCGATGGCAACGCAGATGTCGTATTCGGCAGCCGCTTCACCGGCGAGACCCGGCGCGTTTTGTATTACTGGCACGCCGTGGTGAACCAGGGCCTCACCACGCTCTCCAACATGACCTCGGGCTTGAACCTCACCGACATGGAGACTTGCTACAAAGCGTTTCGCCGCGAGGTGCTGCAGTCGTTCACGCTGAAGGAAGACAGGTTCGGCATCGAGCCCGAGCTCACCGCCCGCGTCGGCCGCGCCAACGTGCGCGTGTACGAGGTGCCCATCAGCTACTTCGGCCGCACGTACGAAGAGGGCAAGAAGATCACGTGGAAAGATGGGTTTCGCGCGGTCTATGCGATTGCGAAGTACGGGGTGTTCAAGCGGTGAGGTGGTGACCCCTCGACTTCGCTCGGGGTGAACGGTGAGGTGGAGCGCTCGTGCTCCAGTGGATAGCGCATGGACCATCCGCTCGATGCGCAACGGGTGTGCAAGTCACTGAGTTCGCAGCTGATCAGCGCTGGCACGACGCGTGGAATGGGTGGCTGAATGCGCCTCACGCTGCTTGCCCTCATCGCCTTTGCCCACGTCGCGTTTGCCGCTCAACCCAGGCGTCTCAACATGCCCGTCGGTCACACGACGACCGTGTCGATGCCTTCGCCGGTCTCCAAGGTCACCGTCGAGAATCCCTCGCTGGTCGAGGTCACTCAACGCGGTCGCCAGGTCATCTTTGTCGGCCGCAGCACCGGCAGCACCGAGGTCACCGTGATGACCGCCGATGGCGAGACGCACCTGCGCATCTACGTGGCCGCCGACAAGTACGGCTTGCCGCAGTGAACTTTTGAAGGTCCTCCCAGAACTTTGAGGAAAATCAGAGCGGCGCGGACCTTGTGGGGGGTTCGCGCCGTTCATTTTTTTACAGCGGCCGGGCGTGAATCTTCGTCGGCGCTTTCCGTACATGCCGCGCATGCGCGCGATCGTTCTCCTGGCGTTGGGTTGTGTTGGTTGCGTGGGCTTTCCACGTGCGGGTCTGCTGCAGAGCACGGCGCGCCTCGAGGTGGTGCAGGGCCCGGTGGTGTGTGGCCCGGTCGGGTTTCGTACGGTGCCGCTGCAGTCGAGGTGGGGCGAGTACGTGCGCGTGACCGTGACGGCGCCCGGGTCGCTGAGTGGGTCGGTGCTCGTGCACGCCAACGGGGTCGCGCAAACCCCTCGCCCGTGGAGCAGCGAGTCGGTGGGGGCGCTGGTCGTCGAGGCTCGTTTTGCCAATGAAGATGTCGATGCGCGGTTTGCTCTCGAGCGTGACCGGCCGATCGACATCACGCTGACCGGGCTTGCGGGCATGTGCGAAGGCGCGGTGTTCACGGTCGAGCAGGGCGCGCTGGTGCCGTCGATCGATGAACGCGCGTGGATCGTGGAGCTGGAGAGGCGGGGCGGACCTGCGCTGGCTGCACGGCGCGAGTGGGCCCGGGCGGAGGCGGAGGAGAGACGGCAGGCGCACTACGCGCAATGGGCGGTGAGGGCGCAGGTTCAGGTTTCGGCGGAGGTTCGGCAGGCGCACTACGCGCACTGGGAGGCGCGGCGCTCATCGGTCACCCCGGTCGAGGGAGAAACTGTGTTTGCTGCGGCAAGTGACCCCTCGACTGCTCTCGGGGTGAACGGTGGCGTGGTCTCCATGCCAGGCGAGTGGAGCCAGCCGGCCGACAACAGCCTGCGCGTTTCCGTCGAAGCGAGCTGGGCTCAGCCCTTCGCGCCGCGCCTCGAGACGGTTGCCGTGAGCAGTCAGTCTCAGGTCGCGACGCGGGCAAGTGAGCCCTCGGCCGCTGTGGTCGAGGTCACTGGGTACGTTGAGCCGGCGACTGAGCTCGTGATCGCCCCTGCGGTCTTTCAGTTCCTCCTGCATCTGGGGGCCGCTGTCTCCGCTCCAGCCCCCGTCCACGCCGCGCGACCGATTCGCTGATTTTCGTGCGCGGAGGCCGCCCTCTTGCAAGTGAAGAAGCCATGCCCGACGGCCCCTTCGCGTACTTCGACCACTTCCAGTGGGACGGCGCGGCTCCCGATGCGGCCGCCTTGAGCGCGGAGGACTTTTTCACGGCGCTGGGCCCCTGAGTCGGGCCCTCACCCTCTCCCCTCTCGCGCACGGAGAGGTAGCTGCTAGGTTTTCGGCCGGATGTCCTCGGCGTCGCTTCAAGCAGCCATCGGCAACGCCCGCGCGACTCGCGCCTTGCAGCGCGTGCTCCTCTCGGCGCCTGAAGGCATGGGCCGCTCCTTTGCGCTGAACGCACTCGACGGCATGCCGCTGCTGCGCGTGGAAGTGGGCCACGGCCGCCTGGTGAGCCAGACCCTGCGCGCGCTCATCGGCGAGGCCGCTGACGACGACGCCACCTGGCGCATGCTCGAGGCTGACCCTCTGCTGGCCGGCCTCGAGCCCGACCGCGCCACGGTCGCGGCCGAGCTGCTCGCTTCGCTCCTCGGAATTCGCCGCGCCGATTTCCGCACCGCGAAGCTCGATGAAGACTCGCGGCGTGAAGGTGCGTTTCTCGAGCTCGCCCGCTGGTTGACCGAACGCGCGCGTGACGGGTTGGTGCTCGCCTTCGATGACGCTCACCTCGCAGATGACGACGGCGCTGCGTTTCTCGAGCTCATCTCGCAGCGCGAAGAGCCGGTGCCGATGGTTTTGGTGGTCTCGCATGACGCCGAGGGCGAGCGGTTCACTCCTGCTTTTCGCGCGCGTCGCGAGGGGTGGGTGAGTTCACCCGCGTGGTCTCGAATCGACGTCGCGCGACCGCCCCCTGAGGCGCTGCAGCAGTTGCTCACCTCGGCGGGCGCGGCGCCGGCCCTGGCCACTGCGCTCGCGACGCATGCGCAAGGCAACCCCGGGCTCGGGTTGGGGTTGTGGAGCCTGGCCCGCGGCCAGGAAGCTGCAGTGGTCTCTTCGCTGCCTCGCACGCTCGATGGACTTCGGCTCGCGCGCGTTCGGGTGCTGGGCGAAGAAGTGCTGCGCGCCTGCGCGACGCTCGCGGTCCTCGGAGGCGCAGCGCCCATCGCCGCCTTGTCGTCGGTGGACCCCGCGTTGCCGCTGCAACTCCAGCCGGCGCTCGTGCACGGGCTGGTGCGCATGGTGCGCGAAGGCCAGCTCGAGCTGTGCCGCTTCTTCGACCCCCGCATGTCGCACGCGTTGAGCACGGTGCTCCCGCCCGCGCAGGTGCTCGGTGCGCGGCTGGCCGCCGGAGCGTGGGCAGCGCAGGCCCTCGAGCAGCTCGACCTCGCGGGCTTCGCACGCAGCGCCGATGTGCTGGTGCCGCTCGCCACTCCGGCGCTCGATGGCGTGACGTCGTCGCATTGGTACGAAGCGCTGGCCATGGCGAAGCCCGGCCGCACCGAGGCCGTGGCGTGGCTCGAGCTGGCCGCGCGTTCTGCGATGGGCGTGCGCAAGCTGGTGCTGCTGCGTCGCATCGCAGAGGTGAAGCTGTTCCTCGGGCAGCCCGATGAGGCCATCGCGGTGGTGCTGGGGGCGGGCCGGCCGTCGCCTTCCGCTGCGCAGCGGCTGCCTGCTTCGGCCGCCGGGCGGGTGCTGAGCGGTCAGGTGCGCGGCGTGCTCGATCGCTGGGAGTCCTTGAGCACCGACGAGGCGCTCGCCTCGCTCGAGGTCGTGCGCGCGGAGTCCATCTCGTACCTGGTGAAGAAGGAAGAGACGCAGAAGGCCTTCACCGACCTGGAGAAGCGCCTCGCGAAGTTGAAGGGCGCGGCCGTGCCGCACTTGTGGATTCGCTGGGCGAAGGGGTGGAGCTGGTTCCTCTGCGAGATCCTCGGGCGCGCGCAAGAAGCGCTGCAGGCCTGTGCACGCGTTCGCAAGCAGGTGAGCGCCGATCAGCTCGCCGCAGATGAAGATGCGATCGCCTTCGTGCGCGCAGAGGAAGTCGCCACCTGCAGCGCAGGCGAGTTCGCCCGGGCGATTTCGTTGACCGAAGAGCACATCGCGCTCGCGGATCGCGCCGGCAAGTTGCGTGACGCGTGCCTGGGTTGGAACGCCCGGGCCATCGTGCACTACGGCATGGGTGAGCTGCGCCAGGCGCGCAAGGCGTTCGAGCGCTCGCTCGAGTTGGCGCGCAGCACCGGCTGGTTGCGGCGTGAAGCGATCACCTTGCACAACCTGTCGCTGGTGCTCACCGAGCTGGGCGAACTCGACGCCGCCTTCGCCGCGGAGACCACCTACGCGCGGCTGTCCGTTCTGGTCGGCAATCATGCGGGCAAGGCAGAGGCGCCGTTGGTGCTCGCGGGTGTCGAGCTGGCGCGGGGCCGTTTGACTGAAGCGGAAGCTCAGCTCGCCGTTGCTCGGAAGGTCGCCGAGCAGAACGCGTGGGACATGTTGATGGCGTGGGGCCGCGCGCTCACAGGACGTCTGCGGCTGCTGCGCGTGAAGGGCGGCGGTGACGTGCTGGAGACGACCAAGGCGAAGAACGATCTGATGGCGGCGATCGAGGTGCTCGAAGAGCGCCACGTCGGGTGGACCGAGGAGCTGGACCCCGGCGAAGTGGTGGGGCTCTATGCGCTCGCGCTCAAGTGGTCGGGGCAGAGCGCGGCAGCGATGGAGGTGATTGCACGGACCTTCAACCGGTTGCCTGTCGAGAACATCGTCTCGCGCAAACAGCTCGAGGTCGCGCGCGCGGCTGTGTCGGGTGGGGCAGTCGATGCGCCCTTGAAGTGGTTCGAAGAACGCGGCTTCGTGCGGCGCGTGGACTTATGGCGAAAGCTCGGCCCGTAGGCCCGCTTTCGGAGACTGATGAAATAGCTGCCTCGACTCCGCTCGGCACGAACGGAACCGGCCGAACTTCGGCCAACCCTGTCGGGATGAGCGGTGTCCGTTCGCAAGTTCGATCAACCCTGCGAGCGAAGTCGAGGGCGTACTTCAACAGTCTCCTTTCGCAGGGAGAGGGAAATGAAGTCCCACGCGGCGGCCACTCGCGGCACGCTCCGGAGTGCTTCGTGCGTCACCAACCAGAGGTCGTCGATCGGCAATGACTTCGCGTCGGTGGCCAGCTTGCGCGAGAGCCGGAGCACCTCGAGCCGGTGTACCTGCGCGTACGGCGCTGGCACCAGCGCCACGCCCAGGCCCTGCTGCACTGCGCTGACCTGCATCACGAAGCTGTTGGTCTTGAGCACCGGCGGTTGCCGGACTCGCTCCGAGAGCCAGCGCGCCGCGTGGAGGTGCTCGAGACCAGAGCCCCAGGTGATCCACGGCACCTGGTCCCAGCTCTTGAGCGGCCCCAGCTCGGCCACCAGCTCTGCCGTCGCCATCGGCACCCACTGCGCCCGCGTGAGCAACTGCCTCACCAGTGGCCCCCCTGAAGGCCGGATGGTGCGAATCGCGAGGTCGGCTTCACGGCGCGTGAGGTCGGCCTGCTTCACGCTCGCGTCGACCTCGAACCGCAACTTCGGGTGCCGCGCCAGGAGGCCACCCAGCAGGGGCGAGAGGAAGCTCTCTGCGATGCCCGGCGGTACCGACAGCTTCACCGCGCCCTCCACGTCGCGCTCCAGTCCATCGAGCTCGCGGCGGAAGGTGTGCGAAGCGCGCTCCATTTCTTCCGCGGAGGTCAGCAGCCGCAGCGCCGTGGCGGTGGGCACCAGGCCTTCCCTCGTGCGGTCGAACAGCGAAACCTCGAGCTGTGTCTCCAACCGCGCCAGCCTGCGTGACGCTGTCGAGGTATCGAAGCCCAGTGCGTCGCCCGTGGCCGACAGCCGCCGCGTGCGCACCAGCGAGAGGAACAGCTGCATGTCATCCCAAGGGACTTGCATCAGTGCAACCTGACCTTGTAAAAGTGCGAATTGAGTTGCGGTGGTGCAAGCGACACTCTGGCACACATGAGCGACTCACTCTTCGTGGTGTTCGGTGCAGGACAGATTGGCAGCCTGGTGACTTCCCGCTTGTTGGCCGCGGGGCACCAGGTGCGGCAGGTGCGGCGTACCGGTGGCGTGAAGGTCGACGGCCGCCTCGAGGTGCGCGGTGGCGACGTGGCAGATCCGGCGTTTGCGGAAGAGGCTGCGCGCGGCGCGTTGGCGCTCATTCACTGTGCGGTGCCGCCGTACCACCAGTGGGGTGAGCTGCTCGAGAAGGTGAACGAGGGCGTGCTCCACGCCGCGAAGACCTCGAAGGCACCCTTGGTGGTGCTCGACAACTTGTACGGCTACGGCCGGCCCGACGGCCCGATGAAGGAGACCAGCCCCGTGGCACCGGTCAGCCGCAAGGGTGCGCTGCGGGCGAAGGTGGCGCAGAAGCTGATGGAAGCGCACCGCGCGGGCGATGCGCGGGTGGCCATCGCGCGGGCGGCTGACTTCTATGGGCCGGGCATCACGCTCGCGGCGATCTTCGGAGACAGGTTCATTGAGCGCGCGCTGAAGGGGAAGGCGGGCGAGTGCTTCGGGCCACCCGACATTCTGCACTCGTATTCGTACGGGCAGGACGTGGCCGATGGGCTGGTCACGCTCGCCGGTTCGGAGCAGTCGTGGGGCGAGGTGTGGCACCTCCCCGTCGCGAAGGCGGAGTCGACGCGCGAGGTGGTGGCGCGGTTCGGCGACGAGCTGGGCACTCCGCTGGGGTGCGGGGTGGTGCCGGGGCTGGTGCTGCACGTGCTCGGGTTGTTCACCCCCGCGGTGAAGGAGTTGCTCGAGATGCGCTACCAGTGGCAGCTACCGTATGTGCTCGATGACGCGAAGTTCCGGGCGGCGTTTGGGGCGGGTGCGACGTCGTTGGAGACCGGGGTGCGTGCGACGGTGAGCTGGATGAAGACGCTCGGGAAGTGATGCGGCGGCCTCACCTGCGCGGCCGCGAGGCAAGTGGCATCTCGACTGCGTCCCGGTCTGCCAGCCCTGATTTCATCGCGGCAGGTTCAGCGCCGCGTAGAGCTGCGCGATCAGTTCTTCCGGCTTCTCGTGGAGCGCGCGCCACGTCCAATGGAGGACGCGCAGGTTCATGATGGTGAGGCTGTTGTTTCGCTCGCGGTCATCTTCGAAGGCCTCGATTCCGGCGTGTGAGGCGTAGCCGTCTGCTTCCACCACGACCCCGTGCTTGTCGAAGAAGAGGTCGAGGCGCCTGCGCTTCTTGCCCGCGATGAGCGCCCACTGCAGCCGAGGCTTCGGGAGTTCGGCGGCTTCGATGACCTCGAGACAGAGGCGCTCGAACTCGCTTTCGGTCGGCCCGTCTTCTCCGTTGAACTCCCGGAGGAGCTCTCGGACGTTGATCACGCCGGGGCGATTCTTCGAGCGCTTCACCGCTTCCGCGAGCTTCTCGAGCGTCGTCTTCTTCTCGCGGAGTGCCTGGTCGAGGACCGCGCGCATGGTGTAGCGGTCCTGAAGCGCGGCGAGGTCGATGATCGTGCGCGTCGCGTTCGTCACTCGCAGATCGTCGACCTCGGTGCGATCGCACGCGGGGACGGCGCTTTCGGGATGAAGGCATACGCCTTCGGGCGCGCGAACCCGGGAGCTGCAGGTCAGCTCGAGTGGTCCCTCTTTGAAGGACTTGAACCCGTGCAGCGCGGCAGCGGTGCGGTGCGACAACACCGCGCCCCTTCCAGCCCACAACAGAAGCGCCTCGAGGTTCTGCCGCCAGGTGACCGGAGCGCCGACCACCCGGTAGACCGAAGGGAAAACTCGCACCCACGCGCCCGTCTCCAGCCGGGTTCTGACCTGCTTCTCGGTCAAGAAGCCCAACGCCTCCGCGCGAGTCACCAGACCGCTGAGCTCGCCGGCTCCGACCATCCCCTTCACCTCTGCTTTCAGCATTTCGCAGCCTCCAGCCTGCGTCATACCGGCAAGGGCCGACACCCAGCGGGGCCTGACAAGAATCGAACTACCCGAATCCGCCCTTCACGGGCCAATTTGGGCTTTTCGTTTTTGCGGTTCAGGCGCGTTCGGCCCGGGCCCGGTCGATTTCGGCGCGTATGACGGCCAACTTCGCCTGCGCCGAGCCCCGGTAGAACAAGTTGAAGCTCTCGAACGGAATCATCCGCCCATCGGGCTGCGCCATGTGGATGCAGGACTTCTTGAGCGCGCGGATGTCCATCGAGTGCGCGTCCATGAACTGCACGATCAACACCCGGAACACGTTGTCGTACTTGATGCTGGGCGGCGCGCTGACCTGCGGCAAACAACACAACAGATCCGACAGGCACCGCGCCTGGCTGTCAGGCGAATGGTTGGTGCTGAAGGTCTTGAACACCGCCTCTTTCAGGGCCGGGTCGTCTTCGAAGACGATGGTGCTGCGCTCACCGCTGAGCATGGTCTGGCTGTCGAGGTAGCGCGTGAGCGGCAGCACCTGGCCATCGACCTTGAGGGCGTAGGCCATCGCCAGCGTGTCGGGGTTGCAGGGCACGGGCAGCACGTCAGACGTGGTGAAGAGGCCGCTCTGCTCGGCGATCAACCGCCGCACCGCGCTCACCGTCAGCCGGTGCTGCTTCGGGTCGTACGACTCGTTGCGCCCCGCGTCCTGAATCGGCTGCAGGGTCACGCCGCGCACGCACGGCTGCTCGAGGGCGAACTTGATGACGTCTCCGACCTCGTCGTCGTTGAGGCCTCGCTTCAAGGTCATCACCAGCGTGGTGGAGAGCTTCAGCGCGTTGAGCTTGGCGAGCGCCTGCTGGCGAATGCGGGTGAGGTCTGCTCCGCGCAGGGCCTGATGCACGCTGGGCCGCAACGAGTCGAACTGCAGGTACACCTCGAAACGCGGCAGGTAGGTGGCCAGCCGCTCAGCGAAGCCGTCTTCCGTCGCGATGCGCAGGCCGTTGGTGTTCACCATCAAGTGGCGAATGGGCCGCTTGCGGCACTCATCGAGGATCTCGAAGAACTGCGGGTGAAGCGTGGGCTCACCGCCCGACAGTTGCACCACGTCGGGCTCGCCTTCGTTGGCCACCACCGCGTCGAGCATCTTGCAGACGTCTTCGAAGCTCTTGTGTTTGAGCGAATGATCAGTCGACGAGCCCGCGTAACAAACGGGGCAGGTGAGGTTGCAGCGGTCGGTCAGCTCCACCACCGTCAGACACGAGTGCTGCATGTGATCGGGGCACAACCCGCAGTCGTACGGGCAGCCGTACTGCATGGGGGTGTTGAACTTCTGCGGCAGCTCTGGCGGCTTGACGAACACCTCACGCCCGCTGCGGTAGTACGCTACGTCATCACTGAGCAGCACCCGCTCGATGCCATGCGTGGGGCACCACTTGTCCATCAGCACCCGCTGCTCTTCGATGACGATCTTCGCCTCCACGGTGCGCAGGCAGGTGGAGCACAGCGAGGACGTGGTGTCGTAGAAGAGGTACGGTCGAACGCGTCGATTCACGCGGGACACCATGACACCCGAAGCCGTCTTCTCCCACCCACTCTTCACCCGGCTGGCGCTGCTCGTGTGGGGCGGGATGCTGGTGGAGAGCCTCTGGTTGTTGTACCGCCACCGGCTCGAGCTCCCCTGGGGTGAGCAGGCGGCCAACCTCTTCATTCTCATCGTCGGAGGCGCGCTGCGCGTCTCGGTGCGCGGCGTCTTCCTCGTGGTGTTCGTCGCGGTCTCTGCGTTCGCCCCGGTGCGCTGGGAGACCACGGTGCTCAGCGCGGTCGTCTGCTTCCTCGGTGTCGACCTTCTCTTCTACGCGTGGCATCGCTTGCTGCATCACCACCCGTTGGGCTTCGCGCTGCACTCGGTGCATCACAGCGGTCACACCTTTTCCCTTTCACTCGCGGGGAGGCTGCCCTGGCCGCTGAGGTTGGTGGACGACTTCGTGTGTGTGCCCCTGGTGCTGCTGGGGTTCGACCCGCTGCTGGTCTTCCTCTGCATGGGCGTCAGTTTCGCGGCGCAGTACCTCGTGCACACGAACGTGGTCGGCAAGCTCGGCCCGCTCGACCTGGTCTTGAACACGCCCTCCAACCACCGCGTGCATCACCACGCACACGGCCCCGGCCAGCAGCGCAACTTCGGCGCCGCGCTGGTGCTGTGGGACCGGCTCTTCGGCACGTACCAGAAGGAAGAAGGCCCGGTGCCGTTCGGCATCGCTGACGTGCCTGAAAGTCACAACCCGTTCGAGATTCAGGTCGCTGGCTTTCGCCGGTTCTTCGCAGCCCGCAAGGCGGCGCGGTGAGCCCCGCGTTCAGTCCCGGCTACGCGGTGTTTGTGGGGCTGGGCCTGGTGCTCGGCTACCTGGCCAAGAGCCTCGAGGAGCGGCGGCTTCAGCTTCTGACCTCCACCAAGCAACGCTGGGTGACGGCGGGCGCGCTCATCGGCGCGATGATCGGCGCGAAGCTCGGGCTGCTGCTCTACCTGCCCTTCGACGCGTGGAAACAATCGCTCGCCGAGCTGCTCCTCTCGGAGTGGGGCGGCCGCACCATTCTCGGCGCGCTCTTCGGCGGTTTCGTCGGCGTAGAGGTGGCGAAGAAGGCGCTGGGCATCACCATCGCCACCGGCGACCCCTACGCGATCGGCCTCCCGCTGGGGCAAGCACTGGGGCGGGTCGGCTGCTTCATCGGCGGGTGCTGCTACGGCGGGCCGCTCCACGACACGAGCCCGCTGCGCAGCCTGGGCCTCGTCACGCATCCAGCGCAGCTCTACGAAGGCGTGCTCGACCTCGCGGTGGCCGTCACCCTGTTCGCCATTCGCAAACGGCCGCGCGCGCCGGGGTTGTTGTTCCGCTACTACCTGCTCTCGTACGCCGCGATTCGTTTCGCGATGGATTTTTTCCGAGGTGACGAGAAGCAGATGCTCGGCGCGCTGAGCTACGCGCAGTGGTTCGCTCTGGCCTGCGCGATCGCGTTGGCGGTAGATGTCTCGCGGCGGGTCAGAGCGTGAGGCTGGGGCTCGGTCTGCTGGTGCTCCTCGCGCAAGTGGCGTGGGTGGTGTCGGCGCAGCGGCCTGCCCTGTGGGCTCCGTTTCATGAACATGCGGTGTATTCGATTGCGGTCGAGGAGCGGGGAGAGCGGCTCGGCACGATGCAGAGCCTCGAGCGATATCGACTGTCGAAGACGCACGCGTCAGCCGCGCGCGATGAAGCGTGGGAGACCAACTCGCTCGACTTCGTCAAAGATGCCATCGACGCGCGAGAACGGCGCCCGGCCCAAGTCGAGCTGAGGGCGCGCGTCAACGGTGAAGAGCAGCCCGTGTGGACCTGGCCGTGAGACATGCGCACTTCGACTTGCCGGTCTCGCACCTTCGGCTGGTGCAAGTCGTGGCGACGGCGTGGCTCTTCACCGGGCAATCGGTGATGTGGCCCGCGCCTTCACACCTCTGGGCCGGCGTGCTGTCCGTCATCAGCAGCGCGCTGTGCGTGGCCATCGTCTTCTCGCCGTTCACCCGCGCGTGTTGCCTGTGCCTCGCGTCACTCATCGGTCTTCAGGTCGCGCTCAACCCGACCTGGTTCTCGCACAACCGGTTGTTCGTCACGGCATTGCTGTTGATGGTGAGCCTGTCGAGCCGGCGCGTCTGGGTGCTCCCTCGACTGCAGGTGGCCCTGGTGTTCCTGGTGGCCGCGCTCGACAAGCTGTCAGCGCCCGCGTGGCGTGATGGCCGCTTCATGGAGTCCTTCGTCGCAGAGCTCGCGCGCTTCGGGTTGATGTGGGCCCCGGGCGGAAAGACGGGCACTCCGAACGGGCTCGCTGAGCTCTTGAGCGGGGCCGGTTCTCGCGAAGTGTGGATGGTCGTGGGCCTGACGGCGATCGCGGTCGAGCTGTTCCTGGCCGGGTGTTTCCTGTTGGGCGCGCGCTTAGGCGGGGTGCTCAACGTGGCGTTTCACGTGATCGTCTACGCGGTGACCGGCAGCACGATGGGTCAGTTCTTCTTCGCAGGGGTGGCGTGTTCGCTGCTGCTGCTGCGCGAAGAAGAAGTGCCGAGCGGGTGGGTGGTGGTGCTCTCGACCGTCGCGCTCGCGGGCCCGTGGACTCACCGGTTTCTCCCCCTGGGAGTGATGCTGGTTTTGTGGCTTGTACGGCGGCCCCATGGCCGCTTGTTTCGTCTTCATCGCCCGTCGTGACGGCGGCATCGGTGGCCCTGGGAGTGCCTTGCTCCAGTGAAGATGGTCGGTCGTCCGCGTTCACACCGGTCCTCCCGAGCAGGAACCGGCTTCGTCTTCGACTTCACCCGAAGGAACAACCAATCGGTCATCCCGAGAGAAGTCGAGGAATGACCTTTGCTCGCGCGGAAGGTGGCATCTCGACTGCGCTCGATGCGAACGGTGTCTGGCGGCCCCATGGCCGCTTGTTTCGTCTTCATCGCCCGTAGCGACGGCGGCATCGATGGCACTGGTAGACGACCTGGGCTCTCACGGCGCGCACCTGACGATGACTCGTAACGCTTCGATGGGCAGCCCTTCGGCGCGGGCACACGCCTGCCCGTGGAGCGCGAGCTCTCCGTTGTCGGCGTCGACCCAGGACCAGCCTTCGGTGCCCGCGGCGTCAGGGGGGATTGGATCTCCATCGAGCTGCACTTCAATCGAACCACCGAGATCCGGGACCGACGGCGTGAGGTACCGGCACCGGCCGACCTGTTGCCCAATGGTGGTCAACGCGAGCTCGACCTCGGGCTCTGACGACGCCGTGTAGAACCGGTGCGTGCCACCGAGCCGCGGCATGGCCCCCGCGTCGGCCATGCGGTCGAGCACCGAGACGAACAGCGCATCTGATTCGCCGCGCAGCCCGATGATCCACGTGGGAATGCCAGACGCAGCCATCGTGCTCAGGCGATCGATCGTTCGCGTGTCATCAAGACACCGGTTCGCCGTACACGCGCCGCTGCTGCTCACGCAGGCGCACGTGCGGGGGTTGAGCGCGGCGTTGCAGTCGGGCGCTCCATCGGTGGCCAGCACGACGGCTCGGGCAGAACCCGCGGTGCGCCGGCCCCGGAGCGCCAACGCCGCCCGGTCGAGCGCGAGCGCCGTGGGGGTGGAGCCCCCGGGCGAAACCGCGTCGAGCTTCGTGAGAATGGCGGGAACGTTCTCCAACGCAGGGGTCAGGTCGACCGACACGCCCACGTTGCAGGCGTTGCTGATGACCGAGGGGAAGAACAACGCGCCCAGCTCGATACGGCTGGTCCACGGTGGCAACGCCTGGTGCAGGGCGGTGCGAAGGCCCTCCCATTTCGAGTCGTTGGTGCCCGGGAAGTTCTGGTTCATCGAACTCGATCGATCGAGCACCAGCATCACCACGGGCCTGGCCGCGATCAGCGCCAGCTCACCGTCGATGCAGTCCACGCCGCCGTCCGGTTTGCGCGCAGCGAAGTCTTCGTCTTCGTCGCCCCCATCGAACGAGTAGCGAACGGGCTCAGTCCTTCCGCAACCGAAGAGCGCGAACACGAAGAGGAAGCCGATGGCGATGCGCGACACACTGCACTTCCTCTCACGGCGGCCCGGCCACCCCTTCGACTTCAATCGACGCTCGGTATCGATGGCCAGGCGGTCGGCCGCGAGCAGGAGCGTTGGATCGACAGAACCATTCGCCAGAAACCGAGTCTGCAACGCGCGGTGACCTTCCACAGCTGCCCGATAGTCCTGTTCGAAGACGAGCCAGCTGGCCCTCAAGACTCGAAGCGCCGAACGACTGGGTGGCACTCATCTATTTTTCGTTGGTCGCGCCGGGCGTGCGGGAGCGCACCTCGAAGGCGCCCGCTCCATCGATCGCGCGGGCCCATGACGAGCCGCTCGCCGCGGCCGCAGGCGGGAGCAGTTCCTGCAGCAAGGTCTCGCTCGTCGGGTTCAGCACGGTGACCGTGTCTCCGTTGGCCTGCGAGAGACCGAACTCACCACGCACGCACGGCGTCACGGTGGGGGGGCAATCGGTCTCGAGGAACACGGTGAAGTAGCCGCGCGGTTCGATGCGCGAGCCTGCTCCGAAACGCAGCGCTGTCGAGTAGCGCACGCCCGCATCGTTCGAGTCGGTCAGGCCGTGGTTGGTCAGATCGATCGCCGTGTCGCTCGCATTGAAGAGCTCGACGAAATCGCCGCCGGTGCCGGCCAGCTCGTTGATCACCAGGCCCGCATCACTGCACTTGCCCGACACGCAGGGGCCCGGCGGTGGGCCACAACCGATGCCGAGCAGCACGAAGAGGGAAAAGGCGCGTGGCGACATCACCCAATCGTGACACGAATTTCAGCGCGTGAGCGCCTCGACGTGCTCCCTCGCCTCGGGGAATTGGGCCAGCAGCGCGTCGCGTTTTCCCAACTCGAAGTCGGAGAACTCGAAGCCCGGCGAGACGGTGCAACCCACCAGGCTGTAGCGCGAACCGGGTGCAGGCAACGAGCCGAACCAGGTGCCCGCGGGCACCACGTGCTGAAGCAGCTCGCCCCGCTCACGGCCCAGCCGGGTCACCTTCGCCGCGGCACCCGGTTGCAGCTCGACGACCAGCAGGGGATCGCCCCGGTAGAAGTGCCACACCTCATCGGCGCCGATGCGATGGAGTAACGAGCGCTGCCCCGCCGGGAGCAGGTAGTAGATGGCGGTCGAAAGACTCCTTCCCGTCCCGGGAAGGGTCTGCTTCGAGCGGTACGTTTCGCGGAAGTAGCCACCCTCGGGGTGAGGGGCGAGCTGGTAGTCTGAGATCAGTTGGTCCACCAGCCGATGCTACGCTGGCCGGTTGAGCGATTTGCTCTTTGTCCTCGAGACAGATTTGCGGCGCTACCCGCAGGCGCTTCGGGGTCCTCAGTTTCGCCACGGGGCACGCCCGGTGCACCCCGATTGTCTGGGGGCAATGCGTGAAGACAGCGCTGGTGCTGAGTGGAGGTGGGGCGAGGGGCGCCTACGAGGCCGGGGTCATCTCGTTTCTGCGCAATGACCTCGAGCCCAGAGTGGGCCGGCCGCTGCGTCTGGACATTCTGTGTGGGACTTCGGTCGGCGCGCTGACCGCCTGCTCGCTCGCCGCCACCGCCGATCGGCCCTCGCGCCAGGGCCTCGAGTTGGTGAAGTTCTGGTCGAAGGTTTCCTTGAAGCAGGTGCTGCGTTTCGGGGTGACCGACCTCGTGCGCACGTTTCGCCAGCAGGGCGGCGGTGGCCTCGCCAACCCCGAGGGCATGCGCGAGCTGCTCTTCGCCATCGAGTGGAAGCGCATCGGGCGCAACATCCGCAAGGGGTTGCTGGAGGCGTTGTCGATCTGCGCCACGCGCGTCTCTGACGGCCGCACCACGCTCTTCGTGCAGCAGGAAAGGGCGCTCGGCCCCGTCTGGGTCGACAACCCGCACTTCGAGGCGATGCGGGCGCGCATCGGGCCGCGTCACGCGCTCGCGTCGGCTGCGATGCCGGTGCTCTTCACCCCGGTCGCGCTCGGTGGGCAGCTCTACCTCGATGGTGGGCTTCGCATGAACGTGCCGGTGAGCCCCGCGCTGCGCCTGGGTGCACAGCGGGTGGTGGTGATTTCCCTGCAGCCCCAGGCCGCGCGCGTCAGGGTGGTGCCTGCGATGCCGGTGCGGCCGACCGCGCTGTTTCTTGCGGGCAAGGCGATCAACTCGCTCTTGCAGGACAGGCTCGATCAAGACGTGGAGAACATGCGGCGCATCAACTCGATCATCGAAGAGGGCTCGGACGCGTTCGGAGCCGACTTCACGCACTCGATGAATCGGGCCCTCGATGCGTACCGCACCTTCCCACTGCGCTACGTGCGCAACATGGTGGTGCGGCCTTCGCGGGATCTGGGGGTCATCGCAGCGCAGTGCGTACGCAGCCACGACTTCCTGCTGCGGCATCCCCAGGTCTCTGGGCTGTTCCTCTCGTTGCTCGGGGGGCACGCTTCACAAGACAGCGCGGACCTCGCGTCGTACCTCTTGTTCGACCCCGACTTCACGGAAGAGTTGATCGAGCTGGGCCGCTCCGATGCACGCGCGCATGAAGATGAGTGGGCGCGCTTCTTCGATGACACGCCGATCTGCGACGCGGAGGAAGCCGAGCTGGATCGCGCGGCCTTCACTTCACGGTCAACGTCTTCACCCACTCTTGCAGCCCACGGAATTGGATGACGAAGGGGTTGGCGCCTTCGTACGGCCTCTCCCAGCCCAGCGGCAGCTTGCCGGGCTCGGGGCGGTAGGTGCCGAACAGCTTGTCCCAGAGCATGAACGTCGCGCCGTAGTTCGAGTCGGCGTAGCGACGATCGCGCGCGTGGTGAACCCGGTGGTTCGACGGCGTGTTGAGGAAGCGATCGAGCAGCGGGATCCTTCCGATGACCTCGGTGTGACACCAGAGCTGCGAGGCGTGGTTCAGCTCGACGGCGATGAAGACCGCGAGCGGCGGCGCACCCAGCAGCACCAGCGGCACGTAGAAGAAGTCATCCATCACGCGCTGAATCCAACCCAGCCGCAGCGCAGAGGTGATCGAGAGATCGGTGCTCGCGTGGTGCGGCGCGTGGAGCGCCCAGCCGAGCCGCGTGCTGTGGAGCAGCCGGTGACGTGAGTAATAGAAGAAATCCACCACCACGTAGAGCAGCACCCAGGTCAGCGGGTGCAGCGGCCAGGTGAACGGCGCGAACGTGGCGGCAGCCGAGAAGACCAACCACCGAAAGCCACCACTGGCCGTGCGCAAGACGAGCTCGAACGCCCACATGCCCAGGTTGACGGTGATGGTGCGTTTGTCGACCGGTCGATCGAAGACGAGGTGCCGGGCGACCGACTCGAGGAAGGCGAGCGTGATGAGCCCTGCGGCCAACCCCAGACTCAGCCCGCGAAACCAGAGATAGAGGGGGCTGCCCTCACTTCCCACACACCACCGCGATGAAGAAGACGAAGGCCACGAGGAGCAGGCCGAAGAAGGCGACCAGCCCGGCGAGCACCTTGACCACGACGCTGATGCCGCTGCTGCCCTTGCGATTCGTCGGTTCCTGCATGGTAGCCCGAACCTACACCAGTCCGAGCCTTGCTCTCCCCGCTTCGCAGGGCGAGGGAGACAAGGCGTGGTACCTTCGCGCACAGTTCATGTGCCGGCGTCGCCCCACCGCCCTTCTTCTCATCGTCGGCCTCCTGAGCGCCGTCGTTCACGCGGCAGGCGAGCCCGTTCGCCCTCCGATTGCCTCGGTGAGCCTTGCGGGTGGCTTCAGCACGCGCAACACGGTCTACGACGCCTCCGCCACGCAGCTGCAGCGCACGCAGATAGAAGGCACCTCGCCGTGGCTGCTGAGGCTTCGGGCTGACTGGTTTCCCATTCGCTGGCTCGGCATCGAAGGCGAAGGTGTCGGTGACTTCTTTCGCGCGATCCGCCGGATGGCCGACCTTCCCACCACCTCGCAGCGGGGCTTCGGCCGGCTCGGCGTCTCTCTTCGTTTTCTGACCGGCGGTGGTTTTCTGCTCAACGGCTCACTGGGCTACGGCGTCTCGGCTTCGCCCGTCGTGAGGACCGCCCTGGGGTCGGCGCCCTTCGCCGATTCGCTGCTCTCGCATGGTCCCGTCGCGCGCGTGGGCATCGGCTACACCGGCGCGCGTTTCGAAGGCGTGGCGGGGCTGACGGCGTTGTTCCCGGTCGGAAATCAGATCGCCGCCCTCGAGCCCCAGCTCTGGCTCGCCGGGCGCGTGGCGGATCTCAACCCGACGAGCGCGCTCTGGGTGGGCCTCGACGCGGGGCTGCTGCTGGAGAACTCTCCTTCTGCGATTGGCTACAGCGGGGCCACGCTGCGTTTCGGCTTCGCGCTCAAGCTGCAACTGCTGCCGCCCGCCCCACCGCGAACGCCCCGCACCGAGGGCGAGGGTCTGGTGGGGGCGACCACACTGCAGGTGCAGGTGGTGTTGCCTGATGGTTCACCCGCGGCCGGTGCGCTGCTCACCCTCGATGGCGCTGCGCCCGTGGCCGTCGACCCGAAGGGGCAGCTGATCACCACCGCGACCGTGGGCGCACACGTGGTGAACGCGAAGCTCGCAGGTCACCGCGACGCGCAGGGCAAAGCGCAGGTGGTGGCGGGCAAGCAGACGTCGTTGCTGTTGCGCCTCGAGCCCCTCACCGGGCCGGGCCAGCTCTCGGGCCTCGTGCGCGCTTCGGCGACGGGCAAGCCGGTGCCCGAGGCGACCGTGACGGCGGGCGAGCTGCCGCCCGTTCAGACCCGAGAAGACGGCACGTACACGCTGGCCGGCGTCGGCCCGGGCCCGGTGAAGGTGCGCATCGAAGCTCAGGGCTTCACCGCGGCAGATGAGATCGCCCAGGTGCCCCCGGAGAGCGCAGCCACGCTCGACGTGCAGCTCGACGCGCTGGGTAAAGGCAGCCCGGCCACGGTGCGCGGGCTCATTCGCTCGCGCACCGGCGACGCGGTCAAGGCGACCGTGCTCGTCAAGGGCCTCGCCACGAAGGTGCAGGTCAACGCCGAAGGCCGGTTCTTCGTCACCGTGCCCGGTGGTTCCTACCTCTTCGTGATCACCGCGCCGGGCTACGTCACGCAGATCAAGAAGGTCGTCCTCTCAGATGGAGATCAAGCCATCGTTCACGTCGACCTGCAGAAGGCCTCCCGGTGAAACGCGCGCTGCTGTTGTGCTCGATGATGTCGTTGCTGGGGTGCCCCGAAGACGTGCCGGTGCAGCCGCATCCACCGCCGAAGGTGAAGGTCAAGGCCACCGTCGCGCAGTTGTCGGGGCTCGTGGGTGAGGTCACGCTCACCCGAGACGGCAAGAGCGCACCCGCGGTTGAAGGCCCGCTGCACGAAGGTGACGTGCTGGAGACCGGTGACGATGGTCACGCGGTGTTGTCGGCTCAGGGGCGCGAAGTCGAGCTGCTCGAGAACAGCCGCTTCCGCGTCGGCGCGACCCTGGCCGATCTCGATCTCTCGTTGGGTGAGCTGGTCTTCGAAGAGCTCGATGGTGGTGAGTTCACCACCTCGGCCGGTGCGGCCCGCGCAGGTGCAGGCAGCCGCGTGAAGCTGCAGGCGCGCGATGGAGGCACCAGCTTCGAGGTCGACATGGGCACGCTCGAGCTCTTCGATCTCGCCGATGGCGGCAGCAACACCGTGAAGGCGGGTGAACGGTTCGTGGTCGGCGTGGGCGTGTTGTCGCTGGAAGATCTGCCCACGCCCCCGCTCGCCCCCGAAGTGCTGAAGCCCAGAGTGAAGCTCACGCCGCGCGGCACCGTGATGCTCAAGCCGAAGTCGGGGCCGAACGCAAAGCTCGCTGCCGAAGGCCGTGAACTCGAGGAGCCAGGCACGTTCGCGGTCGACAAGAACGGCCAGTTGCGCGCCGAGCTGGAAGGCACCACCGTCGAGTTCGAGGGCGCCTCGAAGGGCAGCCTCGAGCCGGGCAATGGCGACCCCCGCATGGGGGTCACCCTGACGGCGGGTGGTGCGCGCCTCTTCTTGAAGGCGGGCGAGAGCGTGCTGCTTGGCGGGAAGAAGCCGCTGACCGTGCGCGCGAAGGTGAACTCGACGCTGCTGGTGACCTCGACGAAAGAGGGCCCGCGGGTCGAGGTGCTGGGTGGTGAAACCGAGGTCGCTCTCCCCGGTGGGCTGCCGCGCAAGCTGCAGGCCTCTGAGGTCGCGACCCCCAAGGGCAAGGGCTTCGATACCGGCCGCAAGGGCGCTCCGATTCTCACGCTGCCCGGCGGCAAGAACACGCGGGTGTACTGGGGCCGCGCAGGTGACGTCGCGCTTACTTTTCCTTCGGGGGAGGGCGTGATGGAGGTCTCCAGTGAGCCACAGTTTCAGAACCTGCTGGTGTCCGCCCAGGGCAGTGACCTGGTGGTGGTGCCGGCGCCGCTCAAGGGCGCGCTGTATTGGCGGCGGCAGGGCACGGAAGAGACCTCGGGTGCGCGGTTCGAGCGCGATGAGAACGCGTCGGCCATGAGCGCGAAGTCGGACACCGTGGCAGAGACCGGCCTCAAGGCGACCGTGTATTTCCAGAGCGCGGTGCCCACGCTGACCTTCACCTTCCCCACCAGGGAAGGCGCCGCCTCGTGGCGCTTTCGCGTGTATTCGGTGGCTGACTTGAAGACGCCGCTGGTCGATCGCCGCGTCAATGAGAACCGCACGGTGGTCGACTCGGGCGCGCTGCGAGAAGGCAGCTACGTGTGGTCGGCCGTCGCGCAGGACAAGTCGGGAGTGGAAGCGCCAGGCGGGCGGATGAACAAGATGGACATCGTGTTCGACAACTCAGTCACCCGGCTGGTGCTGTCGTCACCGCGTGATGGCGAGCGGGCCAGCACCGCGACCGGCGTGGCGCCGCTGGGGTCGCGGCTGACGCTCAATGGGAAGAACGTGGCGCTCGATTCGGCGGGGCGATTCTCGGTGCCGCTGGGGACCGCGTCGGTGCTGGTCTTCAAGCTGGTCTCGAAAGAGGGCGCTGAGTCGCAGTGGGTACGGCGGCTGGGCCGGTAGAGCCGTTCGCCCCTTAGAGGGTTGGCGGAAATAGAAATGACTCCAATCAACGGTCTCCCCGAGCCAAAGTCGAGGGGGCACGTGCCGCCCGAAAGCGAGGTAATCCCTCGACTCCGCTCGGGATGAACGGTGAGCGCTCCTTATTTCGATCAACCCTGCGAGCGAAGTCGAGGGGGTACTGCCGCGCGATGCAGAGGCGATCTTTCGACTTCCCTCGGGATGACCGGTGGCGGGAACATCTGAGTTCTCCCCCATTCACGCCGCTCGCAGATACTCTGCGGGCCGTGGAATCCCCCCCCGGAGGCCTGGTCGTCGAGCAGCTCACGCCCGTGCGGCATCGCGTTGGCTTCGAGGAACTCGCTGGCATCTCGGGGGGCCGTGAGGTCTCGGTCGGCGTGACCAACCCCGACCTCTTCGCCGACGACGATGCCTCTGCCTCCTTCGCCGTCGCCGTGCGGGGCGCGCTGCAAATCACTCACCGCCACGTGGCCGCCACGCTCGCCGTGGAGACCGCGGGCCCGCGCCGGTGGGCCGTGTTGTGGGAACGTTTTCCCGGCCAGACGCTCGACCAGGTGCTCGCCGACCGCCGCACGCTGCTGCCCGACGAAGCGGTGAGCATCACCGTCGCAGTGGCTCAAGCCCTGAGCGCCGCGCACGAAGTCGGTGTGTTGCACGGCGGCCTCAGCCCCGAGTGGGTGACGCTGGTGACCGGGCCGATGGGGCTCGACACGCGGCTGGGTGGTTTCGGGCTCGCGCTGCTGCCGTCTTTCACTGGCGGCAAGAAGCCCACCATCGCCTCCGACATCGCGGCGCTCGGCTCGTTGCTGCACACGCTGCTCACCGGCGTTCCGCCGCAGGGCAAGGTGGGCCAGCTGCCCAACAACGGGCTGCACCTGGGCGCGGTGTTGACCAAGTGCCTGGGCATCGACGTCTCAGGGCGCTTTCGCAGCGTGGCAGAGTTCGAGAACGCGCTGGGGCAAGCCAACCGCACGCACGTCTCGGGCGGCCATGTGCTGCCCGAAGACAAGGCGAAACCCGGCGGCATCGCGCTGCGCACGCTGGGCCCCTGGGAGCTGCAGTCGTTGCTCGGCGAAGGCGCGATGGGGCAGGTGTTCTTAGGCAAACACGCGCTGCTCGGCCGTCAGGCGGCGATCAAGGTGCTGCGCCCCGAGCAGTACCAGCGCGAAGACCTCATTCAGCGGTTCTTCCAGGAGGCGCGCTCGGTCAACCAGATCAACCACGAACACATCGTGGAGATCTCCGACTTCGGCAAGGAGCTCGACGCCGACGGCAAGCCCACCGCCGTCTACTTCGTGATGGAGCTGCTCCACGGCGAGACGCTGGGCGCCCGCATCGCGAAGGGGCCGCTTTCCATCGAGCGAGCGCTGCACATCATTCGCCAGCTCGCTTCGGCCCTCGCCGCCGCGCATCGCCTCGGCGTGGTGCACCGCGACGTGAAGACCGACAACGTCTTCCTCATCAAGCGGCAGGGCGATGCCGACTACGTGAAGGTGCTCGACTTCGGCGTCGCCAAGTTGACGCAGCCGACCTCGGCCGCGCCCACCGTCTCAACGATGGATGGCGCCATCATCGGCACGCCCACCAGCATGTCGCCCGAACAGGCCTCTGGCGGCGTGGTCGATCAACGCGCTGACATCTACGCGGTCGGCGTGCTGCTCTACCTGCTGCTGTCGGGCCGGTTGCCCATCGACGCAGACAACTTCGGCAAGTTGATCGCGCTGTTGCTCACCAAGCCTCCGCCGCCGCTGCCGTCGAAGAATTTGCTGGGTGAGAACATCTCGCCCGAGCTCGCGGCGGTGGTGATGCGCTGCCTCGAGAAGGATCCCGCGAAACGTCCCCAGTCGATGGACGCGCTCGTCGAGGCGCTCACCGAGGCCCCGAAGCTCGAGCAGCCGCGGCCTGCGCGCCGCGGGCTCATCGTGGGTGGTGGGATCGTCGCGATCGCGGCGCTCGTCGCGGGGGTGGCGGCGTTCTGGCCGAAACCTCCTGTGGTGGTCGAGGTGAACGGGCCGGCCGTGCTCGTGGTGGAGCCCGACGCGGGTGCTCCGCTTGCCGTGGTGCTTGCGCCGATTGATGCGGGTGAGCCCTTCGACGCGGGGGAAGTGACCGACGTGGAGTCTCCCGATGCGGGGGCGACGGTGGTGAAGGTGGTCAAGCCGCAGAAGCCGGTCGAGCTCACGCCTGCGCTGCTGACGTCGGTCATCAACCGTGAGCGCGGGTCAGTCAAGAAGTGCATCTTGAGCCACCGCACGAAGCTCCCCCCCGGGGCCGGGGCCGTAAAGATGAAGTGGGTCGTGCAGTTCAGCGGCGCAGTCACGGACATCGAGGTGGCTGAGCCCACGACCCTCAAGAGCACGGCTCTCGAGACGTGTCTCGTCAAGGCGCTGCGCGGGTTCCGATTTCCGAAGAATGTCGGGCCCACCAAGGGGCTGTCGGTGCCCTTTACGTACTCGGGTGACGACGCCAATCCGTAACGTCTGCCTTTCTTTGGCGCTCTCCACCTCGATGGTCAGGTTCCATCGGCCAGGTCTGGTGCGGGGCCCGTCGAAATGAAGGCGTCGCACCTTCACGTTGATGGAGCGCGCTGGCGCATGGCCCGCGCAAGGCCGTGAGTTCATTGCGACCGGGCGCTTGGCTTCAAACCTGCTCAAGGGCAGCCGCGACTGTCATCGCCCGACCCCACCACTCACAGAAACAAAGGACTCACTCATGATGAAGAAGACGTTGTCCATCGCCGTGCTCGCGCTCGCAGGTTGCGCCACCGTTCAACTCCCTGCCGATCGCCTGCAGGGCTCCGAAGCGAGCATTCGCAGCGCCGAAGAGCTGGGCGCCTCCAACGTTCCCGCGGCGCGGCTGCACCTGCAGCTGGCCAAAGACGAGACGCTGGCGGCCAAGAAGCTCGCCGCTGAAGGTGATGCCCGCGCCGAGCTCGTGCTCGCCCGCGCTGAAGCCGACGCCGAGCTCGCGCTGGGCCTCGCCCGCCAGGTCGCGGTGCACAGCGAAGCGGTGCGCGCGGAAGAAGACCTCAAGGCCGTGCGCGCACGCCCCACCAACTGATTCTTCTCAATCCCCCTCTTTAGAAAGCCAAAACCCATGAACAAGACACTCTTCGCCTCTCTCGCGCTCACTGGCCTCATCACCGGCTGCGCCACCGCTGCTCCCAGCATGTTGGTCGACGCCCGCAACTCGTACGAGACGGCCACCAAGGGGCTGGCCGGCAAGCTGAGCCCCACCGAGCTGTACGACGCCAAGAAGGTGCTCGACAAAGCCAACCTCGAGTTCGAGGCGCGCGGTGACACCCTTGAGTGCCGTGACCTCGCCTACGTCGCCCAGCGCAAGGTGCAGCTGGCCGACGTGAAGGCCAGCACCGAGCAGGATCGCCAGTCGATCGCCGCGGCCTCCAAGGCGGGCGTGGTGGCGCGTGATGACCAGGCGGCCTCGAGCCAGGCGGCGCTCACCTCGACCCGGGCGCAGCTGACCCTCGAGCGGCGCGACAACGTGGCCACGACCAACGACCTTCTCGCGGCCAACGACGCCAAGGGCAAGGAACTCGCAGCGACCACCGCGCAGCTCGAAGCCGAGAAGCTCGCGCGCCAGTCGGCCGAGGCGAAGCTCGCCGGTGCGATGAAGGACCTCGCGACCATCGCGGCGGTCAAAGAAGAGCCGCGCGGCGTGGTCATCACGCTGTCGGGCTCGGTGCTGTTCGCCTCGGGCAAGTACGCGCTGCTGAACACCGCGAAGACCAAGCTCGACCAGGTCGCCGAGGCGCTCAAGGCGCAGGACTCCACCAAGAAGATGGTCGTCGAAGGCCACACCGACACCATGGGCTCTGACTCCAGCAACCAGCCGCTCTCGCTCAACCGGGCCAACGCGGTGCGCAACTACCTCGTCTCGCGCGGTGTTCCGGCTGAGAAGATCTCCGCCGTCGGCATGGGCTCGAAGGTGGCGGTGGCTGACAACGCCACGGCCGAGAACCGCGCCAACAACCGCCGGGTCGAGATCGTCATCGGCGCCGCGACCGTCACCACGCGCTGACGTTCAGCGCGCGGTGAAGCCCTCCGCCGTACCCCTACTTTCGGGACCGGGTGCGGCGGACTTTTTTGGCCTGGGTCGCGCCGACGGCAGCGCCGCTCTGCAGCCCGACGCGAAACTGGAGCCGGTAGCTGCTGCGCGCGTTGAAGCTCTCGACCGCGGCCTTGAGGTCGACGGCCTTCTGCGCCGCACGAACGGTGTGAGCGGCCACGGCGTCGGGCAGACCCTCGGTCGCCAACCACGCCTCGCCGATGGGGTCGGCGCCTTCATCGACCTTGGTGGCCAACGACTCGAGCACGCCGGTGAGCACCTGGGCGCCAGCGCCTTCGGAGAAGCGGGTGAACTCGGCCAGCTGCGAGAAGAGCATGGTCAGCTCGGCGTAGCTGCCGGTCACCACCTCGTCGCTCTTGCTCTCGAGCTTCTCGACCGTCTTCGAAGGCAGGGTCTCGAGCAGCAGGCGGGCCGACACGTGCTTCTCGGCGAGCAGCGCCTCGTAGAGCTTGCGCGTCTCGAGGTGCAGCAGGCGCACTTCGATGAGGTTGCGCACGCGCAGCAGCACCTCGGCGAGGTCGAAGGGCTTGCTCACGAAGTCGCGCGCGCCCACCTGCAACGCCCGCAGCTTGTGCTGGGGCTGGGCGGTGATGACCAGCACCGGCAGGTAGCCGCCGGTCTCGATTTCCTTGAGGTTCTCCATCACCTGAAAACCATCCATGCCCGGCATCTGCAGGTCGAGGAGGATGAGGTCGTAGCGGTTGACGAGGTGGAGCTCACAGACCTCGGTGGGGTCGCTGGTCGCGCTGACCTGGTCGTAACCGGCGCCCTTCAGCATCTGCTGAAGGAGCATCACGTTCGCCTCGAGGTCGTCGACGATCAGAATCTTCGCGCGGAGGATGTCGGCCGAAGTCACCATGGTGAGTCACGCTTCCCTGACTGTGTGGTCGCTGCGTGCTCGAGCGCCCCGTTCAATGCATCCATGAACTCGTCTACCTTGATGGGCTTGGTGAGGTACCCGAAGAAACCGGCATCCATGCCCTTTTTGACGTCGGCCAGCATCGCGTTCGCGCTGATGGCCAGCACGGGAATGTGGGCGGTCGAACGATCGTCCTGGAGAATCTTCAGGGCCTGAATGCCGCTGATGCCCGGCAGGTTGATGTCCATCAGGATGACGTCGGGGTTCTGCTCGCGCGCCAACGCGACGCCCAGTGAGCCATCCACCGCGGTGAGCAGCCGCAGGTCGGGCCGCCGGCTCACCAGCTGCTCGACGAGCTTCAGGTTGGCCGCGTTGTCTTCCACGTACAGCACCGTGCGCTGCACCGGGTGCGGGCGCACCGGGGGCGGGGGCGGTGTTTCGGTGGGCGCGCCGGCTTCGAGCGTGGGCTGCTGAGCCGAGTTGAGCTCGAACCAGAACGTGCTGCCCTGGCCGACGATGCTGTCGACGCCGATGACGCCGCCCATCAGCTCGACCAGCAGCTTGCTCATCACGAGGCCGATGCCGGTGCCTTCTTCGCCGGTGTTCTCCTGGCCCAGGCGGTTGAAGGGCTGGAAGAGCTGGCCGAGCTTCTCCGGGTTCAAGCCGAAGCCGGAGTCCGCCACGCTGATGCGCGTGCGCTCGCCGATGACCCGGCACTCGACCCTGATGGAGCCGCCCGGCCGGTTGTACTTGATGGCGTTCGAGAGCAGGTTGATCACCACCTGCTTGATGCGCATGCGGTCGCCGTGAATGAAGTGCGGCAGCGCGAAGGCGGGGAAGGTGAGCGACAGCCCGCGCTTATGCGCCTGCTGCTCGACGATGGCCTGACACTCAGAGAGCGCCTCGGCCAACGAGACGGGCTCGAGCGACAACGAGAGCTTTCCTGATTCGATCACCGCGAGATCGAGGATCTCGTTGATCAGCTCCAGCAGGTACCAGCCCGCGTGGAGGATCTGCCCGATGCTCGCCTTCTGCGAGGCGGTCGCCGGCGGGGTATCGGAGTCCATCAACTGCGCGAAGCCCAGGATGGCGTTGAGCGGTGAACGCAGCTCGTGGCTCATGCTCGAGAGGAACTCCGACTTGGCGAGGTTGGCCTTGTCGGCGGTGCGGCGCGCGCTCTCGAGCACCACGTCGAGGCGTTTTCGTTCGGTGACGTCGCGGGCGGCGGCGAACACGCCCTGCAGGGTGCGATCACGATCGTAGAAGGTGGTCGCGTTGTAGGAGACCACCGTCTCGCGGCCGTCACGGGCGCGCGCGGTCAGCTCGTAGTTGGTGACCTTCTTTTCGCTCAGCACCCGCAAGATGCCGGCCTCGGCGAGCTCGGGGTCGGTGAAGCAGCCCTTGAAAGGCGCGCCGATCAGCTCGTCGCGGGTGCAGCCGGTCAGCGCCTCCATCTGCGCGTTCACGTCGGTGATGATGCCCGAGGGATCGGTGGTCATCAGCGCGTCGACGTTCGATTCGAAGAGCGAGCGTGTATAGAACTGTTGGTCACGCAGCCGCTGGGCGAGCCTTTCCTGCTCGGCCTCGATCTGCTTGCGCGCGGTGTTGTCGGTGCCGATGAGCAGGTAGCCGATGATCTTCTCGTCGGCGTCGCGCAGCGCGGTGACCGAGACCAGGGCGGGGAAGCGGCTCTCGTCTTTGCGGATGTACGTCAGCTCGTAGATGTCTTCGATGCCGCGTGACGCCTTGAAGACCAGCGCCTCGAAGCCGGGGCTGATCGGCGTACCGAACTCTTCGCTCAGCGCGTTGCCCCGGAGAATCAATTCTCGGGGGTCTGAGATGTCAGCTGGGGTGATCTTGTCGACCACGTCGGAGGCGAGGTACCCGAGCATCTGCTCTGCGCCGACGTTGAAGATCTGAATGACGCCCCGCGCATCGGTGGCGATGCTCGAGAAGTTCTTGCTGTTGAAGATGGCTTGCTGCAGCGCCCGGGTATCGAGCACGGTCTTCGGCTTTTGTTGCATGGGCGGCCCCTGCGGCCGCTTATACGCCCATTCTCCAAGCGAATCCGGGTGGCGTTGCTCCCTCGGAATGACGGAGGGAACCCCGTCAGTTCGATGGAGGGGGCGCCGCTCCTTCGCGCCAAGGGGGCCACATTGTTCGCACCGCACGGTTGGCCCCGATGGTGCTTAGTGAACGGACAGCGCGAATCAACGCGCGGTACCCGGAGCACACATGAACTGGACTCAATTCAGAGGCGACCTCAAGCAGGTGGGCGGCAAATTCAAGCAGCAGTGGGCGAAGCTGACCGATGACGATCTCCTGCTCCTTGAGGGCAAGAAAGACGTGTTCCTCGGCAAGCTTCAGGAGCGCACGGGCCTGGCCAAGGATGAAGCAGAGAAGCAGCTCGACGCGTTCGTCGCGAAGCTCCACGAAGGTGCTGACGCCGTGAAAGGCAAGTCATGATCTGGACGATCGCCGTCGTGTTGTTGGTGCTCTGGGCACTCGGCCTGGTCAGCTCGTTCTCGATGGGCGGCTTCATCCACATCCTGCTCGTCGCCGCGGTGGTGCTGGTGCTGGTGCGCGTGATTCAGGGCCGCAAGGTCCTCTGACCGCACCGCTCAGGCCGAGCGAAGTCGAGGGTTCGCTTCTGCTTCGCGCAGCAAGTGCCCCCTCGACTGGGCTCGGGGAGACCGGTGATGGAACCCGATTCCTAATTCCTCTGGAGACCGGTGACTGGAGGCAATCTCATTGCCGCCGACCTCTACGAGAGGCCTTCCGTGCCCTTGCGCTTGCCGATGAGCCCGTAGCTCTTGAGCTTGCGGTAGAGCGTGGCCGAGCCGATCTTCAGTTGCTCGGCCGTGTGGGTCTGGTTGCCGCCGTTGAGCGCGAGCGCCGCCACGATGTAGTCCTTCTCGACGTCATCCAGCGCACGCACGGCGCCTGTGCTGGCCACGGGGATGGGAAAGGCCTGGCGCACTTCTTCGGGCAAATCTTCCAGCTCGACCCGGGTGCCCCGCGCGAGCGCGATGGCGCGCTCCATGGCGTTCTCCAGCTCGCGCACGTTGCCCGGCCACTCGTAGCGCAGCAGCTGATCGCCCGCGTCGGGCGCAATGCCAGTCATCTTCCGTTTCATGCGCACCGCCGCGTCTGAAAGGAGCAGCCGCGCCAAGGGCAATACATCGTCACGGCGTTCACGCAGTGGGGGCACCTTCAAGTCGACCACCTTGAGCCGGTAGTACAGGTCTTGCCGAAAGGTGCCGGCGGTGACGCCCTGGGCCAGGTCGCGGTTGGTGGCGGCCAGCACGCGCACGTCGACGCGGCGGTTCTTGTTCTCGCCCACGCGGCGAATCTCGCGCTCCTGCAGCGCGCGCAGCAGCTTGACCTGCATGCCAGGCGAGACCTCGCCGATCTCGTCGAGCAGCAAGGTGCCGCTGTGCGCTGCTTCGAACAGGCCCGGGCGATCCTGCGTGGCGCCGGTGAACGCGCCGCGGGAATGGCCGAACAGCTCGCTCTCCAGCAGCGTCTCGGTGATGGCGCCGCAGTTCACGGCGATGAACGGGCCCGAAGCGCGCGTCGATTGCTCGTGCACCAGGCGCGCGATGCGCTCCTTGCCAGAGCCGCTCTCGCCGGTGATCAACACGGTCGAGTCGACCTTCGCCACGCGGCGGGCCAGGTCGACCACCTTGCGCATCGAGGTGCTGCGGGCGACGAGGCCGCTGGGCTCTTCCACCTCGGGCACCACCTTGACCAGCGCGCGGCGCGTCTCACGCAGCTTGCGCTCCGCGGCCTTGAGGGTCTCGGTCACTCGATGGAGCGAGACCTCGAGCGTCTCGGCCAGCCGGCCCGCCTCGAAGAAGCCGATCTCTTCGGCGCGTTCTTCGCCCCACTCCTCGCGGGTGCGCGCGACGAGGTGGCAGGCGGCGTCGCCCTTCGCCACGCAGCGATCCTCGAGCACGAAGAGCTCTTTGCCCGAGCTGCGGCCGAGGTACCCGCTGCGCAAGCCGCACAGCGACCAACACACGGGCGCATCGGACCGGCCGAAGTGCAGCAGGTGCTGCTCCGCTTCGTACGACGAGAGCAGGGTGACGCCGGTGGTCGACAACGCGCCCGCACCGCCGGCCTCTTCGCAACACAGGCCCTCGAGCTCTTGAATGCGCGCGCCGGCCTCGAGCCAGTCTTCTTCGCTGTCCCAGGTGAACTGGGCCTTCATCGACTCGGCCATGCGCCAGCCGTGCGCGAAGCCGAACTGGGTGAGCACGGCACGGGCGGCCGTGAGGCCGAAGTTCTCCACCAGGTACTTGCGCAACAGGCCCATGGCCACGGCGTCGATCAGCAGCGCCCGCTGACCTCCGAAGTGAATCAGGCCGGTTTCGGGGTTCAGCTCCAGCAGCTCTTTGTGGTCCAGATCGCCAACTCGCACGTCGTCTGCCTCCGTCGAAACAGCCCGGCTGGTACGTCAAAATGAGCCCGGCTGGTACGTCAAAATGACTGAAATAGCGAAGCCCATGAAGGAGGTCAATTCTCAAGGGGTATGAATTACTACGCATATTTGATGGCCTCGATACTGCTCATGGGAGGCCGCATGAACCCCAAATCCCTCGCTGGTTGTGTCCTCCTTCTCTCCTTCGCGCTGGCGTGTGGTCCCGCAGGCAACTCACCTGATGGCGGCAACACTGGAGGCGGCGGCACGGCGACGGGCGGCGGCACGGCGACGGGTGGCGGCACGGCGACGGGCGGCGGCGGCGGCGGTTCGATGGCCTCGGTTCCCACCATCCTCAGCACCACGCCCCTGTTGGGCGCGCTCAACGTCGCGGTGAACGGCAACGTGCAGGTTCGTTTCAGCGAGGCGATGAACCCCTCGACCCTCACCACCAGCACCTTCACGGTGACCAGCGGTACGCCGGCGGTCGCGGTGGTGGGCACGGTCATCTACGGGCAGCAGCGGGCGACCTTCCGCCCGGCGGCCAACTTCGCGGCGAACACGCTTTACACGGCGACCGTCACCACCGGTGCGAAGAGCAGCAACGCGGTCGCGCTGGCCACCAACGAGGTCTTTACCTTCACCACCGGCAGCAGCCTCGCGCCGCTTTCCTCGGTGAACCTGGGTACGGCCGGCAACTTCGTCATCCTCGCGAAGACCGCCATCTCGACCGTGCCGATGTCCGCGATCACCGGCAACGTGGGCCTCAGCCCGGCCGCGGCGACCTTCATCACCGGCTTCTCGCTCATCGCTGACTCCACCAACGTCTTCTCGACCTCGCCGCAGGTCACCGGGCAGATCTTCGCCGCGAACTTCGCAGTGCCCACGCCCTCGAACCTGACCACCGCGGTCGGCGACATGGAGCTGGCCTTCACCGACGCGGCCGGCCGCCCCGCGAGCGTCACCGAGCTGGGCGCCGGCAACATCGGCGGCATGACGCTGACCCCCGGCGTCTACCAGTGGGGCACGGGCCTGCTGATTCCGAGCAACGTGACCCTCAACGGCAACGCGACCGACGTCTTCATCTTCCAGATTGCGCAGGACCTCACCATCAACAACGGCGTGCGCATCGGGCTGACGGGCGGCGCGCTGGCGAAGAACGTGTTCTGGCAGGTCGCTGGCCAGATCTCGATGGGCACCACCTCGCATGCCGAAGGCGTGCTGCTCTCGCAGACGGCCATCGTCCTGGCGACGGGCGCCTCGGTCAACGGCCGGCTGCTCGCTCAGAGCGCGGTCAACATCGACGCGAGCACCATCGTTCAGCCCGCGCCGTAATCTTCGCTTCAACGCTCGCAGGAGTCCGCCATGAAGAAGCTTCTTCGAGTGTCGAGTGCGTCGGTGCTGTCGGTGGTGGCGCTCTACTACGTGGGCGTCAACGCGCTGCTCGCCTCGCCGTGGGGCGAGCTGGCGCTGAACAACAGCCCTCAGCTCGTTCAGATTCACTACACGAAGGCGTGGACCATCATCCCGCTGCAGTTCGAGGTGCGTGACTTTCAGCTCTCGATGCAAGACCGCACGGTGCAGGTGATGATCACCGCTGACGAGGTGCACGGCAACCTGCACCCGTGGACCCTGCTGCACCGGCGCTTCATGGCCACCCAGGTCAAGGCGAGCGGCGTGGTGATGCACATTCGCCCGCGCATGAAGAAGGGCGACCCGCTCGAGGCGCACCTCGCCGAGCTGCCCCCGATTCTCGGCTACGACACCGCGCTGCTCGACCAGTCGGCGAACGAGAAGGAAGTGCGGGCCGAAGAGATTCAACTGCTCTCGCTCGAGTTCATCGACCTCGAGGTCAGCCACCTGCGCGAAGTGTGGGTCGATCGCATGCGCTACACCGGCGACGCGAAGGTCACCGGCGGCATGTTGTACGAGCCGTTTCGCAGGTTGGCCATCGACGACGGGCACATCGTCGACGTGAAGTCGAAGCTGGTCGCCGTCGAGCCGAACGAAGTGAGCATCGAGAACCTCGACCTGCGCGTCACGCTGCCCGAAGTGAACACCTCGAAGCTCGACTTCGACTCGTTCCGCGGGCTGATGGCCGAGGTGAAGATGTCGGCCTCGGCGCAGCCCCGCTTCTTGAACGACTACCTCACCAACGTCAGTGGCTTGTCGACGGTGAGCGTCAGCGGCAACCCCGGCCGGCTCGAGGTCGACCTGCAGGTGGTCGACGGCGTGGTGACCGATGGCGCGAAGCTGTCGTACCGCTCCTCGCGCGTGGCCGTGAAGCTGCCGCTGGTCGAGGTGTGGGGCGCCGCGGCCGTGAGCGCCCGTACCGGACAAGGCCGCCTGGCCTTGTCGGTCGACATCACGAAAGCGGCCCTCAAGCAGCGCGACGGCGAGCAGTTGGTCGACGCGGATCATTTCGAGCTCGACGCGGTGGGCCCGGCTGATCTCACCCGCGCCATCGACATCGACGCGGTGATCAAGCTGAAGGGCGGCCACCTCGAGGCGCTCACCTCGCTCAACCAGTTCATCCCCGGCGGGGCAGGCGTTCACTTCGGCGGAGGCACCGGCCTGGTGGAGGCGACCGTGAAGCTCGACTCGGCGCCTGCGCGCATCAGCGGCGAGCTCGAGCTCACCGCGAGCGACGTGACCGTGAAGAACCGCAGCGCCACCATCACCGGCAAGCTGCTCGTGCACGGCAAGCTCGACTCACTCGACGCGAACACCGGCGCGATGGATCTCTCCGGCAGCACCGTGTCGATCGAAGACGCGAGCCTCGTGGCCCAGGGCCGCAACTGGCAGAACCTCTGGCTGCGCTCGGTGGCTGACCCCTGCCTGCTCTCGCCCAACTCCGACATCCTCTGGTCGACGAAGCTCGCGGTCGGCTCGTCGAACCTGCAGCCGCTGCTGGCCATCGTCTCGGCCAACGCGCCGCTGCCGGGCGTGCTGGGCGTTTTCACCGACTCGCCCAACGTGAAGCTCGAGGCGACGATGCTGGTGCGCGCTGATCGCATCGAGCTGCCGAAGTTCAGCCTCACGTCGCAGAACGTGCGGGTCGAAGGTGCGCTGACGTTGCGTGAAGCGTCGGCGACTGATCCGAAGCTCGAGCCCTGGGGCAGCGTGGTGGCGCATGCCGGGGCGTTGAGTGCGGGCGTGCAGCTCGACGGGCCGAAGATCTCGGTGGTGCTGGGTGATTTGCAGCGGTGGACGGCAGAGCGGAAGCTCGTGCCGACGAAGACGCTGGCTCGCTGAGCTGTGGCTCGAATGGAAGGCAGCCTTGATCGTGCCTGGCTTCGTGGCCAGTCGAACGGGCCTCTCGCTGCGAGCATTGTGTGATGCAGGTGAGCGCGGCTTCGACCTCGTGGGTCAGGGGTCCGGTCCTCCTCTTCAAGCTGTAACAACCCTGTTGTGACGCATGACAACAGGGTTGTTACAGCTCGGAGAGTCGCCAGCGCACGATCACTTCGAACGCCCAACGCTTCAGGCCGCCTTTGCCCTCGGGCGTCACGGCTTCTTCGCCAGCGCCATCATGCGCAGCTCGATCATCTTGCACACCCGAATGAGCACTTCTTCTATCTGCACCGGCTTGCTGACGAAGTCGCCCGCACCCGCATCGAGCGCGCGCACCTCGAGCGCAGGCTCCGCGGCGATGACCATCACGGGCAGCTCACGATCGCGCTCCAGCGTCTTGAGGCCTTCCATCACCATGAAGCCATCCATCGGGAACATCTTCAGATCGAGCAGGATGAGATCGAAGTGGTGAAGCCGGTGGAGCTCGTACACTTCTGCGGGGTCTGACGTGGAGAGCACCGACTTGTAGCCGGCGCTGCGAAGAATCTGCTCCATCAGCTCGACGCTCGCCTCTTGATCGTCGACGACCAGAATCTTCGCTGCCAACACACGGGGGGAGAGGTTCATTTCGGCCGTCCGGGACCTGGGTTCGCGTTGGCGTATTCCAGCGCGATGTTTACCGCTTCCATGAACTCACTGACGCGAATGGGCTTGGTGATGTACCGGTAGAACCCCGCCTTCAGCCCACGCTCCACGTCGAGCGGCATGGCGTTGGCGCTCACCGCGACGATGGGAATGTGCGCGGTGGTCGGGCCCGCCTTGATGAGCTTCATCGCGTCGAAGCCGCTGATGCCCGGCAGGTTGATGTCCATCAAGATGAGGTCGGGCAGGGTGGAGCGCGCGAGCTCCACGCCCAAGTCTCCGTTGACCGCGGTGAGCAGGCGCAGCTGCGGGTGCCTGCCGACGATCTGCTCGACCAGCTTCAGGTTGGCCGGGTTGTCTTCGACGTAGAGCAGCAACTGCCGCCGCGCCCCCGAAGAGGTCAAGAGCACGGCGGGGGTGGTCTCGTCGTGCGAGGGCATGCACGGCTCTGCCACGGAGAGCAGCTCGAACCAGAACGTCGAGCCTTCACCCACGGTGCTCTCCACGCCGATGGTGCCGCCCATCAGCTCGATCAGTCTCTTCGCCACCACCAGGCCGATGCCGGTGCCTTCTTCTCCGCCCGCTTCCTGCCCCAACCGGTTGAAGGCCTGAAAGAGCTGCGCGAGCTGATCAGGCAGCAACCCCGCCCCGGTATCCCGAATGTTCAAGCGGGTACGGCCTGCGTTGACGGTCGTGCAGGTCACCTCGACCGTGCCCGCGCGTTGGTTGTACTTCACGGCGTTCGACAAAAGGTTGATCAACACCTGCTTGAGCCGGGTGCGATCGGCCTTCACGAAACACGGCACGTCGAATTGGGGAAACTCGAGCACCAACTCTCGTTGCTGCGCTTGCGGCTCGATCATGCCCTGGCACTCCGCGAGCACCTCGGCCAACGAGACGGGCTCTTCCGACAGCGGCACCTGGCGCGACTCCACCTTCGCGAGATCGAGGATCTCGTTGATCAGCTTGAGCAGGTGCCAGCCGGCCTGGAGGATCTGCGCGACGCTCTCTTTCTGGCCCGTCGCCAGCTTCTTGTCGGTGTCCATCAACTGCGCGAACCCGAGGATGGCGTTGAGCGGCGATCTCAGCTCGTGGCTCATGCTGGAAAGAAAGTCAGACTTGGCGAGGTTGGCCTTCTCGGCCAGCGAACGCGCTGTCTCCAGCTCGACGTTCTTCTCCTGCAGCGCCTGGTCGAGGCGGTTGCGATCGGTCACGTCACGCGCCGCGGCCCAGACGCCCTGCAGCTTGCGATCTCGATCGTAGAAGGTCGTGGCGTTGACGGAGACCACCGTCTCCTTGCCGCTGCGGGCGCGCGCGGTGAGCTCGTAATCCGTCACCTTTTTTTCACGCAGCACGCGCTTGATGCCGGCTTCCGCCCGAACGGGGTCGGTAAAGTAGTTTTTGAACGGAGCACCGATGAGCTCGTCGCGGGTGCAGCCGGTGAGCGCCTCCATCTGTTTGTTGACGTCGGTGATGATGCTGTACGCGTCGGTGGCCATCAGCGCGTCGATGTTCGATTCGATGAGCGAGCGCGTGTAGAACTGTTGATCGCGCAGCCGCTGATCGAGCTTCTTCTGCTCGGCCTCGACCTGCTTGCGCGCGGTGTTGTCGGTGCCGATGAGCAGGTAGCCGATGATGCGCCCACCGGCGTCGCGCAGCGCGGTGACCGAGACGATGGCGGGGAAGCGGCTGCCGTCTTTGCGGATGTAGGTCAGCTCGTAGATGTCTTCGATGCCACGAGAGGCCTTGAACACCAGCGCCTCGAAGCCGGGGCGAATGGGCGTCTCCAGCTCGAGGCTCAGCAGCTTCGCGCGCGCGATCACCTCTTCCGGGTCGGAGATGTCTGCAGGCGTGATGGTGTTGAGCACGTCGGCCGCGGCGTACCCGAGCATGCGCTCGGCGCCGACGTTGAAGAGCTGAATGACGCCCTTCTCATCGGTGGCGATGCTGGAAAAGTTGGCGCTGTTGAAGATGGCGTTCTGCAGGGCACCGGCTTTGACCAGCTCGTCGTCGGCGCGTTCGCGGGCCGAGTGGGTGCCGACGAGCAGGTAGCCGATGATCGCGCCCGCCGGATCTCGCAACGCGGTGACCGAGACCACTGAGGGAAGGCGGCTGCCGTCTTTGCGGATGAAGGTCAGCTCGTAGATGTCTTCGATGCCGCGCGAGGCCTTGAAGGCGAGGGCTTCGAAGCCGGGTTTGATCTCGGTGCCCAGCTCGACGCTCAGCGCCTTCGCGCGCGCGATCACCTCATCGGGACAAGACACGTCGGCAGGCGTGATCTTGTTGATAACCTCATCCACCGAGTACCCGAGCATGTGCTCGGCGCCGACGTTGAAGATCTGAATGACGCCCTTTTCATCGGTGGCGATGCTCGAGAAGTGGGCGCTGTTGAAGATGGCGCTCTGCAACGCACCGGTCTTGAGCAGCGCTTCTTCGCGCCGCAGGTCGGCGGCGCTCTCGAGTGTGTTTGGTCGAAGGGTCATGGGCTGATTCAAAAGGCCGCTCCGAGGCCAATACGAAGGCGAGGCGCCCAGTGCAGGCGGTCACCGAGGTCGGTGAAGCCGCCACCGGCTCCGAGCTGAAAGGTGAAGTGGCGACCGAAGATGAAGTTGTACCCGAGCGCTGCGCCCAGACCCCAGGCAAAAGGCCGCGAGCCTCCAGAAAAGAGGTAGCCCGCGCTCACGTACGGTCCGACCCAGAACCCGCCCGGTGCGTCGCGGATGAAGTGAAACCGCGCGCCGAGCTCGGGGTTGACGCCGGTGAAGCCAGGCCCGCTCAAGGGCGTGAAGGCGCCGTTGAAGGCGTAGATCGACAGCCCGGCAGTCAGACCGAACCAGGGCCTCAGCGCGCGTTCGTATTCGAGCGACACCACGCCGCCGAGCAGATCGCCCACGTTGACGATCAACAGGTTGGGCGTATCGGAGTGCGCGAGCGCAGGCGTGGAGCCGGCGAACACGCCCACCAGGGCCAGCACCAATGACGCGCGCTTCACGAGACCACCTCGGGCTGCCTTTGGGTGGAAAGGCTCACGAACCCGGCGCGCAGCACCACGGCGAGGTCCTGGCCACGGCTGCGGCGGCGCTCGAGACCCAGCGCTTCGAGGACGTCATCCGAGGAGAGCTTCAGGGCGGTGGTCGGGGAATTGAGCTTCATGCAGACCCCACTGAGCAGCATCCGGGCCACGCCTGGGGGCCATGGTCTCAGTGGCTTGGGCTGCCCGGGTGCATCAACCCGACGGGGCGGCTCCATCACAGTGATGGGGCGCGGCGGCTGGCACGTGCGCCAAACCTGTCCATTTGCAGCCGTGCGGGTGGTGGCCCCAAAGCTGCTCAGGGAGGCCGCATGCACACCGCAAAACACCTCATCGCTGCTCTCGTCGTTCTCTCCTTCGCCACCGCGTGCGACCCTTCTTCCATGATGTCCGGCGACGCCGGCAAGCTGCCTGACGGCGGCAACCCCCAGACCAGCTCAGTGCCGTTGGGAGGCGCGGGCACGTTCGCGATTCTCGCCAAGAGCGGCATCTCGACGGTGCCCAGCTCGGTCATCACCGGCGAAGTCGGCCTCAGCCCGGCCGCGGCGACCTTCATCACCGGCTTCTCGTTGGTCTCCGATGCGACGAACACCTTTTCCACTTCGCCGCAGGTGACCGGGAACATCTTCGCCTCTGACTACACCTCGCCGACGCCGGCTCGGTTGACCACCGCGGTCGGCGACATGGAGCTCGCCTTCACCGCCGCGGCCGGGCGGCCCGCCAGCACCACCGAGCTGGGCGCCGGCAACATCGGCGGCATGACGCTCACCGCGGGCGTCTACAAGTGGGGCACCGGGCTGCTGATTCCGACCAACGTCACGCTCAAAGGGACGGCGAATGAAGTGTTCATCTTTCAGATCGACCAGGACCTGACCATGAGCAGCGGCGCTCGGGTGGTGCTCTCGGGCGGCGTGCAGGCGAAGAACGTGTACTGGCAGGTCGCCGGCCGCGTCGAGCTGAACACCACGGCGCACGCCGAAGGCATCATCTTGTCGAAGACCGCGATCACCCTGGCGACGGGTGCGTCGGTCAACGGGCGGCTGCTCGCGCAGACCGCGGTGAACCTCGACGCGAGCACGGTCACTCAGCCCGCGCCGTAATCGCAAACGGAAAAGGTTCACAAATCCCAGTCAGGGATCTTTTCTGGCTGGGGAATGTCGAGCAGGCCGGTGGTGCTCCAGTCGTAGGCCTTGGGCTTGAGCAGCTCGAAGGTGAGGTGCTTGACGGCGTCGAGGTAGTTCCGGGTGACGAGTCCGCGGTGGGTGAGCTCACGTTCCTGTGAAGCGAAACCCCTCCCGATCTCCGCCCAGAGTCCTTGACCCGTCTCGGTCAGCGCCCAGCCGGCAGCGCGTTTTCGAATGCAGGATTCGCAGCGCTCGACGAAGCCTCTCTCCTCGAGACGCTCCAGAGAGCGCTGCAGGTTCTGCCGCGAACGGCTGGCCTTCAAGGCGACCTGGCTCGCCGGGATCCCCGGCCGGTCTGCGAGACAGCCCAGAATGAGCGCGTCGTGGGCTGTCAGACCCGCGCTTCGGGTGACCTTCGACAAGTGTCGATCCAACGCCGAGGTCAACTGCATCATCACCAACATGGTTTGCATGGACGCCCCCGAGTTGGTCATTGCATGCGGGTGTGACAGTGCAGGCAATGGGCCCTGAAGAGGGTGGTCTTTTGAGGTGCTCGAGCGTTGCTCGCTGCGTCCTGGCCTCTCGACTTCGGGCGTGGATGCGCAGGTGACGAGGTGGGGTCCGGGTCACCTGTTCCTGGCGTGTACTGGATGAGTACACGCGTGTACTCATCCAGTACTCAGCCGGAAGGACCTCGCCGGCGCCGAGGGCCTCCGCGCCTCGAGCACCATGGGGGCCATCCAACACCACCTTCCATCTGAGCGTTGAGTCCGGCGCCCGGTTAGAGAAACGCTCCAACTCAGGGCAACGCACATGAAGAAGCTGTTCCGCGTCGTGATCGTGGGCCTGATCGCCCTGCTGGCCCTCTATTACGGAGGTGTCAATGCGGTGCTCGCGTCGTCGTACGGCGAGAAGCTCCTCAACGTCGACCCCACGCTGTTTCAGATCCGTTACGACCGCGCGTGGACCTTGATTCCCGGCGAGATCGAAGTGAAAGGCTTCAAGCTCTCCACGCAGGACCACCTGGTGCAGTTCATGGTCACCGCCGACCGGGTTCACGGCGATCTCCACCTGCTCACGCTGGCCAACCTTCACTTTCACGCCACCGACATCGAAGCCGACGGCGTCATCGTTCACCTCCGCCCGCGTGTCGAAGCAGGCAGCGAGCTCGAGAAGTACCTGGGCGATCTCCCGCCCATCGAAGGCTACGAGAGCGCGATGATCACCCCCGAGGAGAAGGCGAAACCTCTGGGCCCGCTACTGCTGCTCGACTTCGAACGTCTCCACATCCACCACCTGCGTGAAGTGTGGATCGAACGTCAGCGCTACAACGGCGACGCTGAGCTGACCGGCAGCATGCTCTACAAGCCCTTCAGTCGGCTGAAGCTCGGCGCGGTGCACTTCGCCGACGCGAAGGCCCGGCTCGCCGTCGAGCCGAACCTCATTCCCATCGAGCGCATCGCACTCGACGTCGACCTCGGGGAGATCGATCTGGCCAACACCACCTTCGAGTCGCTGCGAAACCTCGACGCACAGCTGCAGCTGTCCGCCACCGTCGAGCCCCGCTTCCTCAACGGCTATCTCACCAACGTGAAGGGGCTTTCCACCTTGAGGGCCAGCGGCGTCGAAGGACCGCTGGAGGTCGATGTCAAAATCGAACGAGGCGTGATCGCCGACGACTCGAAGCTCAGCTTCTCCACCCCGCGTGTGGCCATGCGCATTCCCTACGTGGAGATCTCCGGCGCCGCGGCAGTGAAAGCCAAAGCCGACAAAGGAAAGCTCGCGGTCGGCGTGGAAATCTCGAAGGCGGCGCTCAAGCAGCGTGACGGAAAAAAGCTCGCCGAGGCCGATCGGTTCGCGGTGCTCGCCAGCAGCGGAGTCGACCTCACGAAGATCGACTCCGTCGACGCGCAGCTCATCTTGAACGGTGGCCGCGTCAAGGAGCTGCGCGATCTGAACCAGTTCATCCCCGGCGGTGCGGGCCTCCGTGTCGTGGACGGCAAGGGAGAGATCGAAGGAAAAATCTTCCTCGACGCCGAGTCAGCCCGGGGCCGCGGCAGCATCGAGGTGACCGCGAGCTCCGTCTCGGTCAAGAACCGCAGCGCCACCGTCACCGGCAAGCTTCAAGTGCACGGCGAGGTGCGCTCGCTCAACCTCGACAGCGGCGCGCTCGACTTCTCGGGAAGCAGCGTGGCCATCGAAGAGGCCACCCTCGAGGCCGAGGGCAAGACCTGGCCGCTGTGGGTCAAGGCCGTCGCCGAGCAGGCCGTCTTCACGCCCAAGGGCAAGACCCAGTGGTCTGCGAAGTTCGGCGTGGGCGCCTCGAACCTTCAGCCGCTGCTCGCCATCGTCTCGGCGAACCTCCCGCTGCCCAGGGCGCTCAACCTCATCACCAACTCGCCCAACATGAAGGCCACCGCCGAGATGACCGTGAAGGAAGAGGGCATCGATCTCCCGAAGCTCATTCTCACTTCGCAGACGGTGCGCGCCGAAGCCGCCATGACCCTGCGCGAGGTGAGCACGTCAGACGAACGGCTCGAGCCGTGGGGCAACGCGCTCGTGCACGCAGGTGTGTTCAGCGCTGGTATTCAACTCGAAGGCCCGAAGACCAAGCTGGTGCTGCTCGGCTTGAAGAAGTGGGCCGTCAGCAAGAAGCTCCGGGGCGAGGCTCAGCTCACGCCGGCTCCGGTTGCGCCTTGATCTGGGGCGCTCCACCTCGGCCAGCCGTCCGCTGCTACCGGTTCCGCTTTCATTGGGGCTCAGAGCTCGCAGCCGCTGCTGAACCCGGTCGCGTCGAACTGACCTGACAACGAACCGACCAGCACACCTTCTTTCGCCGTGTCGATGGTGGCCACCACCTTGAGCGTGTGCGTGCCGCTGCGCTTGGGGCTGCAGTACTCGAGCACGTAGAACCGGTTTGCCAGCCGCGCCACCCGGCCCGCGATCTCCACGAACGCGGCGTCGAGCAGCTCGGCCTTCGAGACCGGCCAGTAGCCGTCTTTGCCCAGCGCCTTGAGCGCGCCCTCATCGACCTCGCCGCCCAGCCCGATGGTGAACACGTGCTGGCCTGCGCTCAGCACGGCCTTCTGCGCCTCTGAAGAGGTGACCCGCGCCGCTTGATCAGTGCCATCGGTGAACAGCACCACCGCGCCATCGCGCCAGGGCACGTCGCTCATCGCCAGCTGCGCCTGCAACGCGCTGAGCGTCGAGACCACGGCGCCGTTCAGGTTCGTCGAGTCGTCCACGCAGCGCCAACCCGCACAGGTGCGGCGGTCGCTGAAGCCCACGCACTCGCTCGACGCGCGGCACTCCGTCTGCGACAACGAGTCGAGCCCCGCCCGGAGCGCGAGACGATCCGACGTGTAGTTCACCAGCAACTGAGGCTCCTGCCGGCCATCGAAGGTCATCAGCGCGATGCGGTGACCATCGCCGCCACCGGCCAACGCCTCGTCGAGGTAGCGCCCCGCGGCGGCCTGCACCTGGGGAAAGTCGCCCGAGCGCAGCATCGAACCCGACAGGTCGAGCAACACCACCGAGTACAGGCGAAACCGTTCACCCTTCGGCGCCACCCGCTGCTGCGACTCGTAGGCGCTCACCTTCTTGCCGTCTTCGAAGATCTCGAACTGCGTCGCCGACAGCCCCGACACCGGCTCGTTGCTGCAGGTGTCGACCTTGAACATCCAGCCCACGCGCGAGGGCAACGAAGAGGTCAGCCCCCCGGACGGCTCGGTCAGAGACAGACAGCGCGAAGAGGTGGTCGGCTGATAGTCCACCCACTGGGGACCACAGGCGACCAAACAGAGCGCGAGAGCAGGAGCCAGAGTTCGCATGTGGGCCAAGGTAGTTCCCCCCGGCGTGCCCGCAACTTACCGGCCGCTCGAGCCCCGGTTTCGCAAGTCAGTGACCCCAAATTCAGGAATGACTTGCATTCCTGACCACCGGGTTATTAACACCCGTCACTTCGACCCCCGCCATGGCTCGCCCCCGAGATCCCCTCGCCCGCAGTGCCCTGATCGCCGCCGCGCGACGCGAGTTCGTGCGCTCTGGCATTCAGAAGGCCCGCATCGAAGACATCACCCATGCCAGCGGGCTGTCGAAGGGTGCGTTCTATTTGCACTTCGAGAGCAAAGAGGCGCTCTTCCGCGAACTGGTCGACGCGCTCGAGGCCCAGTTCGAGCGCATCCACACCGATCGGGAGTTCGCGTACATCGAGCTGATGAGCCAGGGCATGCCCGGCACAGGAAGCCCGGAGCCTTTCATCGCCGAGCTGCGCGAGCTCGACGTCTGTGCCGACCTCAAGGTGCTCGAGATCCTCTGGGAGTGGCGCGACGTCGTCGATGTGCTGCTGCGCGGCAGTCAGGGCACCCCGTTCGAGACGGTGATGTGGACGATGCTCGATCGCGAAGTGGAGCGCGTCGAGAGCAGCTGCCTCGTGTTGCAACGCGCGGGGCTGCTGCGTGATGACGTGCCGCCCGAGCTGTTCGGTTGGACGATGGTCGGCAGCTTCCTGCTGATGGCTCGGCGCATGCTGACGCTCACCTTGAAGCCCGACTTCAAGGCCTGGGTCGATTCGCTCCACCGCGTCATCGGAGACGGCGCCATCTCGGCCAGCCTCCGGCGTCAACGCGCCAGCACGGCGCGCCGCCCCCCGCCCCTGCGCGCGAGCCGCGCGACTTCTGTACCCGCTGCCCCCTCCAAACGGAGGCGCCGTTGACCTCCGCGACCTTGTCTCACCAGGAAAGCCGCATGACCCGTCTGACCGCTGTGTTCGTCACCCTGTTCGCCGTCACCGCCCTCGCCGAGGGCCCCGTCAACGCACCGAAGGTCCGCATCGTCGCGGCCCGGCCCGTCACCGCCAGCTCGCGCGAAGCGGTCACCGGCCAGCTCGGCCCCTCGCGCTTGCTCCCGCTGGGCTTCGAGGTCGGTGGGCGCCTGACCGTCAGCCGCGTGACGAAAGGTGAGCTGGTGAAGAACGGCCAGTCACTGGGCAACCTCGACACGGAGATCATCAACGCGCAGGTCGCACAGGCCGAAGCCGGGTTGATGGCCGCCGAAGCAGGCGCAGCGCTCGCGCTCGACGTGGCCAGCCGCAACGAGAAGTTGAAGGCGGAAGGCAGCGTGTCCGACCTGCAGTTCAAGCAGACCGACGCGCAGGCGAAGGCCGCCAGGGCCCAGGTCGCCCAGGCGCAAGCCGGTGTGGCGCAAGCCCGCGCAGGCCAACGCCGGCACTTTCTGACCGCGCCGTTCGCGGCCACCGTGGTCGACGCCCCCGACAACACGGGCGGCATGGTGGGCCCGGGCATGCCGGTCTTCATCTTGATGCAGCTCGACCCGCTCGTGCTCAAGGTGACCGTGCCCGAGAAGGTGCGCGAGTCGATCAAGGCGGGCCTCAAGGTGAGGGTCGAGGCGACGGGCTCAGGCGCTGCCTCCGACGACGCGGTGGTGAAGGTGGTGCTGCCCTCGGCAGATCCGCAGACGCGCCGTGTGCCGCTCGAGATCACCGTGCCCAACACCGATGGCCGGTTCGTGGCCAACACGCTCGCGCGCGTCACCATCTCGCTGGGTGAGCCGAAGGCCGCCGTGATGATTCCTTCCACCGCGCTGGGCACCTCGGGCGGTGAACACGTCTTCTCGGTGGATGAAGCGGGTGCGCTGCGCCGTGTGCCGGTCAAGGTGATGGAGCGGGGCAACACCACCGTGACCGTCACGACCTCCACGCCGGTCACGCAGGTGGTGGATTACCCGACGTCGGCGCTGGTCGACGGCACCAAGGTCACTCAGCGATGAGCCTCGTCACTTCAAGAGCGAACAGCGCCCACCGTTCCTCCCGAGCAGCGACTGGCATCGCTTTCGACTTCACCCGAAGGAACAACCAACCGGTCATCCCGAGCGAAGTCGAGGGATTACCTTTGCTCGCGCGGCAAGCGGCATCGCAACTGCGCTCGATGCGAACGGTGGGCGCATGACTCTGTCTGATCTCTCCATCAAACGGCCCGTCTTCACCACGATGATGTCGTTGTTGTTGATCGTGCTGGGGCTGCTGGGCGTCTCGCGCCTGGGCACCGATCTCTTCCCCGACGTCAGCTTTCCCTTCGTCGCCATCACCACGGTCTACCGGGGCGCAGGCCCTTCAGAGATCGAAGCGCAGGTGAACAAGCCGCTGGAAGACGCGGTCGCCGGCATTCAAGGCGTCGACACCATCCAGAGTTTTTCCCGCGAGAACGTGGGCCTCGTCTTCGTGCAGTTCAAGCTGAGCGTGCCGCTCGATCGCGCCGTTCAGGAAGTGCGCGACAAGGTGGCCTCCGTGCAGAACCTGCCCCGCGACGTCACCGCGCCCAAGGTCAGCCGCATCGACATCGGGGCGGCGCCCATTCTCACCTACGCCGTCAACGCCGACATGGACAGCACTGAGCTGCGCCAGCTCATCAAGGACAAGATCGAGCCTTCGCTCGCGCAGATCGAAGGCGTGGCGCAGGTGCGCACCATCGGCGGCGATCAACGCGAGATCCGCATCGACGTCGATCTCGACAAGGCGAAGTCGGCCGGCGTCGCGCCCGCGCAGGTCGCCGAGCGCGTGGGCATGGAGAACGTCGACGTGCCCGCGGGCCGCTTCGATTTGGGCCCCACCGAGCTGACCGTACGCAGCCTGGGCCAGTTCAAGACGGTCGACGACATCGCCAGCTTACCCATCGCGCGCAACACGCAGCAGGGCACGCAGGTGCTGCTCAACGAGATCGCCACCGTCACCGATGGCGTGGCCGACCGCCGCACCATCGCGCGCTTGAACGGCAAAGAAGCCGTCATCATGGAGATCGTCAAGCAGCCCGGCAGCAACACCGTCGAGGTCGCGCGCATCGTCAAGGAGCGCATTCTCGAGCTGACCCCGCAGATGGGTCACGGCTTCGGCGCCTCGGTGCTGATCGACTCGTCGATCCTGATCGAAGAGAACGCCAAGGAGGTGTGGATCGCCCTCATCTTCGGCGGCTTCATGGCCGTGTTGATCATCCTCATCTTCCTGCTCGACCTGCGCGGCACCATCATCAGCTCGCTGGCGCTGCCCACCTCGGTCATCGGCACGTTCTTCGTGATGTTCGCGCTCGGCTACACGCTCAACCAGATGACCATGCTCGCGCTGTCGTTGGCGATCGGCCTGCTCATCGACGACGCGGTGGTGGTGCGAGAAGCCATCACCCATCGGCTCGAGCAGGGTGAGTCGCCTGCGTCGGCCGCGAGCAATGGCACCAAAGACGTGTTCCTCGCCGTGCTCGCCACCACGCTTTCCCTGGTGGCCGTCTTCATTCCCGTCGCGTTCATGCCCGGCATCGTCGGCATGTTCTTCAAGCAGTTCGGCCTGACCATCTCGGCCGCCGTGATCATCTCGATGTTCATTTCCTTCACGCTCGACCCGATGCTCAGCGCGCGCTTCAGCAAGGCGCTCGGCCCCGATGGTCACAGCAAGGAGAACGCGGTCGCGCGCACCCTGCGCAAGCTCTTCGAGGCCACCGAGCGGTTCTACGGAAGGCTGCTGGGCTGGACGTTGCTCAACCGCTGGAAGACGGCGTTGATCACCCTGGTCATCATCGCGGGCTCGTTGGGTGCGGCCAGCACGCTGGGCAACGACTTCATGGTGCCGCAAGACCGCGCGGCCATCATCGTTCAGCTCAAGCTCCCCGAGGGTTCTTCCGTCTCGGAGAGCCAGACGCGCGCGGTGCAGGCCGAAGAGATGCTGCGCGCGCTGCCCGACGTCACCGACATCTACGCCATCGTCGGCGCCGACCCGAACGGCATGGGTGGTGACGCGAACATGGTGCGCTTCCGCGTGCTCACCAAGCCGCGCGCCGAGCGGGCGCTGACGTTGGTGGACTTGAAGCAGGCCGCGCGGGATCGGCTCAGTGCGCTGCCCGCCACCGAGATCGCCATCATCGATCCGCCCGACATCGAGGGCCTGGGCGATTTCTTCCCCATCATGATCTACGTCATGGGGCCCGAGTTCGAGGGCCTGACCAACGAGGCCAACCGCATCGCAGACGTGATGAAGAGCCTCAAGACCAGGGCCGGGCTGCCCATGGTCGGCGACATCCGCGTGGTGACCAACCCGCCCAAACCCGAGCTCGCCATCGACATCGATCGAGCGCGCGCCAGTGACACCGGGCTGTCTGCTGCCGCGTTGGGCATGCAGCTGCGCATGGCGATGAACGGCCAGGTCGCCGGCAAGCTGCGCCAGGGCAGCCAGGAGACGGAGATCGTGGTGCGCCTGCAGGAGAAGGATCGCGCCAACCCCGAGTCGCTCGCCGGGCTGGAGGTCTTCACGCCTTCGGGCCCGCGCGCCATCGGCGACGTCGCTTCGTTGTCGATCAAAGAAACGCCTTCGGTCATCGAACACTTCAACCGGGAGCGCCGGGCGATGGTGCTCGCGTCACCTTCGGCCAACGCGTCGCTGGGTGAAGTGGCGAACGCGCTGAAGGCCCGCCTCGAGGCCGAGCCGCCGCCCGAGGGCTACTCGCTGTTCTACGACGGGCAGATGAAGGTGCTCGCCGAGCAGAACTCGGCCTTCCTGCTGGTGATCGTGCTCGCGTTCGCGTTCGTCTACATGGTGCTCGCCTCTCAGTTCGAGAGCTTCAAGCACCCCTTCACCATCATGGTGTCGGTGCCGCTCGCGCTGGTCGGCGCGTTGCTCGCGTTGGTGGTCACCGGCTGGTCCATCACGCTGGGCGCGATGATTGGGCTCATCCTCTTGATGGGCCTCGTCACCAAGAACGCCATTCTGCTGGTCGACCAGATGTTGCAGAACCTGCGTGACGGTCAGGAGCTGAACGCGGCGATTTTGAGCGCAGGCCCGCGGAGGCTTCGCCCGATTCTGATGACCTCGGCGGCGATGGCCATCGGCATGGTGCCGACCGCGTTGGGCCGGGGGCAGGGTTTCGAGTTCCGCGCGCCCATGGCGATCGCCGTGATCGGCGGCGTGCTCACCTCGACGTTCCTCACCTTGTTCGTGGTGCCGCTCGTCTTCGCGGTGTTCGAGAAGCTGACCCCGAAGCGCCTGCGCATTCAAAAGGACGCCGTCGTCGAGCCAGTCCCGGGGACGACCGAAGTGGTGACGCCATGAAGACACACGCCGCAAACTCCACAGACTCCCAAAATTCCAAAAGCTCCCTCTCCCCCGCGGGGGAGAGGGTCGGGGAGAGGGCGGTCGCGCTGTTGCTGCTGCTGGCGACCTCCGCCTTTGCCGAGGTGCCGCTGCCCACCTCGGTCGCCGCGACCTTCGATCTCGAAGCAGCCTACGTCGCCACCCGAAAACCGATGGCGCTGGCCGACGTCCTCAAGCTCGCCAACGAGAAGAGCACCGACCTCGCCGCCGCCCGAGCTGCCGCGCAGCAGGTTGCCGCCAAAGCGCGCCTGGTCTTCTCGGCCGTGCTCCCGGAGATCACCGCGAGCGTCTCCTACGTGCACACCTCCACTGAGCAGAAGTTCGATCCCTCCGCCTTCATCCAGGCGTTCGAAGGCGTCATCGACGCGTCGATCCGCGGCGCAGGCCCCGCCTACGGCGTCCCCGGCCCGCCCAATGAGCAGGTGATCGCCGGCGTGAAGCAAGGCTTCTCCGACGCGGCCTCGGGGCAGCTGACGCCCACCACCATCGTCGCGCGCAACTCGCTCTACGGCTCGCTGCTGGTCACCCAGACCCTCTTCGCGCCGCAGATGTTCCTGCTCCCCGCGGCAGACCAGGCCAACCAGGCCGCGAAGTACGGCAGCCTCGAAGCGCGTGAGCAGGTGCTGCTGGGCGTGGCGCGGCTCTATCTGGGCGTCGAAGGACTCTCGGCCATCGAAGAGGCGGCCCGTGATGCCGAGCGCGTGGCCCTCAAGCGTGAGAAAGACGCGACTGCGCAGCAGCAGATGGGCGTGGCCACCGACATCGCCGTGCTCCGCGCGCAGTCGGAGACCGCTCAGGCGCGCGCCACCCTGGCCACCTTGCAGGGGCAACGCGTCGCCCTGCTGGCGATGCTCGAGGCGCTGGTGGGCGAACCGGTGCGGCCGGTCGACGGCGCACCGACGCACTTCGAAGTGACGGCCAGCGACGAGTCGACCTCCCCGTGGGACTCGACCTACCTGGTGCGCGCGAACCGCAGCGGGCTGGAGAGCCAGGAGACGTTCAACCGCTTCGACCGCCTCTCGTGGCTGCCGTCGGTCGTGGCGCAGGCCAAGGGCAGCTACAACTCGAACAAGGGTTTCGCGGGCACGAACTTCATCGTCGACGGCATCGTCGCCGCGCAGTGGACGCTCTACGATCGCGGTCAGCGCTACGTGGCGCTGCACGAGAACGACGCCAAGACCATCGAGTCACGCGCGAAGTACGAAGGCTCACGCGCGAAGGCGAAGGCGAACTGGATCGGCGCGAAGACCAACCTCGTGGCGGCGCAGGTGGCGTTGACCCAGGCAGAAGCGCAGGCCTCGTTGGCCTCGCGCGCGCAGAAGCAGATCGACTCGGCGTACCAGGCTGGCTTCTCCACCAGCCTCGAGGTCAGCGACATCGACAGCAAACGTTTCTTCGCGATGTCGGGCGCCGCGCAGTCACGGGCCCAGCTCGAGGTGCGCAAGGTCGAGCTCGCCGCAGCCGAAGGCCGCCTGGCTGCCGTGCTCGGAATCGAGACTGCGAAAGAATAGGCTCTGCGTCGCAGACGAGTCGTTGGGGTCCCGTGTTCGAGCCGCAGGAGCAGCATCTCAAAGCGGAGTCGAGGGATTGCCTCACCTTCGCACCTGCAAGTGCCCCCTCGACTGGGCTCGCAAGGTTGATCGAAATAAGGAGCGCTCACCGCTCATCCCGAGAGCAGTCGAGGGATTACCTCGCCTTCGGGCGGTAAGTGCCCCCTCGACTGCGCTCGGGGAGACCGGTGATTGGAGTCATTTCTATTTCGGC
>JAYVFP010000002.1:0-21266 GCA_043773025.1 Archangium sp.
GTCTCTTTTTCGGGCATGTCAGCTCCTTGAAGAGGCCTTTCCGTGCAACCGCGGTTCCTCCGCAGGAACTGCGTTCCCGACGAGGCTCGTGAGCGGTGCGCAAACGGCTGGCGGCATTCTTGTTGCTCTCGAGTGGCCGCAAGCCTTCGTGCGGACTTCGGGCACGAACACCACACGAGGATTCACCATGCGCCGACTTTGTCTCACGCTGACCACGATTGCCGCCCTGACCTCGAGCGTCGCGCTCGCTGACACTGACCTCCTCTTCAACAAACGCGAGCCGCGCCGCAACATGCTGCTCATCAACCCCGGCGACCTGTTTCAGGGCGTGTTGTCGCTGGAATACGAGCGTGGCGTCGCGCCCTGGTTCGGCGTCACGTTCGGGCTGGCCGTGACGACCTTCCGCAGCCTCTTCGACGACGCCCGGCCCTACGACGTGGCGATCGCGCCTGAAATCGGCTTTCGATTTCACTTCATCCGTCCCGCGCCCGGCGGCTTGTGGATTGGGCCGTACGTGAACGCAGGCGCGATTCTCGACGGTAACGACGACACCTCGCGCGACTTCACCTGGGGCCTCGGGGCCGCGCTCGGCTACAACTTCGTCATCGGCAGACACTTCACCTTTCAGCTCGGCGCTGGCGGTGGCTTCAACGACTACGGCGATCGCATCCGCTGGGATCCGCGCCTCAAGCTCGGCATCGGCGCGAGCTGGTGAGCCCCACCAGTCAGTTGCAGGTCCGGTTGGACTGGCACACGCCAGGCTGACCGTTGTTCCGCCGGCAGACAGTGCCTTGAGGGCAGTCGGCGAAGTCGGCGCAGTCTGCTTGCGCATCACCGTCGTTGTCGGCGCGGTCGGCGCAGTTCATTTCCACCTTGCGTGCGTTGGCACACTGGCAGTCAGCGCCCCCATCGGCCTGGCAGGAGAGCGTGTCGCAGTCGGCATCGACGCAGTCGACTTGTGAGTCGCCGTCGTTGTCAGCGCCGTCGAAGCAGAACTCCACGGCGCAGGTTCCCGCGGCGCCGCAGCGGCCGGTGCGGGTGAGGGCGCCGAGCACGGCGGTGCAGACCGACATCTCGGGACAATCGGTGCGATCCGCGCAGTCGATCAACGTGTCACCATCGTCATCGCCCAGGTTGCCGCACGCACGCTCGGCCCTGGTCGTGCCCGCACAGAGACAATCGGCGCCGCCATCGGGGCTGCACGACTGGGTGTCACACGCGGTCTCGCGGCAGTCGGTGAGGTTGTCGCAGTCGTTGTCGACGGAATCACCGCAGAGCGCGGCCACCTCATCCACCACCGGGCCCCCGTTGCAGAGGCACGCGCTGCCCATGCAGCGCTGCGTGCTGTTGGCCAGGCAGAACTGACCGGCACACCCGGGGTCCGCACAGTCGGCGCCGCCGTCTGTATCGTTGTCGACCTGATCTGCGCAGTTGGTCTCGCGCCGCACGCCGTTGAGACAGGTACAGCCCGTGCCACAGACCTGGTTGGCGCAGTCGGGGTCGGCACAATCGAGCGCGCCGTCGGCATCGGAATCGACGCCGTCATCGCAGACCTGCTCGACCTTGCGCCCTCCCTGGCACAGACACGCCGTGCCGCAGGCGATCAAGTTGCAGCCGAGATCGGCGCAGTCGGCTTGCCCATTCTGATCATCATCGAGCCCGTTGCCGCAGTCGGTCTCGGCGCGCGGGCCACAGGTGCCCGAGACACAGCGCTGCGTCGCGAGGTCGCAGCTCGAGCCGCAGGCGCCGCAGTGGGTCGGGCTCTGCTGAAGATCGAACCCCTCGTCAAAGAGCCCGTCGCAGTCGTCATCGCGGCCGTTGCACACTTCCATCACGCGGCCTTCGTCACCATCGACGCGGCCGTCACAGTCGTTGTCGACGCCATCGCCGCACACCTCGTCGCCGCTCGAAGAACAGCACGCGCCCGCGAGGCACACGAAAGCCCCGCGGCCACAATCAGCGGTGGTCTTGCAGGAATAGACGAGGTCGTCGCGGAAGGTGAACTGGCAGGACATGCCGATGAGCACCCCTAAGCACAGCGGGACGGCGAGGCGGGAAATGGGGCGCATCAGAACGTTCCTCCGACGGAAAGCATCCACCCTGAAGGCCCGGCGCTCTCAGAAGGCTCTGCCGCGTTGGTGTCCACCCGCGCGGCAGGCGTGAGCAGCACCCAGGTGATTCCTCCGACGGCCAGCGCGGCGCCACCTGCGACCAGCACGTTGGCCAACACGGCGTTCGTCGACGCGTCGAGGGCCTCGGCGCGGGTGACCGCCACCGGTCTGCCACCTGCATCGATGCGCTGCTGCACACTTTGAGTCGAGAGACCCAGCCCCACGCCGACGCCCGCGGCGATCGCGCCGGCGATCGCCAGGTACAAACCGGGGCGGCGGCCGACGGTCACGCTCGACGAGCTCTGCGCCACCACGCGCTCGAGGGGCCTGGCGACCAGGCGCACCTCGACCTGGGCGGTCTCCAGGGGCTTGACCTCGAGGGTCTTCGAGAACGGCTGGTAGGTGGAGCCCCCGATGGAGACCGTACGCGCGCCGCGTTGAGCGGCCGTCTCGACGCGGCCGGTGCCGACGGGGACGCCGTCGACGAGCACGGTCACCGCGGGATCCCGGTTGTCGATGATGAGCTTGCCGTTCGCGGTGCTCAGCTTGAGCAGCGCGGGGCGCAGACCCGGCAGCGCCTTGCGGAGGAAGTCGCGATCTCGCTGCGCCTGCGTGCGGCCAGCGACCCCCATGAAGACCTTCTCCGCGCGTTCAGCGCTGTCGAACGAGAAGCGCACCAGCTCAGGCAACGATGGATCGAACCCCACCATCGTCACCAACGAGCCTGCCCCCGACCGCTGCACCGTGAAGCGCGCGACGCGGTGCACCTTCAACTTTTCGCGGGCCGCCCTGAAACACGCCAGCTCCGCGCAGCTCGCCTGCAGCTCACCCAGTTGGGTCTTCGCCTCTGCGGGTGAGAGCACCGATTGAAACTGCCCACCCTTGCGCAAGGTCTCGAGGAGCTCGGCTTCGAGCTGCCGGGCGCGGCCTGCGCTCACCTCGTCGCCCCCGGCCGCCACCACCTCGAGCAACGCCAGCGTGGGCTGGAACGTGGTGGGCACCGCGGGGGTGGGGTCTTCGGTGAGATCGAGCTCGAACTCCTGCGCGCTGGCGAGGCAGGCCCAGAGCAGGACGAAGCAGAGGCTGCGCATGGCCAAAGAGCCTACCTCGGGCGAACGGGCGGTGAAGCACGGCGATGAATCAGGGCCGCCGTTAGCGACTTCAAAGAGAGGTACGCCATGGCCACTGAACTGCCCCGAAAGATGTTCGTGAACCTGCCCGTGAAGGATCTCGACCGGTCGATCGGGTTCTTCAAGAAGCTCGGTTTCCGCTTCGACCCCCAATTCACCGACGAGCATGCCACCTGCATGATCATCGGTGACGACTCCTCCGTGATGTTGCTCGACGAAGACCGCTTCAAGGACTTCGCGCGAAAGCCCATCGCCGATGCAACCCGGGGCACCGAGGGCATCTTCGCGCTCTCAGCGGTCAGCCGGGATGAGGTCGACGAGCTGGTGGACACCGCGCTGAACGAAGGCGGCCAGCCCGCCGCCGAGAAGCAGGAGGCGCCCTTCGCCTACAGCCGCAGCTTCTACGACCTCGACGGTCATCACTGGGAGGCCGTCTACATGGCGCCGCAGGGCACCGAAGCGAAGCAGCCCTTCGAGGTGCAGGCCGACTCGTAAAGGGTCACTGCGAGAACAGATTGAGTGAATCAACTGAGAAGCTGACGCGCTCGTTGCCCGGCTGAGGCGGAAACCCACCCGAAAGCTCGAGCTTCATCCCCGTGAGGCTCTCTGAGTGGGGCAGCGAGTGAAGCGTCGTGAAGTCGCCCGTATTCCGGGACCGCCACACGACGTGCCCGCCCTGTTCTTCCAACCGAAGCCACCGCGGAGGCTGCGTGCCCGCAGGCACCACCACCTGCTCCCCCACCCCGCCGTCCGCAAACGCCCAGCTCGCCACCACACCCCGCGTATCGAACTGCCACCCGAACGCAGGCACCCGCACGAGGTTGTCGGCCCGCAGCGCCACGCGGCCCGAATACCCCGCCACCACCGCGGGCGCCGCCGTCAGCTCGAACGTCACGGCGCAGCCGACGAGCGGCAACGTCTCTGTCGAGGTCGCGCTGCTCAGGCTGCTCATGCCGTTGCGGCTGCTGACCGCGATGGAGAGCTGCCCGCCAGAGATGAACGCACCCGACAGCTCCCATGCGGGATCGCCGGCCAGATTGAACTCACTCTTGACCGACGACCAGCACCGGCCGCACGTCGGCGCCACGCAGGTGTAGCCGCTGTTGCAGCCCGTCACGGGCGTGCAAGCGGTAGCGCACGAAGTCGAGACCCCATCGCACGCGTACGCGTTGCACGAAGGTGCCTTCGTTCCCGCGGGGAACGGCACGCAGGTACCCTGGGCACACGAAGCACACGGCCCCTCACAGGCGCTGGTGCAACACACGCCCTCGACGCAGCTCAAGGTGCCTTCACACGCAGCGGCCGCGCTGCACGCTGAGCCTGCGCCTCCGTCGAGGGGCCCCACGCTGGCGTCAGGCACTTCACCACTGAGGCATTCGCCGCCGCGGCATTGAAAACCGTCTGCACACTCAGCCGACGCGCTGCAGGCGAAACGTTCGGTGGAGAAGACCGTCTTGCCGCACGCGAACGCGAGCACCACCAGCGAGGCGATGGCAGCCCGCTTCATCGAGCACCTTGCGCAACGCCAAACCACGCATCGAGCGGGAGGCTGATCATCACGCCACCAGGCGCCGGCACCACGCGCAGGCGATCGAACAACACCAGGCCCACGCCCGCCGTCACCAGCGCGGCGGCGGTCACGAAGAACACGGTGGCCGTGCCCGCTTCACGCTGCACCCGCGCATCGAGCGCGAAGGCGTCACGCTGAAGGATCGAGGTGATGCGCCCGTCGCCGTCGCGCGTGGCGTTCGAGCGGGTGCGTTCTGCTTCCTGCGAGCTGAGCGCGAACCCGGTGCCGACGCCTGCGCTGATGAACGCAGCGCCGCCCGCCGCGAGGCCCACGAGGCCCAGCCCACCCAGCACGCGTGAAGGCGGAGGGCCTTCCACGTTCACCACCGCCAGCGGCTCCAGCCGAATGGGCGCGTCCTGCGAGCCCCACTCACTGAGCGTCGACTTCTCCAGGCCGAGCACGCAGCCCCACACCTCGAGGCGTTTCTCGCGAGGCCAGGGTGCGGGCTGCCTTTCCTGAAGAGGCAAGGTCGCGCTTCGAGTCGGCCCGCCGGGCTCGCGCCAAAAGAGCTCGAGCTGACGCGCATACCCGAACGCATCGGCGCTCGCGCGCAACAGGCCGCCTTCGAAGCGCAACGAGATGCTGCCACTGCGCACCGCTTCTGCATGCGCCGCCGAGACGAAGGTGCGCACCCGGGGACCGTATGAATCAGGCAGCGCCCATTCCGGTGCGATGGAAAACAGCCGCTCAAAAGCCTGCCGCGCTTCGGCCTCGCGCTTGAGGCCCAACAACGCGAGCGCCCGGGTAGAGAACCACTGCGTCACCTCTTCACGGCGCCACGCCTCGATGTTCGTCTCAGCGGGCAACCGGCTCAACGCCACCTGGTACTGGAGGTCGTCCAACGCCTGGGTCGCCTCGCGGAGCTGCGCGGGCGCGGCGCTGAACAGGTAGACCCCCAACACCGTGGCTTGAATCACGGGCGCAGCCTACTCGCCGGCTGGAGTAACGTCGGCGTCGATGACTGTGGTGCCGTTTCAAGCCCAACAGCGGTTCGCTCAATACATCTTGATTCGACCGATCGCCGTCGGCGGCATGGCCGAGGTCTGGCTGGCGACGCTCGACGGGCCGCAGGGGTTTCAGAAGAAGGTCGCCCTCAAGCGCATGACGGGCACCATCGCCGAGCAGCCGCTGTACGTGACGATGTTCCTCGACGAGGCGCGACTGATGTCGGGGTTGACGCACCCGAACATCTGCCAGGTCTTCGAGCTGGGTGAACGCGAAGACAACTTCTACGTGGCCATGGAGTTCATCGACGGCCAGACCGTGCAGCACGTGATGCGGGCGGTCACCCGGGCGCAGCAGCGTCTCCCCGTCGAGTTGGCCCTCAAGATCGCGCGCGACGTGGCGGACGCGCTCTACTACGCGCACACCAAACAGGGCGAAGACGGCAGGCCGCTCAACGTCATCCACCGCGACGTGTCCCCGCAGAACCTGATGGTCACGTACGAAGGCGTGCCCAAGCTGCTCGACTTCGGCATCGCGAAGGCGGCGACCCGCAGCAACGCGACCGAGGTGGGCCAGCTCAAGGGCAAGCTCTCGTACATGCCGCCAGAACAGGCGCGCGGTGAGCTGCTCGATGCGCGGGCTGATCAGTTTTCCCTGGGCGTGCTGCTGTTCGAGATGCTCACCCACACCCGGCTCTATCCACCCCTCAAGGAGATGGATCTCTTCCGGAAGGTGGCGATGGACACCGCGCCTTACGAGACGCCGCGGCAGCGCGAGCCTTCGGTGCCCGAGGCGTTGAGCGAGCTGGTGGCGAAGATGATGTCGCGTGAGCCCTCTCAGCGGTTCCCTTCGTTGGCCGAGGTCAGAGACGCGTTGACCGCGTACCTGCACGCCAACGCGAAGAGCATTCCGTCGAATGAAGCGCTCGCGCACTTCATGGGGTCGTGTTTTCCGCCGGCCACCCGAGAGCAAGCGCCAGAGGCGGATTCGCAGCCCCCGTTGTGGGTGGGTGAACGCAGCCGCAGCTCCCTGGCGTCGCGCGGTAGACGCCGGTGGAAGCTCGCCACGCGAGGGCTGCTCGCGTTCTTCGGGGCTGTCGCGCTGGCGGCGGCGGTGTGGCCATCAGCGCCGGCGCCGGTGCTCGAGGTAGAGCCTGTGCCCGCGGTGGTGGTGATCGCCAGGCCGACCGCGCCCCCGCCTGAGCCCGAGACCGAGTTCATTCCATTCGTGGAACCGGCGCCTCCGTTGCCTGCGCCCGAGAAGGTGAACAAGCGGGTGACGGTGAAGACGCCGAAGGGGAAAGGGTTGTTGTCGCTGCAGACCTCGCCCTGGTCGAACGTCATCTTCGGGAAGAAGAACCTGGGCGAGACGCCTCTGGTGGGCGTTCCGTTTCCGGTGGGGCGTCACCGGTTGGTGCTGGTCAATGACGAGCGCAAGTTGAAGACGACCATCGAGGTCGACATCAAGGCGAACCAGACCACGACGTTGAAGTTGAAGTTGTAGCTCTCAAGTCCCGAACTCGGACCACCTCGGCGCGGCGGCGAACGCGGCGTGAATCAAGCCCACGTGCGAATACGCCTGCGGGAAGTTCCCCCACATCACGCCGGTGACCGGATCCAGGTCTTCCGAGAGCAACCCCAGCGGTGACTTCACATCGCGCACCTTGTCGAGCAACGCGCGCGCTTCTTCCGGATGACCCAGCCGCGCCATCGCCTCGATGAGCCAGAACGTGCACAAGCTGAAGGCCACGCTCGGCACGCCCAGGCCGTCATCCGTGCGGTACCGACGCAACCAGCCGTTGTGTTCCAGGTCAGCGCGCACCGCCGCCACCGTCGCGTGCATGCGAGGGTCTTCAGGCGAGAGCAGCCGCAAGGTGACCGCCTGCAACAGCGCCGCGTCGACCTCGGTGCCCCCGTAGTCCGCCACGAGGTTGCCGCGTTTGGCGTCGACCGCCTGCGAGAGCAGTTCGTCACGAATCTTCGTCGCGGCCGCGGCGAACTCGGGCGCGTCGATGGGCCGGTGCAGTTGCGCGATGCGATTCATTCGATCCGCCGCTGCCCAGCACATCATCGCGGTGAAGGTCTGGGGTCTCCATTCCGCGCGGATCTCCCAGATGCCTGCGTCGGGCTGACCGGCCACCGAGATGGCCCTGCGGGTCAGCCGGGTCACCAGGTCGAGCACAGGCGCGGTGACCTGCTCGCGAAACCGCGCATCGAGGAACATGGGCGTCAGCGCGAGCACCATCTCGCCGAACACGTCGTTCTGCGTGTGCAGCGCGGCCCCGTTGCCCACGCGCACGGGCCCCTCGTTCAGGAACCCAGGCCAGTCGGGAAGAATCTTCTCGTGGAGGTCGGCCTTGCCGTCGATGCGGTAGAGCGGCGCCAACGCGAGATCGGGCGCCGAGGAAGCGACGTTGAGCAGGTAGTGAATGAACTGCTCGCGCTCCTCGAAGTGGCCGAGCAGGCGAAACGCACCCAGCGTGTAGAACGCGTCGCGCAACCAACAATACCGGTAGTCCCAGTTGCGGCCGGTGCCCGGCGCTTCGGGAATCGAAGTGGTCACCGCGGCGACGATGGCGCCCGTGTCTTCGAAACAATGCAGCTTGAGCGCGAGCGCCGAACGAATGACCTCTTCTTGATACGCCGGAGGGATCTCGCAGTTCTTCACCCAGTTCTGCCAGTACCGCACGGTCTCGCGCAGGAAGCGTTCACACAACGGCTCGAGCGGCTGCTCCACCGGCTCGCCCCACGAGAAGACGAAGTGTTTGCGCTCGGTCAACGCGAAAGGCTCGTCATTCAAATACGAGAGCGGCGCGTCGGTGGTCAGGCGCACCTCCGAGTCGTAGCCCTGGAAGGAAAGGTGATGAGAGCCGAGTTCGCGCCGCGGGCGCTTCTTGCTCCAGCCCAGAATCGGGTCGCACAACACGCGCACGCGCGGCGTACCGGAGAGCGGCTCGACGATGCGCAGCAGCTTGGTGGGCCGGAAGCTGCGTTCGTACTGAACGAAGCGCGGCGCAAAATCGAGAACACGAAACGCGCCGTCGATGGTGACGAATCGGGTCTCGAGCACGTTCGTGTTCGGCAGGTAACGCTGAGTGCCCTGGGTTGGAACCGCAGGCCCGATGGAAAAGCGGCCACCATCGGCTTCATCGAGGATCGCCCCGAAGATGGGCTCGGAGTCGAAGCGTGGCATGCACGCCCAGACGATGGCGCCATCACGGCGTACGAGAGCATTGAGCTGGCAGTTTCCGATGAGGCCGAGGTCGGCGAGCGTCATCATTACGAACTAACGGGTCAACGCGGTGGGTGCAGCAAGCACGCTGTCGGCGATGCGCTTGAGTAACGCACGAACTGCGGTCACCCCTGAGACGCGGTAGCGGGCGAGGGTCTGACCTCCTCCGACGTGCACCCCGACTGCGCCGGGAGGCAGGGCCGAGAACAGCGACTCATCAGTGCGATCATCACCGATGGCCAGCACGGTGGCGCCCGGCGCCATGGCGAGCACTTCGGGCAACACGGTTCCCTTGTTCACGCCGCGAGGGCGCACCTCGAACACGCGGGCGCCTTCGAGCACCTCGAACTCACTGACTTGTGGATCAGACCGGAGCGCGAGCCGGAGCTCCTCGAGGCGGCGCCTCGCCAGTTGTGGTTCGGTGGCGCGGTAGTGAAAGGCCAGCGCGCCCGACTTCACCTCGAGCACCGAGCCGTCGGTGCGTTGCACCACGCGCTCCATTCTTCTGCGCACGGGCTCGAGCCACGCGGGAGGCAGCGGTCTGCGCGCGCCCCACTCTGCCCGGCGTTCGAACCGCGACCACAAGCCGTGCTCTGCGTGCAGGCCGAGGTCGAGCTCGCCGAGGAACGACTCCAGTGAATCACGCGAGCGGCCCGACACCACGTGCACGGAAGTCCCGGGCCGGAGGCTCAATTTGCGCAGCAGTTCCATCAGCTCGCGATCAGGTGCCCCTGCGCGCGGGCTGTTCGAAAAATCCACCAGGGTGCCGTCGTAGTCGAGCACCAGCAGTAGCCGCGCCGCCGAGGTCACGATGGCCATCGCCTGCTCGAGGGCGACCGAGGGCATTGCGTGCGCATCACCAGGGCTCTGCTGCTCGAGCGCGTCGACGAAGCTGCGCGCCCATCGTTCGACGTTACCGGCGTGCACCGTCTTGCGCAGCCCGCTCATGCGCAGGCGTTGTTCGAAGGGCTGCATCTCGATGGCCTGAATCATCGCGCTCGCCATCGCCTCGAGATCGTACGGGTTGACCAACAACGCCTCGTGCAGCTCGGTCGCCGCGCCCGCGAACTCCGAGAGCACCAGCACGCCGGTGTCGTCGATGCGCGAGGCGACGTATTCCTTGGCGACCAGGTTCATGCCATCACGCAGCGGCGTCACCAACATCACGTCGGCGGCTGCGTAGAGCGCGCAGAGTTCGTCGAAGTCGACCGCGCGGTGGAGCATGTGCACCAGCGCGTGCGTCGGCGAGCCAAAGGTGCCGTTGATGCGGCCGACCAGCTCGTTGACCACGCTGCGGTAGTCGGCGTACGCATCGACCGTCTCGCGGGTGGGCACCACCAGTTGAATCACGTGGAGCTCATTCTTCAACTCGGGCCGCAGGTGGAGCAGCTTCTCGACCGCGAGGATGCGTTTGACGTGGCCCTTCGTGTAGTCGAAACGATCGACTGAGAGGATGAGCTTCCTGCCCTGCGAGTCTTGATGCAGCGCCTCGACGCGCGCCTTGACCTCGGGCGCGGCGGCGCGCGCGGCGAACACGTCGGCGTCGATGCCGATGGGAAACGCGGCGACCCGCACCGGGCGGCCGTCGTCGTACATCACGTCACCCGACAGCTCGAGGCCCAGCAACTGCGAGCACGAGTAGGCGAAGCTGTAGGCGTAACCGGCGGTGTGAAAGCCCACCACGTCGGCGCCGAGCAGGCCGCGCAGAACCTCGGTGCGGCGCGGGAGAATGCGGAAGATCTCAGGGCCTGGAAACGGCACGTGCAGGAAGAAGCCGATGCGCGCGCCGGGGCACCGCTGGCGCAACATCGCGGGCACGAGGGTCAGGTGGTAGTCGTGCACCCAGATGAGATCGCCCGGGCGCCACTGCGCGGCCACCGCGTCGGCGAACCGTTCGTTGACCGCCCGGTACGAAGGCCAGTCATCGCTCTGATCCAGCTGCACCTTTTCCAGCAAGTAGTGGCTCAACGGCCAGAGCACGCCGTTGCAGAACCCGTCGTAGTAGGCCTTCACCTCGGCGGCGGTGATGTGAATGGGCACCGCGCGGTGAGGGGCGAGGGCTGCTGCGACTTCAGGTTCGGGGCCGTCACTGACCAACCCCGACCAGCCGAACCACAACGAGTCGCCGCCCCCGTGCACGGTCTTCAGCGCGGTCGCGAGGCCACCCACCGACGGGTTGACCTGCAGACCGTCTTCACCGCGGGTCAAGGTGACGGGCAGCCGGTTGGAGACGAGCAAGACTCGCGACGGCATGCGAATGCACTACCCACCTCCGCGGTGCGCCGCACTCCGAGAACAAGCGGGAGAGGCGGCCCTTTTCTGGTGAGACCCTCTGAGCGTGAGTGGAGTTTCGGTTTCTGAGGTCTTGCGCCTCAGCGAAAGAGGTACCGCGTGGTCACCGGATAGTGATCGCTCGTGGTGTTCGCGTAGTTGGTGATCGAAGGAACGGTCGCCGACGCCGAGCCCGTGAGGTACGCCGAGAACAGCGGGGCGTTGAAGAGCTGGTGATCGATGGTCGAGGTGTTGAACGCGGTGGTGCGCCGGTTCGCATCCGACAGCTCTTTGGTGGGAAAGCGGTAGCGCGTGCCGTCACCCACGAAGTTCGCGTACGGCGATGCGTTGGGCGAGACGGTCGAGACGTCGACGTCGTCGTTCCAGTCACCGATGACCATCACGTTGTCCAAGGCGCGCGTCGTGTCGAGGTACTGCTTGAGTGAAGCGCTCGCAGCGACGCGGCGATCGAAGCTGTCGACATCTCCGAAGGCCTTCATGTGCAGCACGATGACAAAGAGGTCGCGCGACACTCCGTTGCCTGCGATGCGCAGCCGCACCTCGAGCGGCGGCCGGCCCGCGAAGTCGAAGTTCGACGTGGTGAGGATCAACGAAGCCGAGGTCAACGTCACCTTCGAGGTGCGGTAGACCAGCGCCAGCTTCTGCTCGGCCGCGCCGTAATAGAAGGTCCCGCTCGGCACCTGGGTCGTCACCACCGAATCGAAACCCGTCAGCCCCGAGAGCATGCTGCCGAACTCAGCGGTGCCCACGACCTCTTCGAAGCCCCAGACATCGACCTCGGGCCGCGAGCGCATCACCGCGAGCACGTTCGAGGCCTGGAGCGCGTTGTCGCGGGGGCCGAGGTAGCCGCCATCTGGCTGCAAGGCGTCGCCGAACCACTCGATGTTCCAACACGCGACCGTGAGCGGGAGCCCGGCATCCACCCCGGCATCCACCCCGGCATCGACCCCGCCGCCGCCACCGGTTGCACCGCCACCACCTGTCCCGCCACCGCCTCCACCCAGCGCACCGCCACCCCCGCCGACTGCGCCGCCACCGCCACCACTTCCGCCGCCCGGCCCGATGACCGCCACCGCGCAGAACCCGCCCCGGCATTCCGCAGCCAGCGAGCACGTGACGCACGATTCACCAGAGTGGCCGCACGCGAGCGCAGTCCGTTGATCGACGCAGTGGTCGTTCGAGTCACAACACCCGCCGCAGGTGTCGGGCGAACACCGCGCTTGAGAAGGACAGCCGAGCAGCAGCGCCGCGAACGAACAGAAGACCAGCGACCGCACGAACGTCATCCCGCAGTCCTAGCACTCAGCGGGTGCCGACCAACAACGCCTCTACCCGGCGACGCGCGCCTCGAAAACCTTCCGAGAAGAACGCGACGACCAGCTCACCATCACGCGCGCCTTCGACCCGCAGGCCCTCGCCGCGCACGCGCACGATGTCTTTCATCTTCGCGCTGAGCTTCGAGGCCTCGAACACATCGACCGTGCCCAGCGCACTCAAACGTTCCCAGACCTCGGCCCCGAAGGGCCCGCCGGTGTAGAGAATCTTGAGTTCATCCCGGCACGCCTTGCGCACCTCGGCGTCGATCGCGTTCTTCACGCGATACTTGAAGCCGACGAGCCGCTCGCGACGGTTCACTTCTTCAAAGTCTTTCGGCGACGAACCGGCACGCCTTGGCGCCCATGGTGCGGCACTCGACTTCACGCGCCACGAAGAAGCGGCCATCGCGGAAGGTCTTCTCGTACAGCGCCGGCGTGAGCGCAGGGCGAGACATGATGTCGGCGTGGTAGATGAGGTTCATCAGGCCCGACGTCGCGCCCGTGTCGAGGTAGCAGCGCGGCGTGGTCGAGGCCCCGAAGCCGGCGAGGTAGCCGTTCGATTCGTAGCTGCCGTCGACCACCAGCTCGAGGCGTTCACCCGGCGTGAGCGCAGCGACCGACCAGCGACCCCAGCCCAGCGCGTTGACCACGGAGACCATGCCGTAGACCCAGTCTTCCTGCGTCTTGATCATCGGCTTGATGAGCCCTTCCCACTCGGCGCTCTCCATGATGCCGCCGAACGTGTGGAAGGCGCAGACCTGGCCAGCCTCGACGAGCAACAGGCGCGCGGCGGTCGCGGCAGCGGGCCCGGCGATCGACTCCATCTGCTGATCGAACCGGTAGCTCAGGAGGTTGTAGTAGTTGGCGTACTGCCGGGTGAGCGACACGCCGAACGCTTCGATCTTCCCTTCCACCGTGCCGCCCAGAGGGAGCCCGCCGCACGCGGTGATGATCGCGCCTTCATCGACCGAGGTCTTCGTGGCGAACGCAGGCCGCGGCGGAAACGGGGTGCGCGTGCCCATGCCGGGCGTGGCAGGCAACGACGCGCGGCCACCGGGGGTCACGACGAAGGTGCACTCGCGCGCACCCGAAGCGACGCAGGCCGTTTCCTTCACGGTGAAGTTCGACTTGAAGCGGTGACGGGCCACTGCCTCGACGAAACCCACGTTGAAGAAACACACGGGCGCGGCAGCAGCACCGAACTTCGAGATCCACCCCAGCGCGTAGTGACTGCCCTTCACGGTCACGCTGCCGCCACTCGCGTCGAGCCTGGTCGAGTCGAGCACGCCGAAGCCCAGGTGACGGAACAGCTCGTCGGTGTCCACCGTGCCCAGCGCGCTCAGCTCGGCGAACACCACCTCGGCGGCGGGATCAGTGAGCAGTGGCTTGACGTCGATCAGCCCATCCTGATCAGCGATCGTCTTCTGCAGGAAGCAGTTGTAGTGGTGGCAATGAAACACGTGCGGCTCGCCGCCAATGCTCGCGAGATGCGCCTCGGGGTGCAGCTGAACGGGGATGGTCATGCGGTTTTTTCGCCCTTGAACGTGCGGTTGTAGATGGGAAAAACAGCGCTCTCTTCGGTGTTGAACCGTTGACGGATCACGGTGGCGACGGTGCGGAACGACGAGGCTCTCACAGCAGGGCTGGCTTTCTCGAGGCCCTCGAAGAAGCGCTTCACGGCGGCGGACTGCACCGTCATGTTCGACTCGAAGATGCGCGTGAGGTGAGCACCCGGGCCATCGGCCACCTTGGTGCACTGCGCGGAGAGCGCGGGGTACAGCGCGTCTTTCTTGTTGAAATGAGCGAGCACCTCGGCACGCATCGCCTGGAGCTGCACCAACAACTTCACGGGGTCGGCAGAGACAGCCTCGGCTGCGACCAGACTTGTTTCGATACGCGCGTGCTCTGCGCGGAACTCATCGACGAGACTCACAGGTCAATGAATCTCCCAGATGAGGTTTCTGCGCAAGGTATGCAATTTCGCACTGAGCCCGCTGAGGTTCGACGCAGCGGTGAAATTCCAGTGCGTTGCCGAGGGCGTAGGGCCCCCTGACTGAGGGGTACGACCCGCCCGAAAGAATCTCGCGCACGAAAGTCGGACAGCGATTTTTTTAGATGGGCGCGAAGATCTTGAGGCCGCTGCGGCCACCCGACGCGGTGTTGGTGTCGATGAAATCGCTGTAGCTGGTGCGCCCGTCGCCCGCGGTGATGGCGGTGTGGCCGTAGATGCTGCCGAGCCGGGTCGAGGTCTTTTCCCAGGTGAGGACGAGGCCCGGCGTCTTGAGCGCCTCGGCCAACGACATGTTCACCTGCTTGAACTTGCTGCGGGGAAGGTTGTCGTCGATCTGGTTTCCGTTGCCCCAGACCTTGATGCCGTACGTGTTCTGAATCGCGCGGCTGACGCCGGTGGCGCACAGGCCCTGCGAGTTGTAGCCGCCCATGCTGAGCGCCGCGGCGCGGCCGGCTGCTGCGAGCCTTGCGGAACCGCCTCCAGCGCCACCTGCGCTGACCGGAGCAGCCGGAGCAGCCGGAGCGGGCCGCGGGGGAGTCCTGGGACGGCCGGCAGGCTGGAAGGTCGACTTGCCGCTGTGACCTGGGAGGCGCAGCGAGGCGCCCGTGTAGATCAGGTTCACGTTCTTGATGCCGTTGAGTCTGGCGAGGGCCGAGACGCTGGTGCCGTGACGGGCCGCGATCCGGCTCAGAGTGTCGCCGCGTTTGATGAGGTAGTTCGCCATGTGTTGCCTCCTGATGGGTTGTCGAAGCAGGGCGACCGCAGGCATTGCGCGCAGAAGTAAAGGGGGCTGACAAAGGTACGCAGTTTCAGGAAGCAACTCGATCTTGCCGTAGGCTGTGGGCCCGATGCTCGACCAGATCAAACCGTGCCTGCTCCCCAGCGCAGAGATTCGCCGACGGTCTGATGGCACCGAAGGCATCTACGACGCGCAGACCGGCCACAGCTTCGAGACCGCCCCGGAGCAGGCCAACCTGGTGCAGCTCTTCGACGGCAAACGCTCGGTGCTGGAGATCTCCGCCGAGTACATGAACCGCTACGGCTTCGTGCCGTTCGCGGCGATCGACGACCTGATGTGGGGCCTGGCCGACGCGAAGCTGCTGGTCGATCCCCCCGAGAGCCTCGAGCGCATGGGCATGCTCGAGCGCAGCTCGTGGGTCGAGCTGATTACCCCCACCCCGCGCGCTCGGTTCAAGTCGTTCTGGCCCACCACGTTCCGCGCGCTCGAGCTGCTGGTCTGGCCCGCGCTCGCCATCTACGTCGCGCTCAACGTGGCCCCCACCCCCCTGGGGCCGATCGACGTGGCGCTCTTCTACCCGGGCCTGGTGCTGGCCCTGGTGCTGCGCGACCGTTTCAAGGGCGCCATCTGCGCGCTGCTGGGCTTTCCGCCGAAGAGTTCGCAGCTCATCTCGGTGCTGGGGCTTCTCTACTATTGGGCGCCCGACGACGAAGTGGTGGTCTTGATGGACAAGCGGGCCCGCGTACTCGCGCACCTCGGCGCGTTGCTGGGCGGCGTGATTGCGCTGGCGATCGCCTCTCCGTGGCCCGGTGTGTGGGCCGGAGCGGCCATCGTGCTGGTGATGGATCTGTGCCCGCTGTTCCAGTCTTCGGCCAGCTCGATCATCACGACCCTCGCGCGGCAGGCGAACCTCCGTGAGCACCTTCGCCTCTACGTGGGCGTTCCGCTGATGAGAGATCTCTTCACCTTCAACGTGCCGAAGTCGGATCGTGCGCTCTTCGCGGCCGGGCTCTACGCCTCGGCGTGGATGGCGCTGCTCTTCTTCGTCATCCTCGGGCTGGGGCTCTCCACGGGGGTGCGGTTGATCGAGCTGGGCGGCAAAGAGAGCGGGCCCATGCAGGTGCTCACGGGCATCGGGGCGATGGGCCTGTTCGCCATTTGTCCGCTGCCGATTCTCCTGGGCGTCACGCAGCTGATCGAGTCGGCCTTCACCGCGTTGTGGCCGCGCGACACCGGCGGCCGGCAGGCCAGCGGCGCGGCGGAGCTCTCGGCCTTCCGCTCGATACCCCTGTTCTCGAAACTGGCTGACGCCGACCTCGCGGCGATCGCGGCGCAGTCGCGTGAAGTGACCTATGGCGCGGGCGAGCTGATCGTCGAAGAGGGCTCGCCGGGCGACACCTTCTATTCCATTCGCAGTGGCTCGGTGCTGGTGGCCCGCGGTGGCCCGAGCGACCGCGCGCGCGTGGTGGCCCGCCTGGGCGCGGGCGACTGTTTCGGCGAGACCGCGATGCTCAAAGACGGCGTGCGTACCGCCAGCGTGCGCGCGGCGAGCCGCACCGTGCTCATCGAGCTGGCGAGCGAAGCATTCGAGAAGATGGTGGCCACGGTCGGCGGCGTCGACTTTGCCGCCGTGCTGCGCGCTGCCAACGCCATCGGCAAGAGCAAGCTGTTCAAGGAGCTGCCGGCGGAGCGGCTCTCGTCTCTGGCCAGCCGCTTCGTGCCGCGGTCGGTGCCTGCCGGGACCGACGTGGTGAAGTTCGGCGATGAAGGCCACGAGTTCTTTCTCATCGCCAGGGGCCAGGTCGAGGTGCTCTCGGGTGAAGGTAAGCTGCTGGTGAAGCTGGGCGATGGTGATCATTTCGGTGAGATCGCCTTGTTGCGCAGCGTGCCGCGCAACGCGACGGTGCGCACCACGACGGACACGCTGATGCTGGTGCTGGGGCGCGACGTGTTTCTGCAGGCGCTGCACGCGGATCTCTCGTTGTCGGCGCGCGTCGAGCAGATCGCCGTTGCGCGCACCACGGGGGAGACGCCGGTGGTCTGTTCGTAAAAACTTCTCCGGAATCGGGTTCCATCACCGGTCTCCCCGAGCCCAGTCGGCACGAACGGAACGAGCGAAATCCGTGCGTCCCGAGGCTGGGGATGACGCAAAGGTCTTCGTGGTGCGGACGATGCAGCGTCTCCTTCCCAAAGGAGGCGACGATGCCCAAACTTCGATTCAAGGACAGAGAAGATGCAGGACAGCAGTTGGGAGCTGAGCTCCGCAGCTACGCGAAGGAGCGGCCGGTCGTGATCGCGCTCCCTCACGGCGGCGTGCCGATCGGGTTCGAGGTCTCGAGGGCGCTGGGAGCGCCGCTGGATGTCTGGGTGGTCAAGAAGATCGGGGTGCCCTGGTTCCCTGCGCTGGGCGCGGGCGCGATCGCCGAGGGTGGTTCGTTGTCGATCTCGCGCGGATTGATCGACGAGATCGGCTTGACCGGCATGGAACTGGCGCAAGCCACGGAGACCGCGCGCAGAGACGTGACCGAGTCGGTGCGCAGGCTGCGGGGCGAACGAGCGCGCGCCGTGATTCGCGGAAGGATGGTGATGCTGGTCGATGACGGCATCGCGACGGGCGGCACCATGCAGGCGGCGGTGGAAGCCATTCGAGGTGAGAACCCGAAGCTGATCGTGCTCGCGGTGCCGGTGGCGCCTCCGAACGTGCTCAGCCTGATCGGCCCCAAGGTCGATCGCGTGGTGTGCCTGCACACGCCCCATGAATTGCACGCCCTCGGCCTCTGGTACGACGACTTCACGCACGTGCCTGAAGAAGACGTGACGCGTTTGCTCGAGCGGGCGCGCCGCGCGCAATCTGCCGGTGACCCGGTGGGTGGCCCTCTTCCGCTGCGGCCTCAACTGGTGCGCTGAGATGCGGCGCGCCCAGCACGAAGAGACGATGCTCATCCCCGCGGGCCGCAGAGAGCTCGAGGGGCAGCTGAGTCTTCCTGCCGACGCGACGGGGCTGGTGCTCTTTGCGCACGGCAGTGGCAGCAGCCGCTCGAGCCCGCGCAACCAGCAGGTGGCCGCGGACCTTCGCGAGCGGGGGCTGGGCACGTTGTTGTTCGACCTGCTCACCGCCGACGAAGCACGCCAGGCGGCGCGCGAGCCTCAACCACGCGTCGACGTGCCGCTGTTGGCGAGCCGCCTGGTCGAGGTCACGGAGTGGATCCAGGGCCGGCGCGCGGTGCACCACCTGCCGCTGGCGTACTTCGGCGCGGGCACGGGCGCGGCGGCGGCGTTGATCGCAGCGGCGCGCAGACCGCAGATCATCTTCGCGGTGGTCTCACGTGGAGGCCGGCCTGATCTGGCGCGCGACGCGTTGGAGCGGGTGCAGGCCCCCACGCTCTTCATCGTGGGGGGTGAAGATGCCGCCGTGCTCGAGCTCAACGAAGACGCGTTGGACCGCATCCCCGCGCACAAACATCTGGTGGTGGTGCCAGGCGCCACGCGGCTCTTCGAAGAGCCGGGCGCGCTGTACGAAGTGGGCCGGCTGGCCGGCGACTGGTTTCTGGATTGTCTGGGACGGGCTGATCAGCGGCTCTTGCCGATGTAGTCGAAGCAACCGCCCACGGTCGCGAGCAGGGGATAATCCTTCGGGGGAATGTCGACGTCGAGCCGCTCACCGAAGCGGATCACGAAGCGCTGGAAAAGTGAGGAGCGGATGTCGACCGGCTCGGTCAACGCGAGCTCTTGACGAATGGCAATGGGGTCGGCCGTGACGTGAGTTTCAGCACTGATCATGTGGAGCCCTCGGGGTTGGGGTCTCTCGCTCGAGCAAGCTGCGTTCCAGCCCTGGAGGCGGTTTTCAGGCGTTTTCAGCGCAACGCTTTCGTTTCGAGCGATCGACGCCGCACCCAATGCAGCAAACGCCCTCTCGCCGTGGGGAGAGGGTTGGGGTGAGGGGCCAAATGTGGCACGTTCGGCCGATGTCCCTCCGCGCGCTGACCTTGACGCTCTTCTCCTCATTCCTGGTGAGTTGCGCCTGCGAAGGCCCGGTAGTCGACACCTGTAATCCGGCGAGATGTGCAGGCTGCTGCATCGACGGCCGCTGCACCTCGTGCGGCACGGGAGGCGGAGGCGCCGCGACGGGCGGAGGCGCCGCGACGGGCGGAGGCACCGCGACGGGCGGAGGCGCCGCGACGGGAGGAGGCGCCGCGACGGGAGGCGGCACCGCGACGGGAGGAGGCACCGCGACGGGAGGAGGCACCGCGACGGGAGGAGGCACCGCGACGGGAGGCGGCACCGCGACCGGTGTGATCGACTTCGACGGAGGCTGGCGAATCCCCGTGTATCCCCGTAACCCCGCGCTCGTCGGCGACGGAGGCACGACCGTGCTCGGCACCGGAGCCGCCAATTTCACCGGGCCCACCACGGGCCCTGGGCTCAGCGTGGTCTACCCGCCCACCGGCGTGATGCTGCCGCCGAACACCAACTCGATGGAGTTCCACTTCATCCCCGGCGCGGGCCAGACGCTCTTCCGCTTCACCTTCCAGGCGCCCACCACGACGCTGGTCGTCTACACGGCCTGCACGCCCGTCGGCGCCGGCTGCATCTACACGCCTGATCCCACCTTCTGGTCGAACCTCGCCGCCTACGCGCGCGGCACCGCGCCCGTCACGTGGACCGTGGCCGGCGTGAACGGCAGCAGCCCGGGCAACACGATCGGCACCTCCCCGGTGCAGTCGATGCGCTTCTCTGAGCAAGACCTCCGCGGAGGCCTCTACTACTGGAACACCGGCGGCTCGCTCGAGCGCTTCGACTACGGCTTCCCCAACTCGCCGCGGCAGACGTACCTGAGCCCCGCCAGCCTGGGCGTCGCGTGCGTGGGGTGCCACGTCATCTCGCGTCAGGGCAATCAGATCGCCGTGGGCAAGAACGCGCCGCTCCCGGTCGCGGCGTACGACGTGCGCAGCGTGCCGACGAAGGCGGTGCTCTCCTCGATGGCGGGCCCGCTCAGCGGCTCGGCGAACTTCTTTTCGTTCTCACCCGACGAGGCGCACCTGCTGACCTCGAGCGGTCAAAGCATCAACTGGCTGCGGCTGCTCGCCGGCAACAGCACGCAGGTCACCAACACCGGCTCGATGCCCGACTGGTCGCCTGACGGGCGCCACATGGTCTTCGCGCGGCCCGGCTTCTCGATTCCTTTTGGTGGAGCGATCGGCGTGAGCTCTGCGTCGTTGCAGACCATGCGCTTCAACGGCACGGGCTTCGACGCGCCCGTGCAGCTCGTCGCGGCCGCAGGGCAGAACAACTATTACCCCGCGTACTCACCGGACAATCAGTGGGTGCTGTTCAACCGCTCGCCGAGCAACAAGGAGTCGTCGAGCAACGCGACGGTCGATCAAAACGACGGAGGCCTGCCCGACGGCGAGCTGTGGACGGTGCCGGCGACGGGCGGCACGCCGCTGCGGCTGAGCCAGGCCACGAGCCCGGGCGCGACCTCCTGGCCCAAGTGGGCTCCGGTGAAGCACGACTATGCGGGCGGCCAGGTGATGTGGCTGACCTTCTCGAGCGGCCGGCCGTATGGCTTGCGGCTCGGGCTCAACCAGAAGGTGCAACTGTGGATGGTGGCGTTCGATCCCGCGCGCGCGGCGTCGGCACAAGACCCGAGCTTCCCCGCGTTCTGGTTACCGTTTCAGGATCTCGCCAGCGGGAATCACATCGGGCAGTGGAGCACCGAGGTCCCTCGAATGAACTGCACGGGGTCGGGCCAGAGCACGTGCAGCCAGGGCGAGGTGTGCGTCAACAGCAAGTGTCGGCCAGGCTGAGCTCGCAGGGTTTTCTCGAAATAAGGAGCGCCCACCGTTCATCCCGAGCGGAGTCGAGGGATTACCTCGCCTTCGGGCGGTAAGTGCCCCCTCGACTGCGCTCGGGGAGACCGG
>JAYVFP010000003.1:0-6579 GCA_043773025.1 Archangium sp.
CGGTAAGTGCCCCCTCGACTGCGCTCGGGGAGACCGGTGATTGGAGTCATTTCTATTTCGGCCAACCCTGCGAGCGGAGTCGAGGGCGTACTTCAACAGACTCCGTTGCAGGGTGAGGTTTTTGACCTTGGCCCCAACGCTGCAATGACCTTCCCCCATGTGGCGTACCCGATGGTGGTTGCTGGCCCTTTTCTCCGCAAAAGTGATGGCTCAGACCGAGGCAGACGGAGGCATTCCGGCGCCTGTCGTGGACGCAGGTGCACCAACTGCCGGCTTCGACGTGGTGCAGACACCCTGGGGTCCGGGCCGCAAGACTTCGGGCGAGCTCTTTCGCAGCGCCGCGGTGCCGGTGAGCGAGGGGCCGATGCGTTGGCAGTGGAATCGTTTTTCGCTCGCCCTCGGCGGCCAGTACTTCGCGCGGGCCGAAGGGCGCGACAACCGCGACTTCGCCAGCGGGGTCGAGGATCACAGCCTGGGTATCGAACACCGCGCTCGCCTGAGCGTGCGGGCATCGGCGCTGGAGCGGTTCGGTGTGCTCCTCGAGTTCCAGGACGTGCGCGGCTGGGGCAGCGAGCCCAACACCGTCACGGTCACGCCGAACACCGGCCTGAACCAGGCCTACGTCGACGTGAAGGCGACCTCGTTCCTCGACGTGCGCATCGGCCGACAGGAACTCTCGTACGGCGAAGACCGCCTCATCGGCAACCTCGACTGGGCGCAGAGCGCGCGCGCTTTCGATGGGCTCTTCCTTCGTCTGACTGCCTCGCCCGCCGTCACGCTCGATGCGTTCGGAATGGTGCTGGCACCCGCCGCCTTTCTCGTGAACGGCGGGTCGCGCTTTCACAACTCGGGCAGCTACTTCACCGGCCTCTATGCACGCGCCCGCTTCGGTAAGGCGGGCCTCGACGTGTATGGCCTGGGCCTGCTGGAAGATCCCTCGAGCGTCGCGCTCGGCTTTCGCCACGATGACAACCGGCTCACGCTCGGCGCACGTGGCTTCGCGAGCTTCGGTGGGCTGGCCCTGGTGGCTGAGGGCGCTTTTCAATCGGGCAAGGTGGGGCAGGCCGACGAGCTCGTGCTGGCCTTCGCCTTCGCGGCAAAGGCCACGTACACCCTGACGGTGTGGGGCGCTCCGTACGTGATGGGCGAGTTCAGCGCCGCGTCGGGCGACGGCGACCCTTCCGATGGCAGGCAGAACACCTTTCACCAGCTCTTCCCCACTGGGCACGTTCACCTGGGCTTCATGGACTACGTGGGTTGGCAGAACGTGGTGGCCGGCCGCGGCACCATCGGCTTCCGCCCGTGGGGAGCGCACGTGTGGCTCGACGTGCACCACTTCCGCGCGTGGGACCCGCGTGGAGCCTGGTACGCGGCGAACGGCTCGGTCTTTCTCGCCGCTGATCCCTCGCGCGTCGACGGCAACATGGGCACCGAGCTGGATCTCTCGGTCACCGTGCCGATCCTCGAGAAGAACCTCGCGCTGGCGGGGAACGTGTCGGTCTTTCTTCCCGGGGGCGAAGCTTCGGGCCGCTCGACTTCCACCTGGGGCTTCCTCTCGGTGCGCAGCCAGTTCTGACGATCGATGCGCCGCGCGCGCCGTGGTCGTGGCCGCAGGGCGAGTTTTTTACTTCTTCGGCAGCGCTTTGAGGAACTCGTCGAGCGGTTGGTCGAGAGACGACATCGAGGTCTTCACGCTGCCGTCCGGTGCGACGAGAAAGACGGTGTTGTCGTGGAGGATGACGCCCGACTCGGGGTTCGTCGTGTACTTGAAGTTGAGCAGCATGGTGAGCGTGCGCACCTGCGCGTCGTCGCCCACCAGCACGTTCCACCGCTTCTCTTTCTGCAACTGGTAGCGCGCACGGTACGCCACCACCGCTTCAGGCGTGTCGTGGGCCGGGTCGAGACTCACCACCACCTGCTCGAGCGGGCGCCCGGCCTTCACCAGGGCCGCGTCGAGGCGCTTGAGCTTCTTGGTGGTGAGCGGGCAGGTGCCGGCGCACGAGGTGTAAACGAAGGTCAACGCGTACCAACGCCCCTTCCACGCCTCGAGCGAGCCCGTCGCTCCGGCTTCGTCGCGCCAGCGGGTCTCCAGGGCCAGCACGTTTTTGGGCTCGTCTTCCGCGTGAGCAAAAGAAGCCAGCAGACACAGGCACAGCGCGAGCTTCTTCAAGGCGTCTCCTTTCCGTCGAAGGCACAGCGAAAACCCAGGTTGGGCAACGCGGTGCGCGGCGTGAGGGCAGCGCGCAACGCGTACCGCATGAAGGCGGCATAGTCCTCACGGCGCGCGCTGCCGGTGGCGCTGCTGCCACACATGTACTTCGCGTTCTTGTCGCCATCCTGCCGGTTGTCGCCTGACACGAAGACGCCGTTGAAGTCGTCAGTCCACTCCCACACCAACCCGTGCATCGCCTCGAGGCCGTACGCGTTCTTCGGGCTTCCTGGCAGCTCGAGATCTCCCGGGCGCGCGGGCCGCGAGTACCAATCAAGAATGCGCTGGGCGAACACGGGGTCTCGTGAAGCGTCGCGGTGTTCCTCATCGGCAGCCGCCGCGTACTCCCACTCCAGCGTGGTGGGCAGCCGGCCGCGCTTCCACGTGCAGTAGGCGCGCGCAGCGAACCAGGAGATCTCCACCACCGGCGCGTGGGGCGCCAGCGGCTTCTTCCACGACGACAGATAGCGCTCGTCGGCCAGCACCTTCGAGGGCTGGCCTGGTCGCCACTGCGGGTTCGCCTCGAGGAAGGTGGCCCACTGAGCCCTCGAGACCGGGCGCACCGAGAGCCGAAAGGCGCTGACTGGAAAGTCCGTCTGGCCCACGTCCATCCCGAACAGCGGCGCGAAGCGGCCTGCTGGTAACGCGAGGCCCTCACCCTGACCTTCTCCCAGAGGAAGAGGAAGGCTCAGCAACAGCATCAAGGTGAACGGACTTGCGCTCATGGCCTAGTCGTGACCGCCCGCGGAAGACGGCGTCGCGGGCAGCGCCTCACGCAATTTTTTCACTTCGTCGGTGCTGAAGGGCTTGGCCTGGTTACCCCAGGCGTTGCTCACGTAGTTGAGCACCGCGGCCAGCTTCACGTCGTCGAGGCCGGCCACCGCCGTCATCACGCCGTTGTATTCGATGCCGTTGACGCTGATTTTCCCGGTCTTGCCGCGCAGCACCAGCTCGACCAGCTCGTTGCGCTTCGTGCTGGAAAGGGTCTTCAGGTAGTCGCTCTTGGCCAGTGGAGGGAACGCCGGGGGAATGCCCTGGCCCTCAGGTTGATGACACATCGCGCAGTTCGCCATGAAGAGCGCCTTGCCATCGACCGCGGCCGCGACCTCGACCGAGCCGGTGGCCTTCGCGGAGATCGAAGAGGCGACCGACTCGTCGCCCAGGTACACCTCGTCGAGCTGCTTGCCGGAGTAGATGTCTTTGTTTCCCGTGCCTTCCACCTTCATCATGCCCAGCGCGCCTTTGTTGAACGCGCGGAAGATGGAGTGGTCGACCAGGATGTAGGTGCCGTCGGTGTCGAGTTTGTATTCCACGATGGCGCTGCCGCCCGCGGGCACGATGGTGGTCTGCACGTTCTGCTGAAAGCTCGAACCACCCTCCGTGTAGACCTTGTCGAAGATCTCACCGATCACGTGGAAGCTGGAGACCAGGTTGGGGCCGCCGTTGCCCATGAAGAGGCGCACGGTCTCGCCGACCCTGGCCTTGAGCGCGCGATCACCGACCAGCGAGAGCGCGCTGCCGTTGAACACCACGTACGAAGGACGTTCGTCGATCGCCCGCTTCATCGAGAAGGGCTGCAGCCCCTTCGCTCCGAAATCGGCGTCCGTATAAAAGTCGCCCTGCATCACGTAGTACTCGCGGTCGACCTTCGGCAGCGCCTTCTTCGGCTGCACGTAGATGAGGCCGTACATGCCGTTGGCGATGTGCATGCCGACCGGCGCGGTGGCGCAGTGGTACACGTACAGGCCGGGGTTGAGCGTCTGGAAGGTGAAGCGGCTCTTGTGGCCGGGCGCCGTGAAGGTGCTCGCCGCGCCGCCACCGGGGCCGGTCACCGCGTGCAGGTCGATGTTGTGCGGCAGCTTGTTGTTCGGGTGGTTCGCCAGCCAGAACTCCACCGTGTCGCCTTCACGCACGCGGATGAAGCGGCCGGGCACCGTGCCGCCGAACGTCCAGAACGTGTAGTCGACGCCGTCGGCCATCTGCATCACCTTCTCCACCACCTCCAACTCCACCTTCACCCTGGCAGGCGTGGTGCGGGTGATCTGCGGGGGCACCATCGGCGGCTCGGTCAACACCGCCTTCTCTTCCGGCAACGCGGACCCCAACCCCAACAACAGGGTGCTCAACACGGCGATTTGCATTTGGGACTCCCCGAGAAAAAGTGAACTGCCACCCCAGAGCTGCAAGCAGGTGTCCAACTCATACTCCGCAGGACATTCATTAGTTTGGGCTCATTCAGGTAAGTGGGGTGTTCCAAGCCGTTTCGATACGAAACATGCCCACGGCCCTCCCGAGGGCGCGGCGGTGGCCAGAGACCTGCAGTGCGCCAGTGCCGTGAACCGCGCGCTCGCAGCCGCCCTGGGTCTCTTGCTCCTGGGGGTCTGCCTGGGAGAGGCGCTCTTTCGGAAGAACCGGGCTGGTGCTCGCGGCGCTGGGCGGCGTGGCCGTGGTTATCGGCCAGGGCTGGGCTGCAGCGCGGTTTCTGATCACCCCGAACCAGCGAGCCCCGCTCCTGAAGGAAGCCACATGAAGAAGTTCGGCGCGTCGACGCACCTGGTGCGGCTGGGGATCTCGTTGAACGTGCAAGGGCCCGAGTCGTTGCGGGAACTCCTGCTGGCCTGCCACGCGCGCATTCGCCGCTTCGTGCGGCTGGCGTTCACCCTGGGGGCGCAGCGCACCACCCCCGCGCACGAGGTGATCGAGGTGGCCACTGACTGCCTGCGCTACTTCAGCGAGGCCCTGCCGCTGCACGTACGTGACGAAGAGGACAGCATCGCCCCTCGAATGGCGGGTCACTCGGCGGCGCTCGACGCCACCCTGGGCCGGATGCGCGCTGAACACATCACCCACGACGTGCGGCTGCACTCGCTGGCCGAGGTGCTGCGTGCAGTGAGCCATCAACCCAATCACGCGGTGCTGCACCGCGAACTGGCGCGCGAGGCCGCGACGCTGGAGACCGATCTGGAAGAGCACCTGCGCTTCGAAGAGTTCGAGCTCTTCCCGTACCTCGACGAGGTGCTGCCGGCGCAGACGCAGGCCGTGATCATTTTGGAGCTGCGCGCCCGGCGAAGGATCTCCGCATGAACGAAGCCCCTGCGCGCGCGTGGCACGGGCACCCGCTGTGGCTGGTGGGATTTCGTCCGTTCTTTCTGCTCGCCGTGGCCGCCGCGGTGGTGCTCCCGCTGCTCTGGGTGTTGTTGCTGACCGGCAAGCTCGCGCCGCCAGCGGGTCTCTCGCCGATGACCTGGCACGCCCACGAGATGTTCTTCGGCTTCGGCTTCGCGGTGCTGGGCGGGTTCCTGCTGACGGCCACGAAGAACTGGGTCTCGGTGCGCGGGCACTTCGGCCACACGCTGCAGTTCCTCGCCGCTGCGTGGTTGTTCGAGCGCGCAGGCATGTGGTGGGGCGGCAACTGGCCTTCGTGGGTGCGGCTTTGCTCGCTCAACCTCTTCACCCTCTCGTTGGTCGCAGCCGTCTCGTGGACGCTGCTTCGCCACCGCCCGAAGGACAGCTACCGCGACAACTTCTTGTTCCTCGTAGCGCTGCCGGTGTTCCTCGCCGCACGCGCGCTGCTGCTGGACCCTGCCCACTTCGCTGAAGGTCGCGACGTGACGCTGGCGATCTTCCGGCTCGCGTTCCTGGTGATGCTCGAGCGCACCCTCACGCCGTTCATGAAGTCGGCGTTTCAGCTCACGCTGCCGCGGCGCGCGCTGCTCGATGGTCCGATCAAAGGCCTGGCGTTGTTCCTCATCGGAGCGCCGTGGATGCCGCCGCTCCTTGGCCAAGGTGCTGCGTGGCTGCTGGCATCGCTCATCGTCGCCCGGTTCTTCACGTGGAGTCCGCACCGCGCGTTTCGCCGCATCGACCTGGCCGTGATGTACCTGGGCATGCTCTCGATCGCGGCGCAGTTGGCGCTCGATGCTTCCGGCACGCAGTGGGTGGGCTCAATGGGGCTGCACGTCTTCACCTTCGGAGCGATGGGGTTCATCATCCCCGCGATGGTGTTGCGCATCGGCCTGGGTCACACGGGCCGGCCGGTGGTGTTCGAGCGGCGCGACCGGCTGGTGTTGTGGGTGATGATGCTGGCCTTCGTCGCGCGCATCATCGCGCCGCAGCTCGCCCCTGCGCTCTACCAGCAGTGGGTGTGGCTCTCGGCCCTGGCGTGGGTGGTGGGCTTTGTGATGGTGGGCGTGCGCCTCGCGCCGATGCTGCTCGCCGAGCGCGTCGACGGGCGCGAGCACTGAAACCCCGGCTTCGTCGGCGATTTCTTTCCGAAGAACCACCGGTCCTCCTGAGCGAAGTCGAAGGAGCACTTCCGCCTCGCGCAGCAAGTGGCATCTCGACTTCGCTCGATGCGAACGGTGTGGGCT
>JAYVFP010000004.1:0-6568 GCA_043773025.1 Archangium sp.
ATCAGTGCATCTCCTTGTTGTGCCGAGCGCCGGGTCAGTCCGGCGTCTCGGTTTCACAAGGCTGGGCGGCTCTGATGACCGAGCCGAATTTCTGACCGCTTCACCTCCGCGATCGTCACTTCTCCGACGTCACCTCTGCCGCGGAGCGGCTTCGTTCAACAATCGATGTCAAAAGTCCGGGCTGACCGCAGGCAACGTCAATCACAATGAGGTCAGTTGCTAGTTCCGTAACAAGGCGCAACGCAGAGCGACCCGGTCACGTGAGCTGCGCCAGGAGTCGAGAGGCCTGCTCGGACCGCCTCGCGCATCAAGTGGCCTCTCGACTGCGCTCGCAGGGTTTTTTCGAAATAAGGAGCGCCCACCGTTCATCCCGAGCGGAGTCGAGGGATTACCTCGCCTTCGGGCGGTAGGTGCCCCCTCGACTGCGCTCGGGGAGACCGGTGATTGGAGTCATTTCTATTTCGGCCAACCCTGTCGATGCGAACGGTCTCTGCCTCGAACGACGACCTTCCGTCTCCAGTCCAACCAGCACGCGAGATGGCCGCAGAGCACGAAACCAAACGCGTTGAGTGCGCCATGCGTCGGCACCATGTCGGGCACGCTCAACGCCGGCATCCACGGCCAGTACTGACTGGCCGCCCAGCTCACGCCGAGCACCATCGCGATGAGCGGGGCGAAACACGACACGCGCCACCACCACCGGCTGGGGCCTGATTTCGCGTCAGGCCACTGCAGCGCTGCCACCAACCACACGCCCGCGGTCATCAACGTCGCGCCGCCGACCTGACCCAACGCGCTGCGGGTCACGAAGCCCGAGGCGACGACGGGCGGCGCGATGAACACCAGCGCTCGGGCGAGCTTCGCCCACCGGCTCGGCCGCACGGCCTCGAGCCGCAGCGCCAACGCCAGCGTGCCTGCACCCGCGTACGTGAAGTGGAGCGCGGTGAGCTTCACGATGGGCTCGGGGATCTCGAACAGCGTGACCTCGAGCCGCGACGCGACCAGCGCCAGCGATGCCGTGCCCGCGAAGCCCGCCACCATCGCCGCCCACACCTCGCGCTCAATGAGCGAACGCACTCCAGCCATCACCGTGAGCACCACCCACGGTCCCACGAAGAGCGCGGCCACGGGGCCGGGCGCGAGCAGCAAACAGGCCGCGACGCTGATCGCCGCGAAGAACCAGGGCAACGGCCGCCCCTTCAAGGAGAACGGCATCACCGCGCCCACGCCCACCACGAGCGCCGCATTCATCGTGGGAATCATCAACGAGGCGAGCATCACTGCGATGGGGCGTACTTCATTTCGCCGCCTCGCCGAACGGGCATCGCGCTGATCGACCGCAGCGCCAGCGGGCCCGGGTATGGTGGCGAGCCATGAGCACCGACCCGACGACGCCGAAGCTCCCCGCGCAGCCGCTGACCATGAAGCACGAGACCCAGCCCACCTGGGGCGTGGGGCTGGTGGTGCAGGATCTGCCCAACCACTGGATCATCTTCTTTCAGAACGCGGGTGAGAAAAAGTTCGTCAAGGCGATGGCCAAGGTGCTCACCCCGGTCAAGCTCGACGACGATGAGCTCGCGGCGCTGCACAAACGCGCCACGGGCCGCCAACCGAAGGCAGGCTTCAAGCCGAGCCCGACGTTCGGCAAGAAGAAGCCCGTGGCGAAGAAGGGCAGTGGGCCGCGCTTCACGAAGCTCTCAGACCAACTCGCGGTGTTCGAGCGACTGTACACCGGGGGCTTCCAGGGCGACCCGTACGTGAAGAAGGAGCGGGAGCCGCGGGAGGCCGCCATCGCGCTGGCGCAGCAGCAGCTCACCGCCGCTTCCTTCGCGAGCGAGCCGCCCGCGGAGATGTTCAAGCATGCGCTGTCGGTGCTCTCGGCGACCGACATCGTGTTTCCCATCGAGGGGCCCATTCCCTTCAAGCTGCTCGAAGGTGATGAACAGGTGAAGACGGCCGCGGGTCTGAAAGACGCGCTGCACGGAGCAGGGGCGTACGGGGAGCGGCTTCAGCGCTTCGCGGCGGCGATCAACTTGAAGGACAGCAAGGGCGTGGCGAAGAAGGTCACCTGGCCGTTGGCCACGGTGTTTGGGGCGCTGTTCGACCCGAAGCAGCACACGTGCGTGAAGCCGACCGCGTTCGCGGCGCAGGCCGCCATGCTGGGCGTCGCGGTGCAGAAGACGCAGGCGCTCGATGCAGCGGGGTATGCGTTGTTTCTCGAGGTCGCGACGCGCACGCAGGCGTTGTTGCGTGAGGCGGGGGCTCAGCCGCGCGATCTGCTCGACGTGTACACGTTCATCTGGCGCACGCACGCGGACAAGACAGAGGCCTGAAAAACCTCTCCCTGTGCGAGCGGGGAGACGTCATCTCCCTCTCCCCTCTGGGGAGAGGGTCGGGGTGATGGGCCCACCGCCAAGAATTTCCCGAAGCCGCGCCACCGCAGCGTCATCACGCCCAGCCACCGCGAACCGATTGAGAGCACTTACGCTCTGTGGACGTCTTCTAAGCTCGTCGATGATCCAACCATCGGCGAGATGAAACCGCGTCGCCACGATCGCGACGTCGAGCAGTTGATCGGTATCCCGGTGTGTCGGCCAGGCTCTCCAGAGACCCGCGCACAATCCGAGGCAGATGAGACCAACGCGAACCCACGTCAGCGCCGGAGCAAACCCGTAGTTCCGAAACAGCGACCAGCCAGCCGCAGGCAGAAGAATGAACGCCACAGCGCTCAACCCGACGAGGAAGCCGCCGCCACCAAACAGCACGAGCACCAGCACAGCCATCGCCGCTGCAGCAGGAAACGCGCGCGGGGAAACAGAATCGATCCGGCGCAACCACGTGACGAGCGCGAAGACCCCACCCTCAGCGAGGAGACCCAGAACGAGGAGAGGCGTCAGCGCGAGCCACCAGACCTTCGTGTCGACGAGGGCGTCTGAACAGGCACCGCAAGCGAGCACCGCAGCCGGAGTCACGAGCTGCAGCGTAGGAGAAGTGAGGCCCGCGTGCTGCACGTCACACCCTCACCCCGATCCTCTCCCCAGGAGACTGGTGAAGTAGTGCCTCGACTCCGCTCGGCTCGGCACGAACGGAACCGGCCGAAATCCGTTCAGCCCGAGCGAAGTCGATGGCGTACTTCAACAGTCTCCCCAAAGGAGAGGGAGAACGGTGCTGCACGTCGCACCCTCAAGGAGAGCGAGTACGGTGCGGCCGCCATGTCGACCCGCGCTCAACTCGTCTCGCGTGAACTCTCTTTGCCCCTCGCCGGCGTCGCCGCCACGCTCGAGCTCCTCGAAGGAGGCGCCACCGTGCCCTTCATCGCGCGCTACCGGAAGGAAGCGACCGGCGCGCTCGACGACGAGGCCATCTCGCGCATCGCCGAACACGCGAAGGTCGTCGACACCCGCGAAAGCCGCCGGGCCACCATCCTGGCGAGCCTGAAGGAACAAGGCGTGCTCACGCCTGAGCTCGAACGCGCCATTCTCGCGGCCACCACGCTCGCCGCGCTCGAAGACCTCTATCTTCCCTGGCGCCCTAAACGCCGCACCCGCGCGCAGACCGCTCGTGAACGCGGGCTCCAGCCACTGGCCGACGTGCTGCTCGCGCAAGGCCCCACGTCACCGGCACGCGACGCGCTGGCCACGCCGTACGTCGATGCCGCCAACGAGCTGCCCGACGTCGACGCCGTCTGGGCGGGCGCGCGCGACATCGTCGCCGAGGTCATCGCCGAGAAGGCCTCGCTGCGCGCCGAGCTGCGCCAGCTCTTCGCCGACGAAGCCGAGCTGGTCGTCGACGTCGCCCGCGGAAAGTCGAAGGCCCCTGAGCTCGCGAAGTACCAGGACCACCTCGGCCGCCGCGAACGCGCGAAGAACGCGCCTTCACATCGGGTGCTCGCAGCCGAACGCGGAGAAACCGAAGGCCTGCTCAAGGTCTCCCTCGAGCTGCCCGCAGCCCAGGTGAGCCCGCGCGTTCGTCAGGCGGTGATCCGCAAAGGTGCGGCGCCCGTGCTCGCGAAAGAACTCGAGCTCGCGCTCACCGATGCCACCGAGCGGTTGCTGCTGCCCTCACTCGAGAGCGAACGCCGGCGGGCCCTCAAGGAACGCGCTGACGAAGAGGCCATCACCGTCTTCGCGAAGAACCTGACCGCGCTGTTGCTCGCTCCGCCGCTGGGCGGCAAGCCGCTCATCGCCATCGACCCCGGCCTGCGCACTGGCTGCAAGGTGGTCTCGCTCGACGCGCGCGGCGGCGTGCTCGCGCAGCTCACCATCTACCCGCACACCGGCCGCGAGTCAGAGGCGGGCGTTCAACTCGCCGCGCTCGTCAAGAAGCACCCGGCCGCGGCCATCGCCATCGGCAACGGCACCGCGGGCCGGGAGACCGAGACCTTCGTCAAGAAGCTGCAGACCAGTGGGCTCATCCCCAAAGAGCTCCGGGTCATCAGCGTCAGTGAAGCAGGCGCCTCGGTCTATTCCGCCTCAGAGGTGGCGCGCGAAGAGCTGCCCGACATGGACGTCACCGTTCGCGGCGCGGTGTCCATCGGCCGGCGTTTGCAGGATCCGCTCGCTGAGCTGGTGAAGCTCGACCCCAGGAGCATCGGCGTCGGCCAGTACCAGCACGACGTCGATCAACCCGCGCTGACCGCCTCACTCGATCGTGTGGTGGAGAGCGTGGTGAACAAGGTAGGCGTCGATCTCAACACCGCGTCACCGACGCTGCTCCGCTACATCGCAGGGCTCGGGCCGGCGCTCGCCACGGCCATCGTCGCGTTCCGCTCAGAGAACGGTGCGTTCGCCACGCGCGCGCAACTCAAGAAGGTGCCGCGCCTGGGGGCACGTGCGTTCGAGCAGTGCGCGGGCTTCCTGCGAATTCGGGGTGGTGACGAGCCGCTCGACGCGAGCGCGGTGCACCCAGAGCGGTATGCGCTGGTGACGAAGATGGCGAAGGATCTCGGCGTCGCGCGCGGCGCGCTGGTGGGTGACGAAGCCCTGGCCTCGAAGCTCGAGCCCTCGAAGTACGTCGACGACGCCGCGGGGGTCGGCTTGCCGACGCTCAAAGACATCGTGCTCGAGCTGAAGAAGCCAGGCCGCGACCCCCGCGCTGAGTTCACCGAGGTCGGCTTCGCTGACGGCATCACCGAGCTCAGTCACGTGAAGCCAGGCCAGGTGCTCAACGGCATCGTCACCAACGTCGCGGCGTTCGGCGCGTTCGTCGACATCGGGGTTCATCAAGATGGGTTGGTTCACGTGAGCGAGCTGTCGAACCGCTTCGTGAAGGATCCCTCAGAGGTGGTGAAGGTCGGTGACCGCGTGCGCGTGAAGGTGCTGCAGGTCGATGAGGCGCGGAAGCGAATTGGGTTGTCGATCAAGGCGCTGCAGGCCGCGGCGCCGCAGATGGTTGCGCCGCAGCCTGCGCGGGCAGAGCCCTTCAATGCGCCTCGCCGACGTTGAGTCCTCTTGCTGATCTGTAACGAGGGGCGGGTGCGCTGCGCCGCGATTGCTTCTGGCGGTGAGTCGGGAATGCATCAGCTGCAATGAATGACTCACTGCACGGTCACATGGTTCGGAGGTCGGTGAACGGGTCATCAATCACGACCAGGCCCGACCCGCTCGAGGCCGACGGCGGGCGCTGAGTTCCTCCCGGCTCCGCGAGGCGTCAGGTTCCCGGGTGGAAGAAGTCGACCAGCACCTGGGGAAGGCCCTTGAAGTGCTCGTCGAGGGTGAGCAGTCGCAGGCCGTGCTGCGCGGCCGACGCTGCGATCCAGATGTCGTTGGCGGGTATGGGCTTGCCCTGCTTCCGCAGGTAGTCACGAATGCCCGCGTAGCGCTCGGCTGTCTCGTCGTCGATGGCAAGCACGGACACGCGTGGCGACGCCAGGAACTCGCGCAGGAGTCCGCGATTCTTTGCCTGAAGACCGCCGCCGAGGAAGCCAAAGAGCAGCTCGCCCACCACCACCGGGGTGAGGCAAAGCGCTGAGGCCTCCTGCAGCGGGGGCAACAGCCGCCGATCTCCTCGCCGCATGGCTGAATAGGCAGACGTGTCGAGCAACAGTCGGCTCACTTCCACATCTCTGGTTCGATCTGGCGCTGCTCGTCGAGGGCTGCGTCGAAGGCGTCAGCTTCCTTCTTGGACCAGGTGCCGAAGAACTGGTCGAGGTCGTGATGCAGCTCCTTCCCGGCGCGCGGCTGATTCCCGGTCGCTTCCTCGAGCAGCCGCACGATGGCCTTGTTCAGGCTGAGCTTCTCTCTGCGGGCCTTCTCCTTCACTGCCCTGGCGACCGCTGGGGGAAGGTTCCTGACGGTGATGGCGTTCATGGTGACCCCACTGGTGATGCGTGCGTGCATCACTCTGAACCGCTCGTGATGCAGTAGCAAGCAGGGCTGAACGCCGCCACGGGCAGCTGAGCTCCAGACATTCTTCGCACTTCACTTCCCCCATGCCGTAGCGAAGCAGGCCGCACTCGAGGAAGCGGCGCGCCTCCTCGCGGATGCGCTCGGGCAGCGACTCCTGCACGGACGGCCAACCCCGCTGCACCGCCTCGTACAACACCGTCAGCTCTGGCCGCCGCCGCTCG
>JAYVFP010000005.1:0-21215 GCA_043773025.1 Archangium sp.
CGAAGGCGAAGCTGGTCCCCTGCTCGGGATGAGCGGTGTCCGTTCGTTATGTCGAAGAACCCTGCGAGCGAAGTCGAGGGATTGCCTTTGCTCGCGCGGCCTGTCGACTGCGCTCGATGCGAACGGTGTGGTGGCCTGGCGAACATCAGCTGCGGCGACGGCGCAGCCACGCGAGTGCTCCGAGCGCGAGCAGCTCGAGACCACCCGTCGTCGAACAACCCGAGCGCTGCGTGGCCTCGGGCAGTGGCCCCACCACCTCGGGACGAACGTCGACCTGCGCCGCGCGATAAAGAGACTGGCCCACGTTGCCGAACTCGTCGCGGGCGAACACGGTCACCCCACCCTGCACTTCGACGGCGGACAACGAGATGTCACGCGCCGGGCCGAAGCCAGAGGTCGAGCCTTCGCCCACCCGGTACGCAAACTCGAGCCGATCGGCAGAGATCACGTCACGCGCGGTGACCACCAGCAGGTCGTGCTCCAGGTCGGGCCGCAACGAGAGCTCTGGCGCTTCCCAATCGACCATGAAGCCCACGTCTTTCTGCGACGAGATCGCGTGCGGATCTTCGGCGATGCGCGAGCGCACGTGGATCACGTGGCGGCCCTGAATCAGGAACCGCGGGTGCGAGACGGTGAGTTCATTGGCCGTCGCGGGCACGAAGTCGGTCCACATGCCGTCGTCGATCTTGAAGGAGTACTCCGGGCTGCCAGACGCGCCGAGCGTACGCACGTCGAGCACCGCTTCGGGCCAGGGCAACGCGTGGCCGGCCAGGCGCATCTGTTCCGACTTCGGCATGCGGCTGTGCTTGAGCGCCACGGCGACTTCGGGCGCCGCCACCGCGCACATGCCGTTGAGCGGGAGCAACGTCGCGTAGATGCCGAGGTGGTTGTACGCCTCGGTGCCGGTGATGCGGCCGAGGCCCTTCACCTCGTTGACCTTGAGCTTGAACGAGCCCAGCGAAGGCAGCGCGAAGCCAGACAGCCCGCCCGCGAGCGCGGGCTCTGCGAGGCCGATGACCGCGGGCACGAGGTCAGCCAGCACCTGGGGATCTTCTGCGAGGATCTCGGCGTTGGCCGTGCGGATGTTGGTGATGAGCGAGCGCAGATCGCCCAGCGCCGGCGCCACCGAGTCGCAGCCGTCGAAGATGAGCGAGATGGGCAACGAGATGTCGGCGGTCAGCGTGAAGAGCCGCGCGTAGCGGTCATCGATCATCGCGTAAAAGTCGATGCTCAGGTCAGGCAGGGTGATCAGCAGCAGCGGCTTGATCGGCTTCTTGGTGACCGGGTCGTAGGTGCCCTCGCCCACCACCACCTGCGGCGCGCGCGCAGGGCGCAGCACCACCATCATCGGGGCGTCCTTGCCGTCGCGGGTGGCCAGCTTGCCCAGCGAGGGCAGGAACGTCTTGAAGAGGCCGGTGTTGATGAGGCCGACGCTCTCCGAGGTGAGGTTCAGGCACAGCGCGCCCGACTGCTGCGCAGCCCAGAAGGCGTTGTTGAGGAAGTTCGACGAGACGCCCAGGCCCACGTGGTAGCCAGAGTTCGGCGTGGCCTCTGCGTCGAAGTCGGGGAAGGCCACCATGGTCATCGGCGGCGCGGCCTGCGGCGGCACACAATCGGAGATCGAGTTGGGCTGAATGCCCACGCGCGTTCCGAAGCTCATGCCCGCGTTCATCTGCACGCTGGCGCCCGCGGCGATCGAGAGCTGAATGCCCGCTTCGGCCGGCGCACCGAACGAACCGAGCAGCGCGCCCATGTTCATGGTGCCCTCGACGCCCAGGAACCGCGGCACGCACTGCGCGCTGGTGCCCAGCAGGCAGACCTTGCGCGAGCCGTCACAGGTCGAGGCCACGTTGGTGCCGTCGGTGGTGCGCGGACAATCGGCGTTGGTCTGGCAGGGCCAGCAGGTCTGACCCGCCACGGCCGCACGAACCTGGGTCTGCAGCGGGCCGGAGATCTGCTGGAGCACGAAGGTCTTGATGGGGTCCCAGTCGGCGCCGTCGCACGCGAAGCTGCAGAAGCCGCCCTCTGAGCTGAGCGAGAGGTCGTCGGGGTCGAGACACGAAGGTTTGGCCGGTGCACCGCTGGCGCCGCAGATCTGCGTGCCGTTGATGGTGGTGACCTCGAAGGCGAGCAGCTTGTCGAAGCGCGTGTCGATGCTGAACTTCACCGTCGCAGTGAGGCGGTTGTCGTTGGGGTTCGCGCGCGCGGTGTTGAAGTCGATGCTGCACTTCAGGTCGCACAGGGTGTGCGGGTTGGTCAGGTAGATCTTCCCGGTGTTGATGTTGAGCTGAACGGTGGCGTCGAGCAGGTCTGGCGCACGCGGCGCCAGCGAGAAGCCGGTCATGGTGACGGCCACGTTGGCGGGCACGTCTTTGGTGTCGCACCGCGCGTCGTTGCGGCCGCCGTTGGGGCCGCCCTGATCAGCGATGTACACGTCGCCTATCACCGAGACGTTCCGCATGCTGCAGGGGATCGGCAAGGCCAGCATGCCGCCGGGCGCGAACGCCTGAATCAGCGTCTGCCAGTTGGAGTTGAGGTAGTTGATGCCGCCGGGCGACAGGCGAATGTTGATCGCGTTGTCGGTCTTCGGGCCCACGTAGCGGGTGCCCGCGGGGAACGGCGTCAGCGTGGAGCAGCCCGAACCCGTGCCTGAACAACTCAGGCCCACGAGCACCAGCAACACGAGTCCTGATCGGGCAGACCTATGCATGAAGAACGACCTCCCAGCGGCCGATGAAGAAAGAAAGAACAGCGTAGCAGCACCAGCCCAGTGAGAGGGCCACGACCGCCTGACTCAATGCGTCAGGTGAGCACCGGGAGCACTGCAGAACCGGGTTTGAGAACGTCGTTGAGCCGGCCCGAGCGGAAGGGCTCGAGATCGACGGCCACGAAGGTGAAGCCCTGCGCCTTGATGGCCGCGTTGACGGCCTCCCGCGTGGTGGGGTCGAACATGCGCGAGAGCTCTTCTTCGCCCAGCTCGAGGCGGGCGACTTCGTTGTGGTAGCGCACGCGGAAGTTCACGAAGCCCAGCGCGCGTACTGATTTTTCTGCCGCACCGACCTGCTTGAGGCGCTCCACCGTGACCTGCGTGCCGTACGGAAGGCGCGAGGCGAGGCAGGCCATCTGCGGCTTGTCCCAGGTGGGCAGGCCGAGGCGCTTCGACCAAGCGCGCACTTCGACCTTGGTGAGCTGAGCTTCAGCCAGCGGAGAACGCACCGCGTGTTCAGCGGCCGCCTTGTGACCTGGGCGGTGATCTTTCTTGTCGTCGGCGTTGAAGCCGTCGAGCACCACCGCCAGACCCAGCTCAGCGCGGTGTTTGCTGGTGATCGCGTAGAGCTCGGTCTTGCAGAAGTAGCAGCGGTTCGAAGGGTTCGCGGCGTAGCGCGGGTCGTCGAGTTCCTTCGAGTCGACCAACACGTGCTTCGCGCCGATCTTCGCCGCGAGTTCCTGCGCTTCTTTCGCTTCGTCGGGCGCGACCGAGGCGGAGATCGCCGTCAGCGCGATCGCTTTTTCACCGAGCTGTTCGACGGCCAGCGCGAGCACCAGCGCCGAGTCGACGCCGCCCGAGAAGGCGATCAACGCCGAGCCATGAGCGCGCAACGCCGCTCTCAAGCCCTCGACCCGGTCCGCAGACTGGGCGCACAGGGCATCGACCTGTGCATCGGAGAGAACGGGCTGCTGCGGCAGGGCGAGTGACGACATGCCGGGTTGGATAGCGAAGCTTCGCTGGAGAGTCGAGCGCGCTTACTTCTTGCCCTTCTTCTTCGCAGGCGGCGCCGGCTTGGCGGCCTTCGCAGGCTTGGGCGCCTTGACCAGGGCCGACGCCTTGGCGGGCTTACCCGGCTTGACCTTCTTCGGGTTCGGGTTCGCCTTCATCTTCGTTCCCGTGATGACCTTGAGCTCGTCGGGGGTCATGTACGAGAGATCGAGCAGCGACTGGAACACCTTGAGGCCGCCCTCTTCGATGCTCTCGGTGTTGGTGTGCACGATGACTTCGGCCGAGCTGGGCGGCTGGTAGGGCTCGGTGATCCCGACGAAGTTGGGGATCTCGCCGGCCAGCGCCTTCTTGTACTTGCCGGTGGTGTCGCGCTTGATGAGCTCGTCGGTCGGGCAGTCGACGTAGACCTCGATGTAGCGCTGAATGCGGCGGCGGTTTTCGTCGCGCGACGGCTTGTCGGGGCTCGCGCAGGCGACCAGGGTGGCCACGCCGTTGCGGGTCAGGGCATCGGCGACGAAGCCGAGGCGGCGCGCGATGACCATGCGCTCTTCCTTCGTATCACCTTCAATTTCCTTCCAGAGATCGTCCTGAAGGTCGTCTTCATCGAGGATCTCGACCTTCCGGCCGACCTGGCGCAACCGCGCTTCGATGTACTGGGCCAGCGTGCTCTTTCCCGCCCCCAACATGCCCGTCAGCCAGACCGTGAAGCCCGTCTCTTGCGCCATTGCTGTCAGCTCCGATGCAGAAAGGCCCCGCGAAACCTTTAGGAATGCCGCTGCGGGCAGAAAAGTCGCGGCCTTATAGTCTAAAGCACTCGATTTCTGTAGAGGAAAGTACCTGAGTGCGCTCAGGTATTCGTTATTGCTGGTGATTTAGCCCGTGCGAGCACGCAGAAACGGGGCCCGTTTCGAACCGATCACCACGCCAATGCACGATTCCGAGGGGGTCGGACCACCCCAGAATCAGCCGTTGGGCGGTCAAGGCGGCGAGGCTGCCGACCGGTCCAGAGGCGGCTTCAGAACCCAGCATCTGGCGCACCGCATACCAACAGGCGCTGCAGGCGGCCGGGCTGCGAAAGGCCACTCCGGCCCCCACCACCACCTGCGTCGGGAAGGTCGAGGTGAAGTCGACTGGAAGCAGGTCGAGCACGGGCTCGAGGGTCGATGGCGCCAACGCGGTGCCTGAGAGGAAGCCGCTCAGCGCCTGGTCTGACCGGCGGTCGATCGGCGTTCCCCCGGCAGCCAGCCAGGCCACCGCGTCATCGATCGCGGCGCTGCTCCCCCAGACGCGCACGGGGGAAACGAGGAGCTTTTCCTGCCCTTTGCCGCCCACTTCACGCAGCAGGATCTGACGGCCGTACCGGACGATCTGATCTTCGCGCATCAACCACCCGCCATCGCAGCGACCAGCACCACCAGCTCGGTCGCGCCCAGCGCACGGGCGAGGCCTTCGTCGCTGCGCACGTCGTCTTCGCCCACGAAGATGCCCACGGTGCGCTTGAGTTTGCCCAGGCCGGTGAAGAGCTGGGGCCGCAGCTCGGGGTGCGCGCGGCACAACGACTCCAGCGCGTCAGCGACGGTCGCGCCTTCGACCAAGACCTTCGCGCGGCCGGCAGCGCGGGGACGAAGGGCCGAGGGGAGCTCGACGACAGGCATCAGTGATGTACCCGCAGGGTGAGCTTCGAGCTGCCGTCTTCCAGCTTCAGAATCGAGAGCACCTCGTGACCTTCTTCGAGCGCGCTGCGCGGCACGTTGGTCAACGGCTCATGACCGCGCAGGATCACCTCGAGGGTGGCGCCGTCTTCCAACGCTTCGACGGCGAGCTTCACGCGCACGTAGGTCATCGGGCAGACCTCCCGGGTGATGTCGATGGTGGTGGGCATCGAGGGCTCCATTACCGGTTTCCCGTGCCGCATGCCGAGCAGTCCGCGCGGCGGCGCACCCGCACGCTCCGAAAGGTGAGGCTGCGGCCATCGATGACTTGAAGGAACGTGGTCCCCTCTCCCTCGGGGAGAGGGTCAGGGTGAGGGTTCAATACCCTCAACGCCAGACTGGCCTGAAGCCCGCCCATCAACCCGGCCATCGAGCCGAGCACACCCGCCTGCGCACACGTCAGCGCGTCATCAGGCGGCGTCTCGAACAAACACCGCAAGCACGGGCCACCCCGTTCGATGCGCATGGCGAGGCCCTCGAAACGAAGCACCCCGCCATAGATGAGCGGCGTGCCGGTGCGCACCGAGGTGTCAGAGAGGAGAAACTTGGTCTCCACCCCGTCTGTGGCGTCGATCACCAGATCGTGCGCGGTGAACAGCGCTTCCGCGTTCTGCGCCGTGAGGCGTTCCTGCCGGGCGGCGATCTGCACGCCGGGGAAAGCGCGCTCGAGCTTTGCTGCGGCTGAATGGACCTTCGGCTGCCCTACGTCGGCCACGTGATGCCAGGGCTGCCGGTGGAGGTTGGTCTGCTCCACCACGTCGGGATCCATCAGGGTCAGACGCGTCACCCCGGCCCGCGCCAGGGAGAGGGAGGCCGGGCAGCCCAGCCCCCCGACGCCGACGATCAGCACGTGCTTTGAAGTCAGCATCACTGGCCCTTCACCCCGGACCTTCTCCCCGCTTCGCAGGGCGAGGGGGCTTCATGCCCGACAAGGGGATACACTCTTGAGCATCTTGCAGCACTCTGATGATCGTCGCGCTCGTGTTGCCGTCGTGCTCGAGAAGCGTGGGCTGACGCAACAGGTGTCGGCCGCTGACGCCGCGCAGTCCTGGGTGCAGGAGCGGTTCAGCGCCCGGGCCCGCGCCCTTTTCTACGCGCGCATGATGTTCCTCTCGCTGGGCCTGGGCATTCTCGCGGTGCCCATCTGGCGCCACTACTTCCACTTCACCGCGCTCGCCGTCGCAGGCTACGTGTTCATGCTGCTTTACAGCGTGGCCAACTACCTGGTGCTCGGCCACGAGCGCGCCGGCCGCGTCGTCACGTACATCACGTTGTGTCTGGACCTGGTGGTGATGGTGGTGGTGGTGGTCAAGCCCCAGGAAGGCGGAGGCCTCGCCAACCCTCTGCTCGCCACGCAGCTGCTCTTCACCATGTTGTTCGCCCTGCTCTACCCCAAGCCGCTGGCGATTCTTCCGCCGCTGCTGGCGCTGCCCATCACCGCGCGCCTCGATCAGCTGCTCGACCGCAGCCCCAGCGCCATCGAGGTGCTCACCCTCATCTGGTACCTCGGCCTCAACTTCATCGTCATCTACGTGCTGGTGTACCTGAATGAGCGCGAAGTGACGGCGCACCGCGAGGTGGTCGAGCTGCAGGGCGATCTGAAGGAGCTCGCCGTGGTGGAAGAACGCAACCGCCTCGCCCGCGAGATCCACGACGGCCTGGGCGCGAGCCTCTCGTCGCTCATCATCCAGTCCGAGTACGTCGCGCAGCTGACCAAGGATGAAGCGGTGAAGAAAGAGGTCGCCGACCTCAAGCAGTCTGCTGAAGAGGCGATCGAAGAGCTGCGCCGCAGCCTGCAGATGATGCGGGAAGACTTCGACCTCGCCAACGGCGTCGAGGACTACGTGAAGACCTTCGGCGATCGCACGCAGCTGCCGGTGAACTTCCAGAAGAGCGGCACCCTGCTCGGCCGCCTCGCCCCGGAGACCTCGCTGGCGTTGTTCCGGGTGCTGCAGGAGCTGCTGTCGAACGCCGCCAAACACGCCGCGGCCGCGCGGGTCGACGTGAAGCTGCACTTCGGGCCTGAGTCCGTGCAGCTCGGCGTCAAGGACGACGGCAAGGGCTTCGACCCCTCAGCACCCCGCCCCGGTCACTACGGGCTCATCAACCTGCGCGAGCGCGCGATGAAAGCCGGCGGCAACGTCACCATCGACGCGAAACTCGGCGCAGGCGTGCACATCACCTTCACTGTCCCAGTTGGTCCCTGATTGACGAGGAGTCGGCGTGGAAACCCCTGATGCACTGACGAACCCGAGCCCCGTGACGCCCATTCGCGTGTTCGTGGTGGAGGATCAAACGAAGATCCTCAAGAACCAGCTCAAGCTGCTCGAAGGTCACCCCGAGCTGACCATCATCGGCACGGCGCTCTCTGGTGAGACGGGGCTCGAAGAAGTGCGCAGGCTCAAGCCCGACGTGCTGCTGCTCGACCTGGGCCTGCCGCGCATGAGCGGCATCGACGTCACCAGGGTGGTGAAGGCCGAGCTGCCCTCGATCGAGATCCTCATCTTCACCATCTTCGACGAGGAGGACAAAGTGCTCGAGGCCGTGAAGGCCGGCGCGTCGGGTTACCTGCTCAAGGGCACGCCCGCCGACAAGATGGTCGAGGCGATCAAAGAGGTGCACGCCGGCGGTACGGTGATTCAGCCCAACCTCGCGCGGCGCCTGCTCAAACACTTCCGCGTGGGTGAGACGCCGCCTGCAGCGCCGGGCCGCGCCAGCACGTTGCTGCCCGAGCCTGAGGGCAAGAAGCTGTCGGCCAGAGAAACGGAGATCCTCCAGCTGATCGCCAAGGGCGTCTCGAACAGCGAGGCGGCCACCATGCTCACGCTGTCGAAGGCCACCATCCGCACGCACCTCGAGCACATCTACCGCAAGCTCGAGGTCACCAACCGCGTCGAGGCCGTGACCGAAGGCCTGCGCAAGGGCCTCATTCAGATGTAAAAAAAGCGGCCGGCGTTTCCGCCAGCCGCTTCATTCACCGGTCTCCCCCCGAGCGAAGTCGAGGGGTCATTTTCCCTGAGAAGCCGAGGCAATCCCTCGACTCCGCTTTGGGATGAACGGTGCTGGCGCTTAGAGGCAGAAGCCGACGCGAGCGCCGGTGGTGCTGGTGACGCGGCGACAGGTGGTGCCGCCCGCGCAGCGCGCGCTGGGCGAGGTGGTGCAGCGGGTCGGGCCCGTGCCGCCATCAGTGGGGTTGCAGTCGAGGTCGCACACCGCCGTGCAGCGGGCGGCCGTGTCGGCGTCGAGCGAGGTGCAGAGCTGAGCCGACCCGCAGGCCGCGCCGCGGAAAGCGTCGGTCTCGGGGCAGGTGGCGCCCACGGCCGCGATCTGCGGGCGCTGGGGGATGCAGATGCCGTCGCCGTTGGTGCTGACGACGAGCTCACCGCTCGCTTCGGTCGGCACGCAGCTCGAAGGCGAGGTGCCCACGTTCGCGCAGGTGTTCTTGGTGGCGTCGAACACGTTGCACTTCTTCATGCACACGCCGAGCACCGCGTTGGAGTTCGGGTCGGTGTAGCGCAGCGTGTTCACGCAGGCCTCGGTGGCCCCGCATTCCGGCTTGGGAGGAAAGCCGAGCGCAGGGGGCTGCGCGTTGCACATGCGCAGGCACACGCCCTCGTCGCCACCACGCGTCTTGGTGCACTGCAGACCCGTCGCGCACTGGGTGGCGGTGGTGCCCGCGCCGAACTCGTCACGGCAGGGCTGGCCTTCAGCGGCCACACCCGGGGGACGGCAGGTCTCAGTCGGGTACACGCCGTCATTCCAGAACTGGAAAATCGCGTAGGTGCAGTTACCGGTGCCCTTGCCCTCGGGCTCGGTGAGGGTGCCCATGCCGCTCCTGAGGAGGCAGGTGTTGCCGACCGTCACGGTGAGACGCAGCGGGGCGCCCGCGTCGTCACGCTCGAAGCCACCGTCGAGGGCCGGCTTGGTCTGGTTGCACTCCTGATCTCTGAACAGACCAGAGGGCAGGCAGCCGACCCCCGAGCAAATTTCTCCGCGCTGGCACTGGTTGTCATCCATGCAGGTCTTGGTGCAGACCGCGAGATCGTCGCCGAAGACCGGCTGGCAGGTGAACGTCGGGGGGCACGGCGAGCTGAGGTCGCCCTGGCGGCACTGCTGCAGCGACTTGGGGTTCGAGCAGGTGGCGCCGTTGCACCACTTACCGGCCGTCTGGCAGGTATCGAGCGCCCCGGAGAGGCTCGAGAGGCAGGCGCACGCGCCGCCGAGGCACGCGACCTGGCCGGGATCGCAGAGGTTGCCGCTGCAGGTGACCGCCGCGGTGCGGCACTGGAAGACGCCTTCCATGACCTTCACGCAGGTGCCGCCGTCGCAGCCGCCGCACGCATCGACGCAGGTGCGGGTGCCGGTGTTGCAGATCTGGTTGCCCGCGCAGCCACCCGAGCAAGCGTCACGCGGCGGAGGATTGCCGGCGTCGAACCCGACGTCATTGCCGTCGGGCTTGGGGTTGGGCATGGGACACGCGGTCAGAACGAGTGAGAGCGCGGCGATGGAAACGGCGCTCAAGCTGCGGAGACTCATGAGATTCCTTGGGGAAGGCTGGCCAGGCGAAACGCGGCTTGTAGGGATTCGGGTAGGGAGTGTCAACACACGGAAGGAATGAAACCAGAAACTCAGAAGCTCGCCGTGACGCCCCAGATGATGGAGTGGAACGACTCTTCGCCCACGCCGCCGCACTGGAGCTCGTTGCACACGGTCCATTTCTGGCCCTGGCCGTAGTAGCGATCGGTGAAGCCCTGGTAGCGCCAGCGCACGGTGTAGCCGAGCGGGCCCCACACCTCGCCTGAGATCCCCAGCTCGAAGCCGAGACCCGTGGCCGTCGCGCCGCCGGTGGGATCGTTCAGGTTGCCGTAGCCGACGATCTGCTCGGCCGCCGGCCGCGGGTTGAGGAAGTACGAGAGCACCAGCTCGAAACGAACGAACTTGTTGATGGGCACCGCGGCGTCGAGGCCCAGCGTCGGGAAGCCGATGCCCGTGGGGTACACGCGCTCGCTCGAGGGCAACGAGGTGCCGGCCATGGGGTCGATCAGAAAGCTGCGCGACTGGAGGCCGCCCCGAAGGCCGACCCAGCCCACCGGCTGCGGATCGCCGTAGCCCATCTGAAAGTGGTACCGCCACGCGAGCTGCGCGGAGAAGCCGACGTCGTCGCTCTTCACCGTCTTGTCGGGGCCCTGCCCTTGCGGCGTCTCTTCGACGATGCGGGTCTGCGACTGGCCGTACTGAAAGCCGATCAACACGCCAAAGCCCTGGAGGATCCGGTTGTCGAGGCGCGCCAGGGGGAAGACGTCGGCGTTGAGCGAGAGGCCCAGGTACGGAACGGTCGCGGTGAAGTCGATGGAGATGCCGGTGGGCTTCGTCTGCGCGAGTTCGTACTCCTTACAGTTGGTCACGCCGGGCCGCAGGCACTGGTTGCGCCAGGTGGTGGTGCCCGCCAGCCACACGCGAAAGATCGGCACCGGCACGTGGCCCTGCTTCTTCTTGCGGTTGGGATCTTCGAGATCGGTGTCGCGATCTTCCGGGGGCGCGCCGCCGGTGATCACCCCGCGTTCACCCGTGCCGTCAGTCTGGGTGAGATCGAGGCCCGGCGATTCTTCGGCGGGCGTCTCTTCAGCGGAAGCCGTGGTGGTGCGGGCAGCGCCTTGCGTGGCGGCCGCGGCGATGGCGCGGGCGAGCTTGCCGGCGAAGTCTTCGCTGAGCAGGCCCTTCTTGACGGGGAGATCCTTGGTCCACAGCTGCTCGCCGACGCGGTCGGAGATGACCACCTTGTAGGTCCCGTCGACCACTTCGCCGCCGACGGCCGCGTCGAGGTTGAGTGACTTTGCGGCGCGCGCGACTCCGACGGGGGTCATCGCGGCGGCGCCCTTCATCTTCTTCTTGGCCGCGGCGTCTTTGAACGCCTTCAGGGGAATGAGGTCGACCACGGCGGCTGAACGCACGGCGGCTTCGACCTGCGCGCGGAGCTTGCCCTGGGGATCTCCGTCGAGCTCCAGGATCACGACCTTCTGGGCGAAGGCCGGAGCAGCGAGGAGCATGACGAGCGCGAAGACTGACGAGGGGCGCATGGAGCGCGCCTTATGCCGTCATTCGGCGCACGTGTTCAACTCTCGCACACCGACGAATTCTCACGCCGTGAGAATGGGCCAGCCACGCGAGAGGCCATCGAGCACGAGCTGGTTGCGTGAATCACGGGGAGAAATGACGAGCGCGTGCTTCGAGAACGCGAGCATGTCGACATCGAAGTCGCCATTGCCGACGCCGAGTGCGGGCTTCAGCTTCGCGCGCTCGAGCCAGGTGACCTTGCCGGGGCCGACGGGTACGGGCTGCTCCACGTCGCCTTTGAGCTTGCCGTCGCGGATGGCACAGGTGACGCCGATCACCTGGTTTGCGGGAATGCCGAGGGCGATCGCACCGGGCACGACGACCCAGCGCGGCGAGGCGCTGCAGACCCACACGGGGCAGCCGGCCTTCTTCAAACTCGCCAGGAGCGGACGCACGAAGGGGAAGATGCGGCCGGCGATGCGCTCGGTGAAGAAGGTGGAGCAGGCCTGCTCGAGCTCGGCCTCGGGGAGCTCGCGCATCACCTCGACGCAGTAGGCGTAGGCGCGGGCGTGTGATTCGGAGAGCAGCTTCTCGTAACGGTCGTAGCTGGCGTCGAAGAGGCCGCGGTGAATGGCGTAGCGAAGAAAGTCTTCTCCGGCGTCTCCGCGCCAGAGCGTGCCGTCGGCGTCGAAGACGACGCTCTGACCTGCGTGCTGCTGGACGATGGTGTCGATCAACGCGGCCACGGGCGGGGGAAGCATGGGGCGGGTTCTAGCTGTTACGGTGTTCAGGATGCGACAGACAGCGATCATCGCTTTCGTGGTTCTGGCCGGCTGCGGGCCCAACGCTTCGCCTTGCACGACGTGTCCTCCGGTCGATGGCGTGTATGCGGTGACGTGGGCCGGTGATGCCGGCGTGACCTCGGCGGATGGCGGCAGGTGCTCGAACCCCGGGCCGCGCGTGCCTTCGTGGACGATCAAGCAAGCCGGCGCGCAGGTGACGACCACCATCGACGAGGTGAGCCTGGGCGGGACGATCTACGACACGTTCGATCTGGTGCTGTCGGGGTCGGCGAGCACGTTGAGCTATCGCATGCGGTCGGTGGTGATCCCCGAAGGCAACAGCATGGACGCGGGCATTCGGCTGCAGGGCACGTTCACCACGCGCACGCTGCCGGCGTCGGGTGAGCCGTGTGAAGTCAACGAGTCGTTCACGGCGCAGCGCACGTCGCGTTAGCGGTCTGAGTCGGGCTGCTGACAACGCGAATCATCAGGGCCTCAAACGTCTACGGCCCAGCGCACGAAGCGCTGAGCCGTAAAGGGCGACCCGAAACTGCGGTCTTACTTCTTCTTTTTGCCGGTGCTGGCGGCCTTCACGGCGGCCTTCTTGCGCTCGGCGCGCTTCTTCCACTTGAGGCGAATCTTGCTGCGAACTCGGCGGTGCTTCGACTTGCTGTTGGCCATAGGGGCTCCTGAAAAGCTGTTGGAGCCGGGTGCGTACCAGAACCTTGGGAAGCGATCACCCCCCTTTGTCGTCTTCCCCCTTCTCGTCGGGCATGGGCCGGGTGGGGAAAGGCATGCCCTCGGCGCTGCGCACCCGGCTGGGCTGGGCCTCATCGAGGTTGAAGCCGAGCTGAGATTCGGCGGCCACGTCCTCCGTGGCGGGCACCGCAGGCTGGTCGGGCCGGAGCTTCACGGAGGCGAAAATGGGGCGGGTGGCGTCGACGAACCGGCGTACTTCGTCGAGCGGCAGGGCCGGCACCAGGTGCCCGTGAGCCCCCGCCATCTCGGTGGCCATGCACATGGAGTTGAGGATCGCCTCCTCGGTGGCCTCCATCACCGCCTCGTAGAGCGGATCCAACCGCGCATCGAGCAGCAGCTTCATCTTGTAGACCATCTTGCGCGTACGCCTCGGCACCACGTTCGCCGTGGAGAACCCGACCACGATCTCGCCTGAACCGTGCGCGGCGTAGCTGCCCACCCGGCCGATGCCCAGCGCGACCCGTTTGCAAAGGCGGTTGATCTGATGGGGCAACAGCGGCGCGTCGGTCGCCACCACCGCGATGATCGACCCGTAGCTCTGAATGCGCCGGGGCATGCCGCGGAACTTCTCGGCGAGCACTTCTCCCACCGGCATGCCGGCGACGCGAAGGTTGTGCATCTTGCCGAAGTTGCTCATCACCAACACACCCAGCGTGTAGCCGCCGTGCACCGGGGGCAGCTTGCGTGAGCTGGTGCCGATGCCTGCCTTGAAGTCGCAGGTGATCATTCCCGTGCCGCCGCCCACCGCGCCCTCTTCGACCACTCCCGACTTCGCCCGCTTGAGCGCCTCGCGCACGTGCTCTTCCCTCACGTGCCGCCCTGCGATGTCGTTCAAGTAGCTGTCGTCGCATTCGCCGACGACGGGGATGATCACGTCGTGCTCATCGCCGATGCCCGGGTGGCTCTCGACCATGGTGCGGGCGAGCGCGTCGCTGACGGCTCCGACGGCCATGGTGTTGGTGAGCATGATGGGGGTCTCCAGCAGCCCCCACTCCATCACTTGCGTCAGCCCCGAGACTTCACCCGCGCCGTTGAGCACGAACGCGCCGCCGGCGAGGCGATCCATGAAGATGTTGCCGTCGTTGGGGATGATGGCGGTGACGCCGGTGCGCACCGGGCCCTTGCCGACCGACAACGGGCCAGGCGCGCCTTCGATGATCGTGGAGTGGCCGACCAGCACGCCCTCCACGTCGGTGATCGAGTTGAACTTGCCGGGCTTGAAGCGGCCCAGCGGGAGATCCAGTTCGCGGGCACGCACCCGATTCGAGGCCGACATTTCGCACACTGTACGCCGGAGCACCCTCGTTCGGAGAGATCAGAAGGCATGGCGCAACTTCACGAGCCAGATGGTGGAGAATGTTCTTCATGAGCTCCATCAACCGACTGAACAGCCGTTCGCCCGCCCCCAGCTCGTCGACCCCCGCTCAGGCAGAGGCCAAACCGGTTGCAACGCAAGCGGCGCCGCAGGCCGGGGTGGCAGCCCCTTCGCCGTCCGCCTTCGAAGGAGCCCCGGCGGCGGGTTCACCCCCTGACGCGAACGACAGCTTCGAGTGCCTGATGCCCACGGACATCAAGGGCGGCACCACGGGCACGACTGCAACGCGCAACGCCTCGTCTGACCTGGCGATGTGCCCGCCCCCTCAAGACGTCATGGCCTGAGCAAGGCGTCGACGGCCGCGACCCGAAATTCGACTTCCCCCTCTGCGTAACTCGCGCGCGCCTTTCGCAGCCACGCACGCCGCGCGTTCTCGTCTGGTTGAAGACGGGCCATGGCCAGCTCGGCGTCGCCCCGGTACTCCCCGTCTTGAGCGGACTCCAGAGCCAGAGCACGCTGCAGCCAACGGATGCCCTCAGCCCCTCCCGTCAGCCTTCCCAGCGTGGTGAGGGCGACGATCAGATCGGGTTGCGTTTCGCTCACGGCTGAAAGCAGCGCCTGGCACTCGAGGGCGCTCGCCTTCGCTTCTGCCGATTGCCCCAGTTCCAGCAACACCCGGCTGGCCAGCGCCAGTTGTTTGCCGCGCAGCAGCGGTCTCTTTGTTTGCAAGAGCAGTTGTTCACGCAGGGGCCACGCGCCCGCGAAGTCGCCGCGCAGCTCAGCCAAAGAAGCCAGGTTGTCCAGCACCACCACCAGCTCTTCGGTCTCGCCCGCGGCAGTCAACACGGCGGCGGCGGTCTGCAGATGTTGCCGTGCCTCTGCATATTTCACGGCGACCACCTCAGCCGCGCCCAGGCTGGCGAGCGCGCGGGCGGTGGCGACGCTGCCCGGCCCGTACCGGCGCTCCGCGGCTTTCCACAAGGCCACGCGGTGCCCAAGGGCTTCTTCCAGCTTGCCGGCGTTCTCGAGCGCCAGGGCGTACTCGCTGCGAGCCACCTCGGTGCGCTCGGAGTCTGGCCCCCCGACGCTCAAGCGCAACTCGTAGCTCTGAGCGACGGGCACCAGGGCGTCCTCGAACTCGCCGCGCGCCGAAAGAGATCGCCCGAGGTACATCAGGTACGCGGCCTGCCAGGCCTCGCCCCCCCCAGCGCGCGTGATGGCCGCCTCGACCACGGGTCGCAGCGCCTCGAAGGTGGGCTGGTTGGTCACGTAGCTGTCGAGCAACTCGAGAGAAGCGCGGGCGGCGACGTTGGCGGTGATCTGCGTGGGCACCCGCACGCCGGCGGCCAACTGATAGGCCTCCTCAAACAGCCTCTGCGCAGGGCCTGGCTCAGTCAGCGCGAGACGTTGGCCCAGCAACACGGCGCCCTCCGCCACCACCGGGGCATGGTTGACCGCGCGCGCCGCACTCAGCGCCTCGCGGGCCCGGGCGGTCGCTGCGCTCAACTTGCCGAGCAAGGTCAGGGCCTCGACCTCGTCGAGCTGAATGCGCACCGGCTGAAGCTGCGCTCGCAAGGCCTCGGGCTCGTCCGAAGCGCCACTCTCCAACAAGGCCTCGTCGGTGCAGTCGACCGCGGGCAGCCCTTCGGCGACCACCACCAGCCGCTCGCCGAGAACCGCGCCCGACTCCACCTGGCCGAGCACCGTGGCAAAGAAGGCCAGGCGTCGCTCGAGGCACGCCCGGCGAAGCAGCTCGACCCGGGCCCCTTGCGCCCCTGACGCGCTCGCTTCACACGAGGCCTGGCTGCGCTCGCTCCATGACGCGCCCCACTGGGCGAAGGCTGCTTCAATCGCAGCGCCCGTCGTCAGCGGCACGCCTGAAAGCGACGTGTGAAGCGCCGCTCGAGCAGAAGGCGTCCACACCGCCTCGAGGGGTCGCGCCGCGACGGAGCAGTCCACCTTTCGCAAACGAACGAGCGCTCCGCCGACAGAAAACGTGAGCATCGCGGCTGCCACCAGCCACACCGTGGTGGTTCTTTGGTTCCTCTTCTTGACCGAGAGGGTTTCGAGCAACGCGGTCAGCGACGGGTAGCGGGCCGAGGGGTCGACCTCGAGCGCCCGGCGCAAGGCCTCGTGCACCCAGCGCGGCGCCCCGCGATCTCGCAACGACTCTTCCACGCTGCGCGCGAAGCTGAATTGATCGCTGCGTGCGTCGAAGCGCCCCTCGAACTGTTCGGGCGCCATGTAGGCCGGCGTGCCGGCGTTCACCCCCGCACGGGTCACCCGGGAACTCACGCCCGAAGGCTCGGCCCCGCCCGCTTTGCCTTCAGGCAACCCGGAAGAGAGCGCGAGCCCGAAGTCGGTGACCTTGGCGACGCCGTTCTGAACCAACACGTTGGAGGGCTTGAAGTCGCGGTGAACCAGCCCCGCGGCATGCGCCGCCAAGAGGCCCCGGCCCGCTTGCCCGAAGAGCTCGAGAATCTCTTTCCAGCCGCGGGGGCCCTCGGTCAGCCATTGCGAGAGCGTGGGTCCCTTCACGTACTCCATGACGAGGTACACCTCGCCGTTCGCGTCGAGCCCCGCGTCGAAGACCGAGACCAGGTGGGGGTCGACCAACCGGGCCATGGCCTGCGCCTCCCGCACCAGCCGATCGCGCGCAGCAAGGTCAGCGCCTTCTTCGAGCAACCTCTTGATGGCGACGAAACGCTCGAGCTGCGGGTCGAAGGCGCGCACCACGCTGCCCATGCCGCCCCGGCCAAGCTCATCGAGCATCACGTATCGACCCAGGCGCCGCTCTGGGGCGCGGTGCACCTCGACCTCGTCGAGGCGCTTGGAGCATTCGGAGCAGGCGGTCAGGTGTCGCCGCGCAGCCAGAGCCTCGTCGCGTGGGAGCTCGCCGCGGGTCAACCGCTGCAGATCCTCGGTGCGAAGACAGCTCACCGCAGCGCGATCCACAGAAGGGCGGCCACCAGCAGCCCACCCAGCAACGGGGCCAACCACCACGGGGAGCGCCGCGGAGCAGGGGCTGTGACGACGTCAGGCCGCACGGCGCGCGCCGAGGGCCCGTCGGCCACGGTGTCCCGCGAAGACGGCGCAGCATGAGGTGTCTGCGGAATGGGACCTGCGTTGTCGCGCACGCCTTCGGTGATGTCCTGACCGAAGGCCAACACGAGGTCCTCATAGAAGGCCTTGGCGGTCGGGTGCCTCGCGTCGGGAACCTTGTTCAAAGAGCGGTCGATGACGCGGGCCACCAACGCGGGCACAGCGGGGTTCGCGCGGTGAGCCAGCGCGGGAGTGGCGTGAACCTGCAAAGACATCAACGCCGCTGCCCCGTCTTCCGGCCCGCCGAAGGGGTGTTCACCCACCAGCAGGTGCCAGGTGATGAGCGCCAGCGCATACAGATCGGCCTCGGGGCCACATTCGTCGGTGACGATCTGTTCGGGCGCCATGTACAGCGGCGTGCCCAGGAGCGTGCCGGGTACGGTCAACCGAGCCGCGTCGCGGTGCTGGCTGATGCCGAAGTCGAGCACGGTGAGTCGGCCCGCGTCGTCGAGCATCAGGTTGCTAGGCTTCAAGTCGCGGTGCACCACGCCCCGTGCGTGAAGGTAGTCCAAGGCGTCGCACAGCTGATCCAACACGGGGAGCACCTGCCGCATCGAGAAGCGCTTCCGCTCGAAGAGGACCTGCGTGAGCGTCTTTCCCTCGACGTATTTCATCACCAGGAGCGGCGCCCCGTCATCGCTGTCGACGGCGAGCAGTTGAACCAGTGAAGGGTGGTCGAACTTCGCCAGCAGTCGGGCCTCGCGCACGAAGCGAGCGACGAACTCCGGCTCGTTGGCGAGCGCAGGGGCGAGGCGCTTGACCGCCACCTTGCGGTCGACCGCCAGCTCGGTTGCCGCAAAGACGCTGCCCATGCCACCTTCGCCCAACAGACCGTCGATGCGGTAGCGGCCCGCGAGCACCCGGGCCGGGGCTCCAGATACAGATGGCGGGTGGGTGGGGGCGCCGATCACGCCTCGAGCGTAGCAGGCCCTCACGCGCGGACCTGGGCTAGAAGGCGACAGCGCATGTCGGGCCCCCCGCAGACCGTTCGCGACGAGCTGAGCCCCGGGCTGCGGCGTGGCGTGCAAACGCCCGGCGTGGTGATCCTCTTCAGCGGCCACCGGGCGGTGTTGAAGGCGCTTCGTCTCGCGGCCGAACCGCTTGAACTGGGGCGCGAACGGCTCACGGCGCTCGGGCTGGAAGACGAGCACACTTCACGGCGCCACCTGCGCTTGAGCTGCAGCGGGCACCAGCTGGTGATCGAGGATCTCGCCTCGACCAATGGCGTGTTCGTCAACGGCGCGCGCCTCGCAGGCTCCACGCGGGTGCACCTCGAAGAGAGGCCCGTGGTGCGGCTGGGCCGCACGGTGTTGATGGGCGTTGCCGACGTGGCGGTCTTCGAAGGCCTGGGTGCGTCGCTGCTGACCTTGGACGGTCAGGTCATCGGCCCCGCGCTGGCCCGCGTGCGATCACAGGTCAGCGCGTTGGCGCGTCACGAACGAACCCTGTTCATTCACGGTGAGCGAGGCGCGGGCAAAGCGCGGCTGGCCCGTCTGTTTCACCGCGACGCCGACGCGCGGGCGGGTGCGTTCATGAGGTACGACGAGCAGCTCTTCGAAGGTGACGCCTTCCGCGAGCCCCGCGCGACTCTTTTTCTCGACGAGGCCGACACGTTGACCCCGCAGCTTCAGGGCAAGCTGTTGCGCGCGTTGGAGCTGCCCGGCGTGGAGACCTGCGTGGTGGCGGCCGCCCGACACGAGCTGCGCGACGCCGTCACCGCAGGCCGAGTCACTCTGGACTTCTATGAGCGGGTGGGACGGCCGGCCATTCACCTGCCGCCGCTGCGAGAGCGCAAGGAAGAGGTGCCGTTTCTCATCACCGCGGCGCTGGCCCCGTTGGGGCTGGTGCCGGCCGCAGCGCTGGTCGAGCTGTGCATGCTGCGCCCCTGGGAGGGCAACGTGCGCGAGCTGCTGCGGGAAGTGCGCTCTGCAGCGGCGCTGGCGCGGGCCGACGGAGTCAGCACCGTCGACCTCGTTCACCTCGATCCGCGAGCAGGAAGTCATCTGACCTTCGCGCAAGCGACGCCCGGCGCAGTCGATGAATCGATTCTTCAAGCCACCGCCGCGCAGCTGGGCCTGGCGCGAAAGACGGCGCTCAAGCTGCTCCCCGCCGCGCTCTTCACCAAAGGCACGCCCGACCTTGCGCCCGAAGCGCTGCGAGCCCGTGCGGCCGACGCCCTGCTCTCTTTGCTGGAGCAACACGAATTTCGGCAAGCCGCCGTGGCGCAGGCCCTCGACCTTTCGCGCACCACCTTGCTCAAGCTGATGGAGCGGCTGGGGCTCCCGCGCGCCAGCGCTCTCCCTCTGGCCGACATCGAAGCTGCGCTCGCGCAGCACGGTCAGGACGTGGCCTCGACCGCCAGAGCGTTGAGAGTCTCTGCCGAAGCGTTGCGCCAGCGCCTCGCCCTGCTTCGGCAGTGACCCTGTCCACTCTGTGCGTCCAACTGGACACTCTTAAATTATCGTAATCACTGAAGAAACTACGACTTCACTGGCTCCGACACTCCTCGTGTACCGCCTTCCACGGAGCCCACCATGAAGCTCGAGACGCGCAGTATTTCCCCGCACCGCACGACGCCCACCCCGCTGCGTGCACCCGCGAGGCAACCCAGGCCGCAATCACCTGCGTTCGGCCAGTCTGGTTTCGACGACGGCACCGTCTCCGCGAGGGAACGGGCAGAGCGGTTGGGCGAAGTGTTGCCGCGGCCTCAGGCCGTCTCGCAAGACATCACCTCTTTCATGCCGCCTGCGCGCGCTGTCGCGCTTCACGGCCCTGAGGCGCTTTCGTCTTTCGACTTTCGCGGCACGAGGGCGCCCGCCCAGCGCTACCTGGTCGAGGTGGGCGACCGGAAAATTCCCGTGGTGGTGGGCCAGGGATCGGTCGAGCCCGGCATGCGCCAGCCCGAGATCAACACCGTTGCGCTCGCACTCAGTCGGCTCCCGCCGGAAGCGCTGGAAGGAATCACCGAGATTCACCTCTCGCCCTTCCGCAACCCCGACGATGCAGCGCATGCGAGTGCCGCAAACCCTGACTTCCGATCCGACATGACGAACGGAACCGCGGGGGACGTGACGATGTACCCGCGCCCGACCCCGGTGGGCGACGACTTCATGGCGGCCACGCTGCTGCACGAGAGCGCCCACGCCTTCTCGATGCGAGCCTGGGGCACCGGCGAGAACACGCCGCAGTGGAGAGCCTGGGGGCAGGCCGGTCTGCGTGATGGCCAGCGCCCCTCGGATTACGCCGAGAAGAACCTGAGGGAAGATCTCAGCGAGACCGCCGCGATCTACCTGGCGACACGCGGCACCTCACGGTTCGAGACGTACCGGGCCGAGTACCCCAACCGCTTCGCGATCCTCGACACGTTGTTGGGAGACCCGTCATGAATCACCCGGGCACGATTCGAATCACCGAAGTGGGTCTGGCAGGCGAGCGCGTCATCGACGCGAACACCGTTCCCCGCATTGCCTTCGCGGACGACGGCGGCGCTCAGGTGCCGGTGGTGCACCTGGAGCATGCGATGAGTGGACAGCGCCGGGTCATTCGCAGCTACGGGGTCGACGGCAAACTGCTGATGACGACCTGGCAAGCCTGATCAGGCCGCGTCGACGTCAGCCCGATCGCGAGGGCGTGAACGCGGTGACGCGACTCCGCTCGGCACGAACGGACACCGCTCATCCCGAGCGGAGTCGAGGGATTGCCTCTCCTTCGCACTGCAAGTGCCCCCTCGACTGGGCTCGGGGAGACCGGTGATGGAACCCGATTCCTATTTT
>JAYVFP010000006.1:0-21152 GCA_043773025.1 Archangium sp.
TCGAGGGATTACCTCGCCTTCGGGCGGTAAGTGCCCCCTCGACTGCGCTCGGGGAGACCGGTGATTGGAGTGACTTCTATTTCGGCCAACCCTGTCGGGCTGAACGGATTTCGGCCGGTTCCGTTCATGCCGAGCGGAGTCGAGGCACCTATTTCAACAGTCTCCTTCGCAGGGAGAGGTTTCAACCAGATCACCTTCGCGGAACGTTGCGATTCCGCATCTGCAGATACCGCTCACTGGCCGCAAACCGCACCAACTCCATCATCTCGCTGGGCAGCGCCTTCTTCGCCCGCAGGCTCGCGATCGCCGGGGCAATCCCCCCGCACACCACCAACCCCGCCCGGTTCGCCGAGTGCCGAGCCCCATCCGTCAGCGCGGCCAGATCCAACCGAGTGCCCGCCGACTTCACGAGGTGCTTGAGCCGATCCCACGCACGAGCCGGCACGGCCTCACGGAACAACTTCGTCTCCGCCGGAGAAGCGCGCCCCTCGCCAATCTGAGAGACCAGCACGAGCCCGCGCAGCACCTGCTCCCGGCGAAGTGAACGAAGCGCCATCAACTCTGGCTGCTGCGTGAACAGCGTTCGCCCCGCGAAGAAGCGCAGCTCGGCGTCCGTCACGGCCTGCTTCACCGCCAGCTTGCCCACCAGAATGCGCGGCTCGGTCGTGAACACCAGTGACAGCGGAGGCCCCGGCTCTTCCGAGAGAAACACATCAGGCGAACGCACCCCCAGGATCCGCACAGCCGCGAGCAGCGCATCGGCGACCGCACGAGCCCCCTTCCCCGCGTCGAGATGGAACTCCTGATCCGTCCCCGCGTCCTTGCCACGAGCCGGGTTGAGCCGGCACAACGCAGTGCCCACGAGGCTCAGCAGCTCGCCGCCTTCACCACGCACCGCAGGATGTTTGAGCCCCGCACGATCGGTCGCGTTGAGAATGAGCCGGGGTGCACGGGGCGCGGCATGGGGATCGCCCTCGAGCGCGCGCGCGATCTCCAGCATCAGCGACGAACGAGCCGCGTCGTTCGCCGTGTCGAAGTGTTCAGCGAGCAACCGATAGCCATCGGCCTCGATGGGGTTGTGACGAACGCGCTCGAACAGCGCCTCCCGCTCGGCCGTGAGCGCCCGCGCAGGTGAGGGCCCAAACGAAGGTGGAATCGCCACGGAGGGATCACCGAGTTCGATCCGGATCTCCGCGGTGCGCCGCTCCTCGGCCACCTCAGCGGGCACGGGGCCGCGATGACGTTCCTCCTCATCGGGCACGTCCACCTCGTCGGAGGAGATCTCCTCGGGCTCGGCCGGAGCAGCAGGCGTCGGAGTCGCGTCGTCTTCCAACTGCAGCTCGCGCGTCGGCCCGACCGGTTCTTCATCGTCCTCGAACGGAACTTCAGCCTCTTCAGGCACCGGAGGACCCGGCCGCGGAACCAGCAAGGGCTCACCCGCAAACCCGCTGAGCTGACGGGCCACGCGAGGGGCGATGCGCACGTGATCCTTCGACTTCTGCTGCGGCTCGACCCGTGCCCCCAGCGTCTGCGCCAGCCGCTCGAAGGCTTCCTGCTGTGCCTGCGAGAGCAGCACCGGGTTGCTCTTCGGGCGCAACGCACGCCGGGGCGGAATGACCAGCGGCCCACCCGGCAACGCGTACCCGACCGGCACCGCCACGCGAATCGGCTTGGCCGGGGCCTCGGGCACGAGCTCTCGTTGGAGCTTCTCGGCGCGCGTCTCGTACGTGACCGCCCGCGCTTCATCACCGAGCTGTTCACGCACGAAGCCGCCCAGCCGCTGCCACAACCGCGCGCGCTGAAGTGGATCATCGGTGGCCGTGGCCGCATGTTCGAGCGCCCAGGCAGCTTCAGCGTCACGTTGACCCAGACCAATCAAACGCTCTGCGTAGGCCAGCCAGGCTTCGCGGTGACCGGGCTCCGCACGCACGGCTTGCTTCAGGGCCTCCAGCGCATCGCCCGAGCGGCCGCCGCGTTCCAGCAGCGTGACCAATTCCAGGCGCAACAAGCGCGGCCGGGCACCGCGCGGTTCACGTGCGAGCGACTCGGTGATCAACTTCTCCAACGCCAGGTCGTCACCGGCCGCACGCGTCAGGGCGAGCAGCCGCGCAGAAGCCTCTTCATCGCCGGAAAGCTCAGCGAGAACCTCGGCCCAGCACGCGCGCGACAACCGGGCATCACGCGCCGGCGAGTCAGCCAGGCGCGCGAGCCGCCGATAGAGATCACCTCGACCCGGCGTGCGCTTCTGCAACCGATTGAGCGCCTGCTCCAGAAAGCGCATCGGCCCGAGATCGCCCTGCATCGCGGACAACTCGGCCAGTCCCGCCGCCGCTTCCGGCTGCCACGCCGAGGCCTTCAGCGCCGCCTCGAAGTCACCACGTGCCGCGGCGACTTCACGGCGCGTGAGCGCTTCTTCTGCCCGCAGCACGAGCGCCCGGGCGCGCTCCGAGGGCGCAGCCGCCTGCTTGACACCCGCGTCGAGCGCGTCGCGAACACCGGTGTTGTCTTTCTGCTGCGCGAGCAGACGCACCTGCTCAGAGACGGCGCGCGTATCACCCGTCGCCGCCGCCACCTCCGCCCACGCTCGGGCTGCGCCTTCCGCGTCTTTGAGCTCCGACTCGAGCAGCTCGGCGAGCTTCTCGGCCCACTTCGCCCGCTCGGCCTTCACGGTCGCGCGGTTCAGCGCGTCTCGATAGAAGGCGGCCAGCTCGCGCCAGGCGCCACGCTGAACGAAGTGCGCTTCGAGCTTCTGTGCAGCGCGTGGGTCTGGCCCTTCACGCACCGCCGCCGCCAGAATCGCCGCCGCCTCAGGCTTCCTTCCGACGGCTTCCGCTGCCTGAGCGACCGCCATCAACTCGAGCTGCGTGCTGTGACGGCGCGGCTCGGGCGTCGTGGTCGGCGTCTCACCCGAGACCGAGTTCGTCGTGCCCACCAACGGCGTGGTGTCGACGCTGTTGACGGTGCGATCACCAGAGTCGGTGTTGTCTTGTGAGAGCCCGAGCTCATCGACGAGGGACTGCGCCGAGGCCCGCTGCCCGACACGGTCGCCCAGGCTGAGCACGACGCGCGCCGCTTCTTCGAGCGCGCGGCCCGGCGCCTTCGCGCGGTGGAGATTTCGAAGCCACAGCAAGCGCAAGACGAACGCGCTCTGCGGGTCTTTGCCCTGCTCGGCGTACTGCGCGGCCTGCATCGCCCGCAGCGCCGCGCGAGCCGGGTCGTCGAGCGTCTCCGCCCACAGCCGGGCACGCCGCAGGGCAGACCGTGACGCCGCCTTCAACTTTCCCCGCCGGAGCGACTCGCGGGTCTCTTTGTCGAGCGAGGCGTCGAGCTCTTCCCAACGTTGCCCGCGCGCCAGCAGCGCGTTGAGCACCGCACGGGCCCGGCGATCTTCGGTTCGTTCCGCCAGAATGGTGGTGGTGACCTCCTGCGCCTTCTCGAGATCACCCGAGCGCCGGGAGAGCCGGGCCAACTGGCGGAGCACGTCGATCCGCTCGTCACCCTCGGAGTCGTCGATGCCTTCGCTGATGAGCACGAGCGCCGCCGCCTGCGTGCCGGCGCGAAGCCCGATCGAGGTCAACGCGGCGGCGAGGCGCGCGTTCATGGGCACCACCCGGCTGGCGCGCACCAGTTCCTGAAAACCCATCAACGCCGAGCCCTCACGGGTCAGCCGCGCCGCGATCTCGACGTGCATCTGCACCACGCCGCGCACCTGGTTCAGGTACGCCTCGTCAGTGACGCTTTCGAGGCTCTTTTCACCCGAGAGATCGAGGAGCGTGGTGGCGCCCGTGTCGGTGGACATCAGGCGCGGCAGACTACCTCAGTGCCAAGAGCGGTCGACGGGGTACCGCATTCGCATCGAGAGAGTCGGCGGGAACAGCAATCGGGTTCCATCACCGGTCTCCCCGAGCCCAGTCGAGGGGGCACTTGCAGTGCGAAGGAGAGGTACTCCCTCGACTGCTCTCGGGAGGACCGGTGTGAGGAGCGCCAGTTCCTTCGATGGAATCGAAGGTGAGGGAGCCGGTCCCCTGCTCGGTAGGCCCGGCGAGCGCGTGACGCATCGCGACAGAAGAGAAATTGGTGGTGATGTGACGCTTTGAGGCGAAACTCCCCGCCTCCCCTCTCGCCGCCCGGAGACCCATGACCGTCCGGATTGTGCTGTTCGCTGCCCTCATCTCGTCGTCCATTGCCTCGGCTCAGTTGCTCGCAGACCAGGGCCCACCGCAGCACCGCATCGTTCACAGGAACACCTTCGCGCTTCGCTACAACCCGCTTGGGCTTCTGTACGACGGTCGATTCTCGTACCGCTTCCGGCTCTACCAATCGGAGTCGAAGTCGCTGCGCGACAACTTCATCGGCGTGGGCATCGCTCCCACGATGAGCCCCGCGTTCCTGCGCATCGGCCCGTACGTCGAGTTCAACCCGCTCACCGTGCTCGGCTTCTGGGGCATGGTGCAGTTCACCCAGTACTTCGGCAGCTTCGATCTTTTGCAGGGTTTCCCGGGCGCGCAGTCAGACTTCTCAGACCGCGCGATCAAGGCGAACACCGGCAACCGCGTGCCGACCAACGGCTACGAAGTGACGCTCGGTGCGAACTTCATGGTGAAGGTCTCTTCGATCGTCGTGCGCAGCCAGGCGCGCCTGGTCTACGGCAACCTGAAGCTCAAAGACGGCGAGCGCGTGTATTACGACCAATTCTATGACGCGGCGGTGCCCGATCAGGGCTGGTTGCTGACCAACGATCTCGACGTGCTCTGGCAGGGCCTCGAGAACAAGCTGGTGATCGGCGCTCGCTACACCGCCACCGCGCCCTTCTACGATCCCACCCGTCACTACGATCCCAACGACCCCATTCAGTCCGCGGACAACTCGATGCACCGCGTGGGCCCCTTCGCTGGCTACACCTTCAAGATCGAAGACGGCGCGAAGTTCAACAACCCCACCGTGTTCATCCTCGTTCAGTGGTGGGCGAAGCACCGCTTCCGCACGGTCGAGACGCCCGCGCTCCCGCTGATGGGTGTCGGCTTTCAGATGACTGGCGACTTCCTGTCGGTCAAGTAGCCGGCAGGTAGCGGGCGATCTCTTCGGGCACGGGCGCCTCGATCGACAGGCCGTCGATCTCCAGGCAATGCGCGTGGAGCAGACAGCGCGGTCCCTCCGCGCCCCCGTAGAGGCGATCGCCCACGATGGGAAAACCGAGGCTCGTGAGGTGCGCGCGCAGTTGATGCGTGCGCCCCGTCATCGGAAACAACGCCACCACCGCGACGGCCCCATTGTCGGCGAGGCGGGTGAAGTGGGTCTCGGCGGGAATTCCATTCGCCACCTTCGACGCGCGCCAACGCCCGGGCCGCGACGGATCTTTCGAGAGCGGCAGCTCGATCACCCCCGACGACGGCAGACCCGAGTTGGTCACCGCGAGGTATTCCTTCTTTGCGCGCCCTTCACGAAACGCGTGCGCCAACGCCGACGTCGCCCGCGGCGTCTTCCCGAAGATGGTCACGCCCGACGTCTCCCGATCGAGCCGGTGCACCAGCCCCGCCTGGCGGCGCAGATACGCGGTGGCGAGATCGACCAGGCTGTCGCCCACCTTGCCCGGCGTCGGCTGTGCGGTGATGCCTGGCGGCTTGTTCACCGCGAGCACCTCTGCGTCTTCGTAGAGCACCACGAGCTGCGGCGCCTTCGGGGCCCTTTCCGTCACCGCCTCGCCCGACTCTTCCAGCACCACCATCACCTTGACGCCTTCGGCCACGCGCGCCGCGGCGTCTTTCGCCCGCTTGCCGTCGACGTACACCGCGCCGCGCTCGACCAGGGCGATCGCCTCGTCACGCGAAAGGGCCAGCGCGCCCCGCATTACGGCCTCGATACGACTGGGCTTCTCGACTGTAAAAGTGCGCCGCTTCATTGAGGCGGTGAAGCCCTAGCCCACCCGCTGCGAGATTGCAGTCGTCCCGCCGACCCGGCCGCACAACAGGGCGATTGACGAGATCCTCAATGTGGAGCGCAATCGGGCTCGTGCAACTCTCGCTCACCACCCTGGTCGACCAGCTCGACGATCTCTTCTCTGAACGGGCGACCCGCGCTTTTCGTGCTGCCTCTGGCCTGCAGCGCGACGTGGCCCCCGTACCTGAGCTCCCCGAAGTCGCCCGCCTGGAAGCGTTTCAGGTCACCAGCGAGCTGCTCGAAAGCCCGCGCGTCGACGAAGCGAAACGTGCGCGCCTGGTGCTGCTGCGCCGCCATCTCGCCCGCGCGTACGTCGAGGCCCAGACGCTCGAGGCGAACGCCGCGTTGCAGAAATTTCTTTTAGGCCATCAGTTCTCCGCCGGCGGCAAGACGTGGACACCGCGTGAAGCGATGCGCGAGTTGCCGAGGCTCGCCTCCCGTGAGTCGCGCGTGTCGGTGGCCGCTGAGTTGTCGTCGTTGCTCGCGGCGCACGAGCCGCTCGTCGCGCGCCTGCTCGACGGCACCATGGAGGCGATGGCGGGTCTCAAGCTCAGCCCGACCACCTTCGTGGAAGAGCTCGCTGGCCAGCCGCTCGCGCCTCGACTGGATGCAGCGAAAAAGATGCTGTCGCTGACCGCAGACGCGTCACTCGACCTGCTCGGGTATGCGCTCAAGAAGCTCGACCCGATGCTCACCCCACGGGGGGCTGCGGGGCACGACGCGGAGCGCGCGGCGTTGGGACCGTGGCTGTTCGAGAACTTCCGCAGGGAAGATCTGTCGCACGCGCTCAGCCGGTGCCTGGGCGATCTCGGCTTGTCTGCGAATGCTGAAGGGCGCATCACCGTCGACAGCGAGCTGCGGCCGGGCAGAGATTTGAGCCCGTCGTGTTTCGAGTTGAGAGTGCCCGATCAGATTCGGTTGCTGCTCACGCCAGAGATGGGCTTCGACGCGTACGCCGGTTGGTTGTCTGCGTGGGGCATCGCGCTGCACCGCGCCAACGTGGGCCGGGCCTTGCCCTTCGTGGAGCGGCGTTTGGGCGATCGTTCGGTCATCGACGCGGTGGGCGTGTTGTTCGAGTCGTTCCTGCTCGATGAAGGCTGGCTCAAGCGCTACCTGCGGCTGACCGCCAGCCAGGCGAAAGAGGCGGCGCGCGCGTTCGCTTCACGGCAGTTGCTGCAGCTGCGACGGGCCGCGGGGCTGGCGCTGTATTCGAACGAGGCCATCAGCCGCGGCTCGTGGAGCAGCCTCGCCGATGAGTACATGCCGCGCATGACCAGCGCGCTCGGGGTCGAGGTGCCTCGCGGGCAGACGCTCTATGAGATCGATGCGTTTGGGGATCGATTGGTGAAGCTCGATGCGTTCGCCCTGGAGCACGTGATGCACGGCCACCTGCAGGAGCGCTTCAACGAAGACTTCTGGAGGAACCCTTCGACCGGCCGGTGGCTGACGGAGCTGGCCAGCCGCGGTCAGCACGACGACGCAAAGGTGGTGGCGAAGAGCTCCTTCGGGGTCGAGGCGCTCTCGGTCTCGGGCGCGGCTCTGCACCGCGTTGGCGTGATGGGGGCTTAGGCGGCCCCTCACCCAGGCCCTCTCCCTTCTTCCCAGGGAGAGGGAGTTTCAGTCACTTCTTGGCGAGCTTCGCGGCGATCTTCGACTTCACCGCGGCCTTGCTCGACGTCGGGCCCCGGTGCGCCTTGAGGCCCCGCAGCAACTGCATCTCGATGAGCAACAGCTCGTCGGCCAGCTCTTCGTTGCCGTTGTGGGCCTGGGGCAGCGCCGCCTTCTTGTCGACGCTCGCGCCATACCGCATGCGCAGCGCTTGTTCCTCACGGGACGTGGTCGTGGCCGTCTTGAGGGCCGTCGCGACCAGCTCCTTCGTCACCACCGCCGTGCTGCTTCCCTTGCGCTCCATGTTGGTTCCTGTCCTTTTCGAGTACCTGAACAACCGGCCATGTACGATGCGGCACAACCGCAACTGTTGGGCAGTGTAGCGATCGACCTCGACCCCGCAAATTTTCGGACTGAGATTTTCCGGCTGCGGACAGGACCCTGAGCGGGTCTGAAAACCGTCCTGCTTTCATACACTTGCAGCGCCTCGCAAGTGTAGGTGTTCTACTTACTCCGGGTCGTCTTCCGGTTCGCCCGGTGCGCCGGGGCCTGCAACGCCAGCGTCGGGCGATTTTCGCTCGATTCCCATGCGAAGCAAGGCGGCGGCGATGCCGTCGGGCTTGTCTTCGTCGGGCAGGAAGTCTTTGGGCGCTTCGATGGCGGGCGGCTTGCCGATGCCGGTGAGGTTCGACTCGACGACGAGGTGGAGCTCTGACTCGGTCTCCGCGGCCTTCACGCCCACGCGGCCGTCGAGGCGCGCCTTGATGACCACGCTCGTCTCGGCATCGACGTAGACCTCGCCCTGCAGCGAGCGCGGCGTGCGCGCGTCGTAGAAGAGCTGCCGGCGTTGGGTGGTCTCGTCAGCGCCGTTCCTGGGCACCTGCACCGGGGGCAGCTTGAGGCTGGTGTCAGGCGCAGCCTCAGCGAGCGAGACGACGTACTTCCACGCGGTGCGGCCCTCGAGGCTCGAGGTGCCTTGTGCGGTGAGCTTGAGCCGGCCGCGGAAAAGCTGGTCGAAGTCGCGCAGCGCACCAGAGGCTTCGTCGCGAATGCGCTCGGCCATGCCGCGATCGCGACGCCGTTCACGGAGCTTGCCCGCACCGTCTTTGCCGTAGGTGCTGCGAGCAAAGACCTTGCCTCCGACCCGCATCACCTCGAGCCCCTGCTCGTTGGTGTTGGTCATGCGCGCGATGAAATCACCCGACACGCCGCCCGGGCCCGAGAGCAGCTCGCGGGATTCCTTGAGGCGGATGTTCTTGCCGCCCGAGGCCCACTCCCAGGTGATGCTGGCCGTGTACGTGTGAGGCCCGATGCGCTCGGTGGTCTCAGCGGCGCCCATGCCCAGGATGCGCCGCGAGAGGGTGGAGCTGTCGGCCGCTTCTTCCGGGGGCAGTTTCTGGCTCGCCGAGGCGACGGCCTGGGGCGGGTCTTCGGGCGAGAAGATGCGTTTCTTGGCCGCTTGATCGACCGGATCCTTACAGGCGCCGAACAATGCCAGGGCGATGACGAGCGACCGTTTCACGAAGCCGGGCACCCTACACATCGACCCCCTCCGCTTCCAGTGTGGATTGGGAGCCCTCGCCGGGAAGGGGGGCGAAACCCCGTCATCGACTCAGGTCGGGTGTGGGTTTATACGCCCGCGCATGCAGAGCCTCCGCGACAAGCTGCTCAAGGCCGGTCTGGTTTCCGAAGACGCAGCGAAGAAAGCTGAACTCGAAAAAGCGGCCAAGCCGCCTCCTGCCGCCGCGCGTCCGCCGCAAAGCGACCGCCGTGACGGGCCTCCCCGCGAAACGAACCGCGATCGTCCGCCCCGGCGTGATGATCGCCCGGCCTACCGCCCGCCTCCGCCGCGCCATGAGGCCCGGCCGCCGCCGCGTGCCCCGGTTGAGACGCGGTTGCCCAAGCTGCCCCCCCTTCAGGGCAGCAAAGAGGCCCACCGCCTTCAGGCACGCAAGCAGGTCGAGCTCGATCGGCAGCTGCGTGAGCTGGTGTTCGCGAACACGGTGCCCGTCGAAGCAGGCGCGACGCCGTTCTATTTCGTGACGCGCAAGAACAAGCTGCGCCGTCTCGAGCTGACGCCCGAGCAGGCCAAGCGCCTCGAGATGGGTGAGCTCGCCGTCGTCGAGCGGCCCGACCCCGACAAGATCGATCACGCGCTGGTGACCCCTGCGATCGCCGAAGAGATGCTCAAGCTCTCCGAGCGCGCGGTGCGTTTCCTCAACAAAGAGGGCGTGAAGGTCGGCTTCCTCACCGATGACGAGATCCATCAGCGGGCGTCAGAGGCCGACGCGCCTGCTGAGGCGCCTGCTGCAGCGGATGCACCTGCTGCACCGGAAGCCGCGGCCGGCACGTTCATCACCATCAAGCGCTCGCCGCTGTCCTGACCGAGTACTGACCTCTCCCTTTGAGCCCTTTGGGAGAGGGTCAAGTCAGACCGTTTCGACGAGGTGCGCGGCAAACAACGCGTGCACATCATCAGGCAGCTCGATGCCTTCAAAACGCGTCGTATCGATCGCGGCCTGCTTCAAGGTGATCACCGCGCACCGCTCATCGGTCTCACCGCGAAACAGCGTGAACCGCGAAGTGACCGAGCGCTTCGAGAGCTTGCTGACTTCCATCACGATGCGAGCGGTGTCTCCGAGTCTGAGCGGCGCGTAGAACTCAGCCTGCGAGCTCACGATGGGAAAGCCCAGCTTCCGCTGCGACAACACGTCGGCGTAGGGGAGCTTCGCGTGTTCGTTGAAGAAGTCTTCGAAGGTGCGGTGCGCGAAGTCGAAGAAGCGGGCGAAGTAGACGACCCGCGCCCAGTCGATGTCCGCGAAGCGCACGCGCAATCGTGAGGTGAACGCCATGGCGCGGCTCTACCTCAAACGCCGAAAGACGCGCGCCACACCTGCAGCGTCTTTGCCGCCGACGTAGACGTGCGAGCTCTCCACCGCGAGGGCATCGAAGCTCGTCAGCAGCGGAGGACCTGCTCCCGCCGGGCGCCACCCGGTGCCATCGTACCGCGCGAGGCCCACGCCGGTGGCGACTACCCAGATCTCCGAGCGCGACACCACGGCCATCGCAGAGATCTCTGCGTCCAATGCGCTGGCCACCGTCCAACCGCCACCTTCAGGCCGGCGGGCGACCGCACCACGTGCACTCGCTGCGAAGATCCAGCTGCCATCGGTGCCGATCTTCGTCCACTGCTCGTTGGCCGACACGCGCCCAAGGCCGCTGGTGTCCGGCACTTCGATCGAGGTCTGGGTGGAGTTCGCGTTCCCCACCCCGCCCTGCCCTGCCACGAAGAGATCGCCGCGCGTGGTGCGGGCGCAGTCGAGGGGCGATCGCACGTTGATGCGCGCGACGAAACCCCAGCCGGCGTCGTTCTGCTCGAACAGCGCAGCGCCTGCATCGGTCGAACGCGTCATCACGCCGAGATCGTCAGCAGAGCCGCACACCGCCAGCGGGGTCGCGCCCAGCCCATAGTCGCTGAAGTTGCTGCCGAGCTCGCAGCCACCGGCGCAGGCCATCAACCGCGCGTAGAAAGAGACCGCCGCGGAGCCGGTACCGGAGAACTGCATCACATTGAGAATGGGGTCCGTGAAGACCAGCACCTCGTTGAACCGCCCGCCAGCGCTGCGCAGCAGGAATTGGTTGGAGACCAGCGCGAAGATTTCTCCGGGGCGTGCGGCGAGCTGCTGAACGGTGCCGAGGGTTCCGGAGGGGACCTGCAACGCCACTTCGACCCACGGCGCTTCCGCCCCTCCACCGCCACCTGAACCACCGCCGGGTGCGCCACCACCGGTTCCGCCATCAGGGCGCGGCGGCGTGAGCGCACCGCAGCCTGCGAGCACGAGGGTGAGCGCGAACACCGTTCCTCCCGAGCGGAGTCGAGGGAGCACCTGCGCTTCGAACAGGAAGTGACCCCTCGACTGCTCTCGGGGTGAACGGTGGGGGACCTTCATGTCAGTTGCCGAACGCGTTGATGCCGGTGATCGCCTTACCGAGGATCAGCGTGTGCACCTCATGCGTGCCCTCGTACGTGTACACGCTTTCCAGATTGAGCATGTGCCGCACCGGCGGGTACTCATCGGTGATGCCGTTCGCGCCGTAGATGCTGCGGGCCACGCGCGCGATGTCGAGCGCCACCTTCACGTTGTTGCGCTTGCACAACGAGACCTGCTCCGGGGTCGGCTTGCCCTCATCGGCCATGCGCGCGAGGCGCAGCGCGAGCAGCTGCCCCTTCACGATCTCCTGCAGCATGTCGGCGAGCTTTTCCTGCGTGAGCTGGAAACCGGCGATCGGCTTGTTGAACGTCTTGCGCTCGAGCGAATACGCCCGCGCGCCCTCGAAGCAGGCCACCGCCGCGCCCATGACCGCGAACGCGATGCCCATGCGCGCCTTGTTGAGGCACGAGAGCGGCCCACGCAGGCCCTGCACGCCAGGCATCATGTTCGAGGCCGGCACGCGCACGTCCTGAAAGGACAGCTCGGCCGTGTACGAAGCGCGCAGGGAGAACTTCCCTTCGATCTCCTTGGCCACGAAGCCGGGCATGCCCTTCTCGACCAGGAAGCCGCGGATCGACTCGGAGCCACCGTCATCGACCTTCGCCCAGACGATCGCCACGTCGGCGATGGTGCCGTTGGTGATCCACATCTTCGAGCCGTTGATCACGTACGAGTCGCCGTCCTTGCGCGCGCGCGTGACCATGCCGCCGGGGTCGCTGCCGTAGTCGGGCTCGGTCAACCCGAAGCAGCCGATCAACTTTCCCTGCGCCATGCCGGGCAGCCAGCGCTGCTTCTGCTCTTCGCTGCCGAACGACCAGAGGGGGAACATGCACAACGAGCTCTGCACCGACGCGAAGCTGCGCAGGCCCGAGTCGCCACGCTCCAGCTCTTGAAGAATCAGCCCGTACGCCACGTTCGAGAGCCCCGCACAGCCGTAGCCGGTGAGCGTGGCGCCGAAGACGCCCATGTCGGCCAGCTGGGGGATCAGCTCGGTGGGGAACGTGTGGTTGCGGAAGTGTTTGCCGACGATCGGCAAGTATTCCTTGTCGATGAAGCGCGCGACCGTGTCGCGAATGGCGCGCTCTTCAGCGCTCAGCATGTCATCGATGCGGTAGAGATCGGTGATGGCGGCTCGGCTCATGGCCTTGCTGTAGCAGGCAGCGCCCGGCGTTCGCTACCTCCGGGCGGCGCGGATGATCACCGGGGACTGGCTGCCGTCGTAGCCCCCCACGTACACGACCCCTGCCGAGCTGCGGAAGGTGCTGTAGGTGCCGTTGAGCACGGGAACATCGGGGGTCATCGCGCTCCAGTTGGAGCCGTCGAAGCGGTACCCCGCCTGACCGGAAGAGGTGCCCCCGGCGCCAAACGCGAACGCCAGCGTGGGCGAGATGCCGACCACCGAGACGATGCTGGAGCCCGACGTGCCGGAAGGCGCAAACACGTTCGTCCAACTGCTCTGGCCGCGCTGCGCGATCACCGGACCCAGGCCCGTCACCCACTCATGGCCAGGTGAAGAGCCACCACCGCGCCAACCGGTCATCGGCGTCATGGTGGGCTCGGGCGTGAAGCCCTCACTCGAAGGCGAGTACTTCAACACCGTGTCATCCGCGGGAATGAAGAAGTCACCCGAAGCGCCGCGCCAGCAGTTGTCCGGGGCCACGCCCCCAATCATCGACGCGGTGCTGGCCAGGGTGGCGCCATTCCAGCGATAGGCGATGCCGTCGTCTGGGTTTCCGCGGGCGCCGATCGCCAACACGTGTGAGCCGTCGATGACGCAGAGCGAATCGAGCACTTCGTTTGACGCGCTGATGGTGCGATCAGTCCACGCGCCTGCGTCGCTGCAGTCAGAGTCGCACTCGAGGAAATGCACCGTGGTCAGGATGAACAGGTGACCTGACGCTGAGCCCTCGAAGTCGACCGGCTGCAGCCCGGGGAAGGCGAAGAGCTCGTTGAAGGCGCCGCCCGTCGACCGATACAGCCGCCCGGAGCTGCTCACCGCGTAGAGGCCTGCATCGGTCTGGGCAAAACCGACGATGCCACCTGAGTTGACGGGAGTCGGATTCAACGCGACCGACGAAAAATCCCAGATGCCGTCGCCCGCATCCATCGTGCCACCGCCACCACCGCCGCCCGTCGTGCCACCACCGCTGCCACCACCGGTCACACCGCCACCGCCACCCGTGACAGCGCCACCACCACCACTTCCACCGTCGATCTTTGGCGACGTCAGGGGACCACACGCGATGAACGTCACGGCACACCACGCGACCGCTCTCACCTGCGTCCCCGGATGATGATCGGCCCCGAGGTGTTCGAACCGCCCAGGTAGAGCTCGTTGGGCCCGGTCACCACCATCGATCGAATCATCGACTGCGTGCCCGTGTTGGGCAGGATGTTCCCCAGCGGCGCGAGCGTGGTGCCATTCCACTTGAACCCGTTGCCGACCGACGTCGCGAAGTAGCCCAGCGCGTAGACCTCATTCGCGGACAGCCCACCCACGGTGTGCAGGGTGCTGGTGGTGCTGACGGTGAACGGCGTCCACGTGCTGCCGGTGCGACGCGCGACGTAGTGATTGGGGCCGACCACCCACGAGGTGCCGCCGACGTCGATGCCTCCATTGTAGGAGGTGCTGCTCGTGCTGAGCGTCTCGGTGGTGGTCGCGCCTTGATCCGTGCGTACGACCACGTCCTGGCCCACGACATTGAGCCCTCCGGCCGAGTCGAACCAGCACGAGTTCGGGTAGAGCACTCCCTGGTTCGTGTTCGTTCGGGTCCACGCGACGCCGTCCCAGTGGAAGACCTGCGCCATGCTGTCGGTGCCGCTCACGATGGCGGTGATGTCGTTGGGGCCGCGGCCGCAGACTGCTTCACCAAAGAGGTTCCAGGGGCCACCGAGCAGATCCAACGTGGCGAAGGCGGTCTCGCTCGTGCAGTTCGCAGTGCAGGTGCGGATCGCGCGGGTCTGAATGATCACCACCGTGCCTCCCGACGCGTAGAGCGCCTTGGCTCCGTATTGAATGGGCGTCTGCAGCGTGAAGGCGCCGCCCGTGGAGTGGAAGAGGTAGCCGGTGTCTTGCACGGCCCAGAGATCGGTCGCCGAGCCGCTGATTCCGATGACGTACGAGGAGCTCGTGGCGCCGGTGATCGCGATCGAGGCCCAGCTCAAGGGGCCAATGGTTCCGCCTCCGCCTCCTCCCGAGGCACCTCCACCGCCTCCTCCGGTGGCACCGCCGCCGCCAGCGCCTCCTCCTGTCGACCCACCGCCCATGCCGCCTCCGAGCGCGCCACCACCGCCGGTGCCGCCTCCTGTCGTCGTTCCGCCTCCGGTTCCTCCTCCGATGATGCTGCCGCTTCCACCGCCGGTGCCACCATCAGCCCGCGGGGCAATGAGGGGACCGCAGGCGCTACAGAGGACTGCGACGAGAAAGACGGGGGACCGAAACATGACGTTGAGTCGTAGCACAGGGGCTGGCCGTTCCCCCCTCGGGGCGAGGGAGATGTGGGTATGGTGCGCGCCCATGAGCGTGAAACAAGTCGCCGTCACGGGCGCCAGCAGAGGCATCGGCCGCTCGATCGCCGAACGATTCCTGAAGGAGGGTTGGCGCGTCTGGGCGCTCGCCCGGCAAGAGGCTTCGCTCGAAGCCCTGCGCGACCTGGGTGATCTGCGCTTCATCTCGTTCGACGCAGCGGATGAACGCTCGGTCTTGCAGGCTGCAGAGAAGCTCGGCAACGACGCGGGTGCGCTCACCTCGCTGGTGAACAACGCAGGCATCGCGATCGCAGCGCCGCTCCACAAGACGAGCACCGAAGACTTCGAGCGCACGATGCGCATCAACGTGACGACCCCCTTCCTCCTCATGCGCGAGCTCTCGGGCGCGATGGTGAAGGCGGGTCACGGCCGCATCGTGAACATCGGCTCGACCGCGGCGAAGAAGGGCTTCAAGTACACCTCGGCGTACTGCGCCTCGAAGCACGCGCTGCTCGGGCTCACCCGCTCGCTGGCGCTCGAGCTCGCCTCGAAGGGCATCACCGTCAACGCGGTCTGCCCGGGGTGGACCGACACCGACATGCTCCAGGCCTCGGTCGATCGCATCGCGTCGAGCACCGGCCGCAGCCAGCAAGAAGCCCGCGGCGCACTGGAAAAGATGAACCCGATGAATCGCGCGGTGAAGCCAGAAGAGGTCGCTGAGGTCGTCTACTTTCTGAGCGCTTCCGCGGCGGGCGCGGCGATCACCGGCGCCGAATACACCATCGACGGAGGAGAACTCGCATGAGCACCGTGATTCAGCCCGAAGGGTGGGCCCCGCCCCGCGGCTACGCCAACGGCATCGTGGCCACCGGCAGACAGCTCTTCATCGGAGGCCAGATCGGCTGGAACCCGAGGAGCACCACGCCCGAATTCCCTGCCACCTTCGAAGGCCAGTTCGAACAGACGCTCTCGAACATCTGCGAAATCCTCAAAGCAGCCGGCGGCAAGCCAGAAAACCTCACCCGCCTCACCGTCTACGTCACCGACAAGCGCGAATACCTGAGCTCGCTCAAGGCCATCGGCGCCGCGTGGAAGAAGCATCTGGGCCGTCACTACCCAGCGATGGCGCTGGTGCAGGTCGTCGCGCTGGTGGAAGACCTCGCCAAAGTCGAAATCGAAGCCACCGCCGTCCTCGAGAATTGAAATGATCAAGCCCACCTCATTCCGTTTCGAAGTCATCGAGCAGGTCGGCGTGATCACCTTCACGCGCCCCGACACGCTCAACTCGCTGACCTTCGCGGTCTATCGCGAGCTCACCGATCTCTTCGCGCAGTTGGAACACGAAAAGTCGGTGCGCAGCGTGGTCATCACCGGTGAGGGCCGCGGCTTCTGCTCGGGCGGCGATCAGCACGACATCATCAAGGAGCTCTTCTCGCGCGACATGCCGGGGCTGGTCGAGTTCACGCGCATGACGTGTGAGCTGATCAAGAACATCCGCGCGCTGCGCAAGCCCGTGGTCGCAGCGCTCAACGGCACGGCGGCCGGCGCAGGCGCGGTCATCGCGCTCGCTTCAGATCTCCGCGTCGCCAGTGAGAAGGCGAAGATCGCCTTTCTCTTCACCAAGGTGGGGCTCGCGGGCGCAGACATGGGCGCGGCGTACCTGCTCCCGAAGGTGGTGGGCCTCTCTCGCGCGACCGAGCTGCTCTACTTTGGTGACGTCATCGACGCGGTGACCGCAGAGAAGTACGGCCTGTTCAACAAGGTCGTGCCACAAGAGAAGGTCATGGAGGAGTCGATGGCCTGGGCCACCCGCCTCGCGCGCGGTCCCACCTTCGCGCTGGGCATGACCAAAGAACTGCTCAACGGCGAGCTCAACATGGATCTGTGGAACGCCCTCGAGAACGAAGCGCGCGCGCAGGCGGTCTGCATGCAGACGCAGGATTTCCGCGAGGCGTACGACGCCTTCTCCAACAAGCGGCCCGCGCAGTTTCAGGGGAAGTGACCGATGTCGGCGAGCTTCCTGACTTCGATTCATCTCGAGCTTCGGGCCCGCGCGCGCGCGTTGTTCACCTCGCTCGAGCCGCACGGACCCATCAGCGACGCGCAGCTCAAGGCCGAGGTCGCGCGGCTGGGTTTCTATCCGTACCTGGTGCCCGCCTCCCATGGCGGCGCGTTGCCCAAAGTCGACGTGCTCTCCATCTGCGTGCTGCGCGAAGAGCTCGCCTACCGCAACGCCGCGGCTGACTCGTTGTTCGCCGTGCAGGGCCTGGGCAGTCACCCTGTGTTGCTGGCGGGAAACGAAGCGCAGCAGCAGAACCTGCTCCCGAAGGTGGCAAAGGGCGAGGTGCTCTTCGCCTTCGCGTTGACCGAGCCCGAGGCGGGCAGCGACGTCGGCGCGCTCTCCACCAAAGCCGAACGTCATGGCGACGGCTGGCGCATCACCGGCCAGAAACGCTTCATCAGCAACGCGGGCGTGGCCACGCACTACACGGTCTTCGCGCGTACCGGAGACGGACCCAAAGGCATCAGCGCCTTCGTGGTGCCTGCTGATGCGAAGGGCTTTCGGGTGAGCCGGCAGATGGAGCTGATGGGCGAACACCCCATCGGCGAGCTGCAGCTCGAGAACTGCGAAGTGCCCGACAGCGCACGGCTGGGCGAGCTCGGCCAGGGCATGAAGCTCGCGCTGTCCACGCTCGACGTCTTCCGCAGCACGGTGGGCGCGGCGGCGGTGGGCATGGCGCGCCGTGCGCTCGACGAGGCGGTCTCGTATTCGAAATCGCGCAAGCAGTTCGGTGCGCCGCTGGCTGAGCTCTCCGCGGTGCAAGCGTTGATCGCCGACAGCGCGGTCGAACTGGAGGCCTCACGGCTCCTCGTGCATCAGGCAGCACTCACCAAGGATCAAGGCCAGGCGCGGGTGACCTACGAAGCGGCGGTGGCCAAGCTCTTTTCCACCGAAGCCGCGCAGCGGATCGTCGACCGTTGCCTGCAGGTGCACGGTGGCAACGGCGTGGTGAAGGGCGCCGCGGTCGAGCGGCTCTACCGTGACGTGCGCGCCTTGCGCATTTACGAAGGCGCCAGCGAAGTGCAACGGCTGGTCATCGCGCGTCACCTCCTGGGTTGATGATGGAACGCTACGAACCCTTCGCCTCGTTGGGCCTCGCCTTGCTCGCGGGCGCATTGATTGGTCTCGAGCGTGAACAGTCAAGACCTACGACGGGCGACAAGCGGCCTTTTCTCGGGGGCATCCGCACGTATCCCGTGATCGCGCTGGTCGGCGCGATGTCGATGCTGCTGGGGCCGTGGGCGTTGTCGACCGCGGGGCTCTGCCTGGGCGCGCTGTTGTGCCTGAGCTACTGGCGTGACGCAGAGCTCGACCACACCGGCATCACCAGCGAGGCGAGCGCGCTGCTCACCTTTTTCCTCGGCGCGTTCTCGGTGGCTCAGGGCGTGCTCGAGCCGCTCACGCAGCGGGTCTTCGTGGTGGCCTCGGTGGCGGTGATGTCCACCCTGCTGCTCTCTGGAAAAGCCGAGCTGCGCCAGTTCAGCACCAAAATCTCGCGCGCGGACGTCATCGCCACGCTCAAGTTCCTGGTGGTGGCGGTGGTGGCGTTGCCGGTGTTGCCCAACGAACCGATGGGTCCGTACGGCGTGCTCAACCCGTTCCGCATCGGGGTGATGGTCGCCTTGATCGCCGGCGTCGGCTTCGTCGGCTACGTGGCGATGCGCTTGTGGGGCGCGGGCAAAGGCATGCTGCTGACCGGCGCCGTGGGTGGGCTCGCCTCGAGCACCGCGGTGACGTTGGCGGCTGCCGCGCGCGCGAAACAGGCACCCGAGCTTGCGAAGTTGAGCGCGTTGGCGGTGATCATCGCCTCGACCGTGATGTGCACCCGGCTCCTTGCGGTGCTCTTCATCGCCGAGAGACGCCTCGGCCAGCAGCTCATCGTGGCGCTCGGCGCGATGGCCGCGGTGGGCGTGGCGATGACCGTCTTCTTCTACCTGCGGGGTGACGGCAAGAGCAGCGAGCCTGGCTCCGTGGTGCTGGAGAACCCCTTCGAGCTCACCTCAGCGCTCAAGTTCGGCGCGTTGTTCGTGGTGGTGCTCATCGTCTCCCGCTGGGCACAGAGCACCTTCGGCACCAGCGGCACCTACGTGACGGGCCTGCTCGCGGGAACGACCGACGTCGACGCCATTTCCTTGTCGATGGCCAACCTCGTCAAGACCGGGGAAATCGAGGTGGGCGTGGCGCGCAACACGGTCGTGCTGGCCGCCGCCAGCAATACGGTGGTCAAGGCAATCATGGCCCTGGTGTTGGGCGGCGGCGTGATGGGCAGGCGGGTGATCATCGCCTCAGCGGGAATGCTGGTGGCCGGTCTGGCCGTCGTCATCGCGAGCTGAAAAATTACTTCTCCCCTTCCGCCCGCGTCACCGTATTTTCCACGGGTGCTCTCGCTCGATACGAAGTTCGTGCGGGCGCTGCGTCAACGTGACGCCGCGGCCTTCGAGGCACTCGTGCGTGCATTTCTTCCGCGGGTGAGGCGCATGGCGATGCAGTACTTCAAAAGCCCTTTCGAGCAGGAAGACGCGGTGCAAGAGGCGTTCACGCACCTGTACGCACACCTCGACGCGGTCGATCCCCTTCGCGCGGAGTCGTTGCCCGGGTGGGTGATGACCTCTGCGCGCAACCGGATTCTCGATCTCGCGCGCCAGAAGCGGCCCACCGCCGCGGTCGAATTGACCGATGACCTCGTGGGCGAAGAAGAGGGCAAGGGTCTGGAAGTCGTGGTGAGCGCAGAGCTGCGCGCGGTGATGACGGCCTTCGAAGAAAAGCTGAAGCCCGCGTACCGCCCCTACTTTCGCAGCGTGTTCATCGAGGGCCGTGACTGGGAAGACGCGCGGCTCACCCTGGGGTTGTCGCGGCTGCGCACGAAGTACCTCAAGTCGGTGCTGATCAAGCTGCTGCAACGCCACGGGCCCCTGCTCGAGGTATTGGGCCGGGGGAAAGACGCATGAGCCACGTTCGCGCGCAGATAGACGACGTGTTGAGTGGCCGCGTGCCCTCGGCGGCAGACGACGCTTCGTTGCGAGCTCACCTGCGCGAGTGCGGCCCGTGCCGCGAGCACTACGATCTCACCGCTGGGGTGCTGCGGCTGGCCCGTGGCAGCGCGGAAGCGCTCGCGCCGGGTGAAGCGCAGCGCATGGAGCTTCGGGCGGCGCGCCTGGCCAAACCCATCGCGGAGACCGCAACCTTCCCCTGGCGTTTTGCCTTCATGGGCGCAGCGGTCGCCGCGGCCGTGGTGCTCACGGTGCTGGCCTGGCCGAGGAGTCCCGCCGGGCGCGTGCTCGCTTCCGCTGCCGGCCTGCGCATGGATGGTGTGCTGGTGGCCAAGGACGCGGTCATCTTCGCGCGCTCTGAAGTCTCGACCGAGAAAGAAGACTCCGCGATCCTCCTGGAGAGCGCGCGGGGAAGAAGAGGTTTGCTGCTGCGCCCGTCGACCCGGTTGAACATTTCTTCCAGTGAAGAGGTGAAGCTCGAGGCCGGGCGGATCCGCGTGCAGATCAAAGAGACGAACGATCCGTTCGTGGTGCGCGCCGATGACGTGCGAGTGATGCAGCCCGCCGCCGGCGTCTTCGTGGTGGAGCGCCGCCCCGAGAGCACCCTGGTCGCCGTGCACCAGGGCACCGTGGTGGTGAGCGCGCGCGGCCAACAGCTCGAGCTCAAAGAGGGCCAGGAGACCGAGCTGACCCAGGGTGTGCTCACGCCTGCGCGGCCCGCGGGTACCAATGCGCTCATCGAAGATCGCGGCGACGGAACCGTGTGGGACGCGATCTTGCGCTTCCTGCGTCAGCTCCTCGACGTGATCGCCAGCGCCCTGGCTGGCGACTGAGCGCTCCCTCTCCCTGCGCAGAAGACTGGTGAAATCGTGCCTCGACTCCGCTCGCAGGGTTGATCGAAATAAGGAGCGCTCACCGTTCATCCCGAGAAGGGGACCGGCTTCACCTTCGATTCCATCAAAGGAACAGGCGCTCCTCACACCGGTCCTCCCGAGAGCAGGGTTGATCGAAATAAGGAGCGCCCACCGTTCATCCCGAGCGGAGTCGAGGGATTACCTCGCCTTCGGGCGGTAAGTGCCCCCTCGACTGCGCTCG
>JAYVFP010000007.1:0-6518 GCA_043773025.1 Archangium sp.
GAGGGTACCACGGGCTTCTTGTTTGCCTGCGCTGGCGGCGCTGGAGTTGTAAAGAGGCGGGATGCCAGCGTTGGGGATCATCAAGGGCAAGGAGCCGGCGCCGCAGAAGCGCGCTCGTGCGGTGGAGATCATCAAGCGGCTCGATCACGCCATGCCTGAGGCGAAGATCGAGCTCGATTACCGCAGCCCGCTGGAGCTCGTGGTGGCCGTCGCCTTGTCGGCGCAGACCACCGACAAACGCGTGAACCTGGTCACGCCGGCGTTGTTTCAGCGGTTTCCCACCGCGGCCGATTACGCGAAGGCGGAGCCTGCGGAGGTCGAGGGGTACTTGAAGACCGTCGGGCTGTTTCGGAACAAGACGAAGAATTTGATCAAGCTGGGGCAGGTGCTGGTCGAGCAGCACGGCGGTGAAGTGCCGACGTCTCGCGCGGCGTTGGCTGAGCTACCGGGCGTGGGCAACAAGACCGCGGGGGTGGTGACCATTCACCTCGGCGCTGAGACGGCGTTTCCGGTCGATACGCACATTCTGAGGCTCTCGAAGCGCTTGGGCCTGACGGCGAAGACAGATCCGGATGACGTCGAGGCTGACTTGCGAAAGGTGGTGCCCGAGCCGCTCTGGTTCAAGGCTCACCAGTTGATCATCTGGCACGGGCGGCGGTGTTGTGACGCGCTCCGACCGGAATGTCATCGCTGTGTGGTGGCTGAGCTGTGTCCGAAGAAGGGCGTGAAGTTGAAGAAGTAGGTCCCTCTCCCGGAGGCAGAGGCGACCGATCAGCGCAGCTCGGCCTGGGACTTTCGAGCCGACTTGCTGGGCGCTTCTTCCCGGTCCTCATCCATCGAGGCCTGGATCTTCTTCATGCGCTTGCGAATGATCTCCCGCTTCAGCGCGCTGATGTGATCGACGAACATCACGCCCTTGAGGTGATCGCACTCGTGCTGAATCGCGATCGCCAGCAGGCCATCAGCCGTAATCGTCTGCTCTTGGCCGTCTTCGTCGAGGTAGCGGGCGGTGACGATCGCCGCGCGCTCGACATCTTCCGCTTCCCCAGGCACCGAGAGGCAGCCCTCTTTGTAGAGGCACTTACCCTCGAGCGAGAGGATCTCGGGGTTCACCATCGCCACCGGCTTCGACGTCGGCTGCCGCGGCGTCGAGTCGAGCACGATGATGTTCTTGAGCACACCAATTTGCGGAGCAGCCAGGCCGACGCCGTCTGCCGCATACATCGACTCGAACATGTCCTTGATCAGCGTGCGGATGCTGTCGTCGACCTTCGCGACAGGATGCGCCTTCTGCTTCAGGACGGGGTTCGGCCACACCAGAATCTCGTGAACCATGACGACCTTTGTCTAACGCCTCACGCCCCCGAGCGCAAACCGTGCATCCCTCGGCAACGACCTCATTCCAGCAGTTTGAAGGCGTTTGGGCCGGGTCAGTCGAGCAGGTGGCGGGCGTACTCCACGCGGCGGCGGTCGTCTTCCAGCGCGCGGGCGGCCTCTTCGAGCAGGTTGGCCACCACTTGAGCGCGCTGCTGGATGGATGGATCAGGGTGCCCCGAGAAACGCAAGGGGTCGAACTCCTGGGTGAGGCGCTGGAAGGCGCGGCGTACGTCTTCGGTGCCGGCGGCGCGCGAGAGCCCCAGAATCGTGAAGTAATCGGCGTCTTGCACCTCGTCGTACTTCGCCTCGAGGCGGTGGAGATCGAGCTGACCTGAGCCCGTTTCGCTCTTCTTTGACCCGGGGCGGACCTCGATGATGCCCAGCAGTTGGGCGACCAAGAGCGCGCGAAACGCGAGGTCGGGCTTGAGGCCTGACGCGAGCGAGAGGTCTTCGATGGTCGCCTCACCGTCGACCCAGGTGAGCATCTTGCGTTCGCGTTCAGAGAAACCCAGCGCGCGCAGATCGAGCTCGGAGTCGGTGGCCACGGGCACCGCTTCACCACCGCCCAGCCGCTCCAACATGATGTCGGGCGCGACGGCGCGGCGCAGCGACTCGGCGAGCATCGGCAGCGTGGGGCGGGGCACGGTGGCCAGCAGCACCTCGGGCCTCGGCACCTCTTCCACCACGCGGTACAGCGTCTTCTCTTCGGTGAACGCGTCGAGCGCCACCTGCTCGGTGTAGCGCTGCACCAGCGGCACCGACTCGATGTCGCGAATGAACCCGCGCGCCTTGAGGGCGTCGAGCTGCTCGCGCGGCGTGGCCCCCTTGAGCATGCGCAGCTCGGAGTCCTGCTTCGCGTCGATGAGCCCGTCGCGCCGCGCGCGCGAGATGAGCCCCTCTTGTTCGAGCGAAGACTCGGCCGCGATGATCTGCCCGCGCTTGAACCAGAGGTTGCGGCTACCGCCGCTGATGCCCAGCTCGAGCCGCACCTCGGCGTTGCCCATCACCAACTGCGAGACCACGCGCGCGAGCCCTTCGAGTTCGACCGAGCCGTGACGAGCCACGCCCACCGAACGTTTTCCGGGCAGGGCCAGTGACATCACCTCGCGGGCCTCGAGCGCCTTCACCCTCTCGCCGGCCATCACCGCCGTGGCCTCCATCGACTCCGCGCGGGTGCGGGTGGAGTCGAGGGCGCGGCTGGCATCTTCCAACTCGGCTTCGAGGCCCGTGCGGCGGCGCGTCTCTTCTTCGAGCTCGGCCGCCAACTTCTCGGCGAGCGTTTGCTGAGACTCGAGCGCGGCGATGCGGGCGCGCAGGGTGTCGCGTTCTTTCGCGGTGTCCTCCAGCAACCCCGACGCGCTGGTGACGTCGGCCTGAAGCGCTTCCAGGCGGCGGGTCGCTTCCGTCAGCTGCGCATGCAGAGCGTCGCGCGCGTCTTCGATGGCCAGCATCTCGGTCTGCGCGTCATCGCGGGACTGGCGCGCTTCGGCGAGGTGCTGCTCGGTGAGATCGAGCTGCGCTGTGGTTTCCCCGAGCTGCGCGTTGTCTTCTTCGAGCTGCATGCGCGCAAGCTCGGCGTCATCGGCCAGCGTGCGCGCGACCTCGAGCTTCTGGGTGAGCTCCGTGATGCGCGCGTCGCGCTCTTCGAGCTGGGTCGCGAGGGCCTGGCGCTGCTCGTGTTCTTCGGCCGCGGTGCTGGCGACCATCTGCAGCAAAGCGACCTCGGCCTCCAGGGTGGTGATGCGCGCCTGGGCGGCTTCCAGCTTCTCCTCGAGGGCTGAACGTTTGTTGGCCTCAGAGCGCGCGGTCGCCACCTGGGCCGAGGTGTCTTCGAGCCGGGCTGCGAGGGCGGCGCGCTGATCCTTCGCTTCCTCGAGGGCCCGTTCGGCGTCGGCCAGCCTGCGGGCCTCGGTCTTCAAGAGCGCTTCACTGACCTGCCGCGTCGCTTCGACGTCGGCCTTGATGGTCTCGAGCTCGTTCTCGTGACGCACGCGCGTCAGCTCGCGCTCGTTGGCGAAGTCGGCCTTCAGGCGGTCGAGCTCATCGCGCAGGGTGAAGACCTGCTCTTCCAAGTCGGCTCGCGCTTCACGCTCGGCGCGCGCGGTCTCTTCGGCTTGCTCTGCGCGGAGGCTGTTGCTGGCGGCTTCTTCGCGCAGCGCCTTCGTGTCGGCGTCTTCAGCGCGCTGCTGGGCTTCGCTCTGGGCGCGGCCTTCGAGCACCATCTGCTCGGCGCGGGAGAGCACTTCGGCCGCGCGCGAAGGAGGGGGCACCGGCTCTTCCGACATGCCCTCGAACGACTCGTCGCCTTCGGGCTGCGAGCTGGGCAGCTCCCTGGGCGAAGGCGGCTCGACCGCGGGCTTGACGGTGACGGCGCGGGCTTCGCGCGTCTGGCGGCGGCGCTGGGCTTCGGCGCGCACTTCGTCTTCGAGGCGGGTGAGCTCTTCGTCGTCACCCTGCGGCTGGGGAAGAGACGACTCTACCGACTGCATGGCCGAGGCTTCGACGTCGGCGGCGAGATCTCCGAAGAGTTTCTCTTCGAGTGCGTCGGGCAGGCTGGGCGGCGTCGGATCAGCCACGATCGCCTGCGGCTCGGGCATGTCTTCCTGCGGCGCGTCCTGGTCGACTTCTTGCGGGCTGGTGGCGCGCCAGTCATCGGCCGGGTGATTCGATGGCTCGACCGGCATCGGCGGCGTCTGGGCGGGCGCGGTCTCGAGGACTGACCACGAGCCGCCCTCGTCGGTCGTGCGCACGTTTTCGTCGAGCGCGGTGGTGAAGAAGTCGGGGTCGAGCGGCAGCGGGATCACCGGCCAGGCGAACCCGGGAATGGTCTCGCCCAGCACCATCACGCGCAGCAGTTGGGCGTCGGGGTGGTTCTGCAGTTCTTCGAGCAGCACGCCGCCGCGATCGCTCTCCACCGAGGGCTGCAGGATGATGAGCCCCGGGAGCAGGTGACCGAAGGCAATCACCGCGTCTGCCGCGCTGGTGGCCAGCACGCACTCATACCCCTCGCGGGCCAGCACGCGCTTGACCGAGGCGATCACCGAGAGATCGTCAGCGACGAGGAGAATGGGAGGCGCGGCCATTGCGGGTGCCCCACGTTCCTACAGGGTCGCCACGAGGTCCAATTCCTATCCCCCTCTCCCCGAGGGGTGAGGGGAAGTTTTTCAAGTCCGTCGCAGACTTGACCGCCTCAGCCGTTGCTCGCTTCTCATCACGTGGAGGATGACCACCTGATTCCCCGCCAATCGGTAGAACACACGACACGGTGGCTCGACGATCTGACGATACCGCCCGTCACGCAGCTCTCTGGGGCGGGAGCCCGATTTCGGGAATTCGGCCAATTGAGCGACGTGGTCGAAGATGCGAGCCACTAAAGCGCGCGCCGCGGAGGGCTTGTCGAGCGCGATGTGGTCGGCGATCGCATCGAGATCACTGAGGGCGGGCTCGGTCCAGACTACTTCAGCCATCGCGACATCCGGCGGCGGGCCTGCGCCTGGGTCAGCACGCGACCCTCTTCCAACGCCCGCTCCCCTCGCGCAATGCCTTCGAGGAGGCGCATTCGTTGCTGAAGCGCCTCCCAGGTCGCGACATCGACGAGGTACGCGCTCGGGATGCCGTGCTGGGTGATCGCGATGGGGCGTTTGGTCCGCTCGACATCTGCGAGGAGTCGGGTGGCTTTTCGCTTCAGCGTGGTGACCAATTCGGTGCGCACCTGAGTGATACTAAAGTGCCACTCTCTGCTGTGCAACCGACCGTCCCTCACCCCACCCCTCCTGAGGGGAGGGCGCCAAGTCAAAGCATCGCGACCGGGTCGACGTCGATCACCACTCGCACCGCCGACGGCAGGTCCTGCATGGCCAGCTCGATCGCGTCGAGCGTGCGGAACATCGCCGTGTGCGTGGGCGCCTTCAGGATGAGCTGCCAGCGCGTCTTGCCCTTGATGCGTGCGATGGGCGCCGCAGCGGGGCCGAGCATGCGCACGCCTTGGGAGGCAGGCGGCAGGTTCTTCTCGGCCACCTTCGCCAACTGCTTCGCCACGCGAATCGTGAGATCCGCCGACTCGCTGTCGATGCGGATCGCCACCATGCGCGTCGTCGGAGGCCAGGCGAGCTGCTGACGCCGCTTCAGTTCCTCCGCCGAGAAGCGCGCGTAGTCGTTCTGCAGCATGCGCTCGATGGGCGCAGCCTCGGGGTTGTAGCTCTGCACCAACACCCGACCGGGATCCTTGCCGCGCCCCGCGCGACCGGCGACCTGGGTGAGCAGGTGAAACGTGCGCTCGCCCGCTCGGAAGTCCGGCAGCGTGAGCGCCGAGTCGGCCATCACCACGCACACCAGGGTCACGCCGGGAAAGTCGTGCCCCTTCGCCACCATCTGCGTGCCGACGAGGATGTCGAGCTCACGCCGCGCGAACGCAGCGAGCAGCTCGGTCAGCTTCTCCGCCGACGACGCCGCGTCGCGATCGAGCCTCGCGATGCGCGCGGTGGGGAAGGCATCGGCGACCTCTGCCTCGATGCGCTCGGTGCCCACGCCCAGCTCGAGCATCGGCCCCGAACACTCGGGACATGAGCGCGGCACCGATCTCGCCTTGCCGCAGTAGTGACACTGCAACTGCCGCGCAGACAGGTGGTGCGTCATGCACACGTCGCAGTCTTCGCAGCGGATCGACTGGCCGCACACCTCGCACACGATGAACGTCGAGTGCCCACGCCGGTTGAGAAACAGAATGACCTGCTGCTTCTTGTCGAGCGTCTCTCCGATGGCGGTGCGCAGCGTGGGCGAGAGCATCGGGGGCTCGATGCCCTTGTTCTGCGCCGACTTCGGCCGCTCGATGCGCAGGTCCACCAACTGCAGCGTGGGCATCGGGCGATCGTCGACACGCTTGGTCAGGTTCACCAGGCCATAGCGGCCCTTTCGTGCGTTCTCCCAGGTCTCGAGCGATGGCGTCGCGCTGCCCAGCAGCACCATCGCGCCCGCCTGTTTCGCGCGCACCACCGCGAGATCGCGCGCCTGGTAGCGCAGCTTCTCTTCTTGCTTGAACGAAGGATCGTGCTCCTCGTCGACGACCAGGATGCCGAGGTTGGGCACGGGCGCCCAGATCGCGCTGCGCACGCCGACCGCGAGTTTCACGGTGCCTGCGCGCA
>JAYVFP010000008.1:0-6446 GCA_043773025.1 Archangium sp.
ATGGCCATATCGGTGAGCTTCAGCGGTGGCATGCAAGGGCCGCCGCTGCACACTGGACTCATCGTCAGGTTCTCAGGGTACGCGGCGAAGCCGACGCGAACGTCACACTCAGCATTCGGACACGGGCGCCCGTACAACGTGAGGTCACCTCGAATTGGCGATGCATCGTTCGTCAACTAGAGCGGGCGATGACCATCGCACGCGCTGCGCGGCGATCGGATTCTGTAGGGTTGCTCTTCCTCTCGCTCGGGGAAAAGGCTGCTCCGTGAGCAATCCAGACGCGCATTGACTCCTCGATCAGACCCAGCCATCTTGAGTCTATGGCGAAACTCGGACTCGCATTTGGGCTCGTCGTGGCGCTTGTTTTGGGTTGTCGAGACACAGGTCGGTTGGTACCAATTGCCGAACCGACACGGGCGTTCCTTGTGTGTGATTGTTCTGCACCGGAGCCCGGGCTTGAGATCAGCGTCATCAGTTATATTCCGAACTTTAATCAGGTTGGTCAGCGTATATATGGAATTGATGGGCAGGGGAATTGCTCCATCATCACGATCTCGGTAGCTGATCTGGGTCGAGAGATATTTGAGTGCTCTCCGCACAGGAATCGCTACTTCGACCCCGACGTATCCTCAGTTGAGAGGATATGGCCATCGATTTGCTCTGAGCCACAGGTAGTCCCGCGCTGCCTTCCCCTTGCTGAGGACGGCAGGCAAACCTCCGGCTGGCTGACTTTGATCTCGCGGGCGAGTCGGTCACTCAGGTGGCCGTTGGATCGCTCATTCCACTGCAGGGGCAGCTCACGAACGCGGGAGTTTTCTCCGTCGGTCAACTTGGAACCGACGTGAGCGCGATGGGCCGCATCACAAGTCGCGCTCAAACCATGGAAGGGCCCGTCTCGCTTGGGGCTCCTTTGGAGGGCGTCATTCGCGCTGATGGAACGGTCGTCGCTTCGCTGAACCTTTCGAGCGTCGTCAACGGCCTTTCCGTGCAGGCGACACTCGTTGGTCGACTCAGCAACCGCTTCCCTGTCGCCGCCTTTCAGATCGCGCCTCGCCTCGAATGTAACTCACCCGGTGCGGCGCTCGTCGAACTCACGGCAACCGTCGAGCCAGACCTGACCTCCTACCAGTGGTTCGTCAATGGCGTGCCCAGCGGGTCAGGAGCAACCACGTCGGTCCGCGTGCCCCTCGGGCGGAGCTTAGTGCGGCTCGTCGTTCAGGACGCCCAGGGACTCATCGATGGCACCGAGCGACAGGTCGAGGTGGTCGACACCACGCCTCCGTCGATCGACGAACTGCTCTACCGCGGCCCGTCCTGCATCTGGGCTCCGAATCACAAATACGTCGTCATCGACGCGAGTCGCGATCTCGTCGCCCAGATCTCTGACGCCTGCGACTCGAGTCCGCGAGTCGAGTTCGCGGGGGTGACGTCAAGCCAGCCGGACAACGGAACCGGCGACGGCAATACGGCCGACGATGCCTTGAGCAACTCTCGCTACGCGTGCCTGCGAGCGGAGCGGGCAGGTAATGCGCAGGAGCCACGTGAGTATCTCCTGAGCGTTCACGCGGTCGATCTTTCGGGGAATCGCAGTGATCCGCTGATCCCGGTGCAGGTGAGCCATGATCAGAGACCCTCTCGCCGATGCGACGCCTTCCCAGACGCGCTGAGGAGTGACGACCCGGCGAACTGCGCATCGCCGCAACCGCCTCAGGACGAGAGACCCAGCGCGCAGAGGAGAGAGAGAGGAAGCTGCTCCTCAGCGGGCGCGAGCGGCCTCGTTGGTCTCACGCTCATGATCATCATCCGTCGCCGCGTCAGGCGCTCATGAGAATCCTCAGCTCTTTGGTTCTCGCCGTTTCGTTGGCTTGTGGCCCGGCGAAGCAAGACATTACTTGCGTCAATGGTTGGTGGGCACAATCGGAAACCGGCTCATGTGCCATCTTCTGCCCCGGACCGCCCGAGTGTTCGTCCACAGATTGTGCACGGAAAGCAGTGCTCGGATTCCTGGCTCCGAGCGGCTCGGTGCAGGCAAGCGTCACATTGTCGGAAGCCACTCGTCAGTATTCGGCGCTGGTGCCGCCGACGAGGTCCAAGTTCACTGTGAGCGGGGACACACTCCAGATCGCGGATGATGGGCCATTTTCGTCCTTCGCGTGCAGCGGTGACCTGCTCACCTTCGAGTCCTCGTCGTTTCAACGGGCCAGCGCCGCTCTCACCGACTCGCTCAAAGCCTCCAACGCAAGTGACTCATGGTCGGCACGCACCTACTGACGGCCATCCTCGTGCTCGCATGCGTTGGTTGTCGGTCGACGCCCGTTTGCTCCCAGTCGTCAACTGTCACTGACTTCCCTCTGGGCGCGAAGCTCCTCGACAGCAGCGAGGGCGCTCTGCTTTGGCGCAGCGCTTCAGAGCTGTTCATCTCGACAGAGGAGCAGACCAAACCGTTGTTGCTGCTGGCGGATGCGGGGGTCGACCGAGGGCTGATCGCAAATCGCGAACCACTGACCATCGTTGCGAGTGCTTCGATGAGTGGCGAAGTGGGGGAAACCGTGCAGTTGATGAGGTTAAGTCTGGCGGCGCCGTTAATCGAAGTTCTCGGCTTCTCCTCGACCGGAGCGGACTTCGGTGCCATCGCTGGCCACGGGCTCGACGAGTTTCTCGTCTGGCGCGACCTCTTCGCTGGCTCTGATTCACACCCGGCGGGTAGGGCCAGATCCGCTGGGGACACGGCACCGCTCGAGGTCGTGGTGAGCCCGCAATTCGCGCTCTCCTCTGTCGGCATGAGTCTCTATCTCGCGGAGGTGCGCGCCTCGACTCCGTCTGCTGTGGTTGTGACCCTCAGCTCGATCGACCGCAACTTCAACCGAACAGAACTTGCTTCGTGGCCTGCCGCGGACCTCGTTGGAGCACGAATCAGAATGGGTGTTCTGGGTAAGAGCTTCTTTGTCGTGCTGTCAAACAGCCGGACGCAGGCTTTCTGGCTCATCAAGGAAGGCAAGGTGGAGCCCCTTCGTCTCCAGCCGCCTTATGCGACGTGGCGCAATCAAGATCTCTCCTGTGCCGCCTCGGTGTGCTGGCTGGTGGCGACCTCCCAGGACGCCACATGGGTCGCGGCGGTCACGGAGAGCTCCGTCGGCGAGTTGGTTCTGGATCCAGGAACCGAGGTGCTGGTGACCGGCACTGAGGCGAGCGCGACGGTGCATCGCAAGTCATTGGAGGGCTCAGTAACTACCCACATCGTGACCTGCGTGGACTGACCAGTAGGGCTGCACGGTGGTCTTCCCGCGCGATGGCGCGACGGCGCATCGGCAGGTCTCGAACGTGTTCAACACGCTGGGTCACGCGTTCGGTGATTCAGCGTTCAACGCGTTCGGTCTCGAGGGGCCCACGCGCTTCGCACCGGGTCCATTGAGCGAGCTGCGAACCTGATGTGCAGGGTCGGGGTGAGGGGCCTCACGAAGCTCGAGAAGAACGCGCGAACAAACTCGAAAGCACATCGAGATGACTCGCATAGAGCGGCGGATCGAAGACCGGAAAATCCGGCACCGCAAACCCGTGTTTCTCCTGCCACGTCTCGACACGGTGCTTCACCTTCGCGGCCTCCAGCGCGGACACCAGGCGATCGCGCATCTCTGAACTGAACGAACCATCTTCGACAGCCCCTGCCACGAAGACCTCCGCAAGCACGGACGTCAAACCCAGGTGAGGACTGTCAGCAGCGGTGGTCGCGAGATGACCGCCATGAAAACTGGCCACCGCGCTCACCTTCGAAGGAAACAACGAAGCTGCGCGATGCCGCCGCCCATGCAGTAGCCTGGTAGTCTCGACCGACTCGTCGGCGTGTCTCGAGTCACTCGCCCAGCAGATCGAACGGAGACCCCGCGCGGTACATCAAGTCAGGCACCGCGACGGCAAAGCCGCGCGCAGCAAGGTCACGCGCGATCGTCAAGAGCGCTTCGCGAGGGCCGCCAGCGTCCATCACCAGAATGACTCCTGGGCCGGGTTCCTCAGCGAAGAGCGTGGTCCGGCACGTTCCATCAGCGGTCGTGATCTCGAGGGTCTTCATCTCAGAGCCACTCTGCTTTCACGTCGAGATAGCTGCGCTCACCTGACTGACACAGCGTCACGAGCGCGGGCACCCGGGTCAACTCGGTGCGATGCCAGTACAGACCCGCCGCCCGCAGCCCCTTCGCGAAGTCGTCATCACGCGTACCCAGCGAGTTGATCAACTTCGTCCATACCCAGCCGACCACCACCAGCGACAGCGCCTCCATGAAGTCAGCGGAGTGGCCGAGCATGCCTTCGACATCACCTTCCGCGCCGCGTGCACCGAGCGCAGCCGTCAACTCGACGATCTGATCAGCGCCCACACGCAGCGCAGCGACATCGAACGTCGCGCGGCCCAGCTCGACCTCAATCTCCTCACGCAGCGCCATCAACGCCGCCCCACCACCCGCGACCACTTTACGGCCGAGCAAATCAAGCCCCTGAATCGTGGTGGTGCCTTCGTGAATGGTGTTGAGCTTCTGATCTCTCAGCCACGCCTCGGGCAGGTACTCGGTCGAGTACCCGTAGCCGCCGTGAAGCTGCAGCGCGAGCGCGTTGCTCTCGAAGCCCTTCTCAGAGGGGAACGTCTTGGCCATCGGGGTGAGCAAATCGAGCAGCAGCTTCGAGCGCGAACGTTCCGCTGCATCTTCACTGTGCACCGAGAGATCCGCATACCGCGCGGTCATACCCAGCAGACCCAGCGAGCCCTCGACGATCGCCTTCTGCCGCAGCAACATGCGGCGCACGTCGGCGTGTTCAGTCAGCGAAATCTGCGGCGCCTTGATGTCGGTGTTGCCGATGGGCCGACCCTGCTTGCGCTCCTTCGCGTACGCGAGCGACTCGTGGAACGCGACCGAGGCAGTGGCAGCGCCGTTCACGCCGACCATGATGCGCGCCTCGTTCATCATCTGGAACATGCAGCGCAGGCCCTGGTTGGGTTCGCCCACCAGCCAACCGTGGCAGTCCCCTTCGTCACCGAAAGAGAGCGCGAGCGAAGGCAGGCCCTTCCAGCCAACCTTGTGGATGACCCCGCTGACCTGCACGTCATTGGGCACCAGGCCCTTCGCACCCGGCCTGAACTTCGGCACCACGAACAACGAGATGCCCTTCGAGCCCAGCGGCGAGCCGTCGATGCGCGCGAGCACGAGGTGCACGATGTTCTCGGTGAGATCTTGATCACCTCCCGAGATGAAGATCTTCGCCCCGCTGACCAGGTGATGCCCCGCGTCAGTCGGCCGCGCGCGCGTGGTCACGTCACCCAGGCTCGAGCCCGCCTGCGGCTCGGTGAGCGCCATCGTCCCCGTCCATTCACCTGACTGCATCTTCTCCAGGTAGATGCCCTTGAGCGCCTCGGAGCCGAACGCCTCGATGAGATGAGCCGCACCCGCGGTGAGCCCCGCAAAGCCATACGCCGCGCAGTTGGCCGCCATCAGGTACGAGCTCGACAAGGTGGTCACCGTGAGCGGCAACTGGCGCACGCTGGCGATCGCGCCGATGGCCACCAACTCACGCCACGCGTCCTTCATGCGTGCGTGCACGAAGACGCGCCCACCTTCGAAGCGGGGTGGCTCGAGATCGATGGCGCGGTACGACGGAAAGATGACCTCGCGCGCCACCCGGCGGCAGGCCGCCATCCAGGGGTCGATGGTGTCCTTGCTGTGGCCTTCAAAGGCGGGCAGCCGGCAGAGGGCCTCGGCGTCGAGCACGTCTCGCAGCAGGAAATCGATCAACGGGTCAGACACGAGCGGGTTCATGGGCTTTGGGCTTACTCCCAATCAGTGAGTTGCGTCGCGGCCCCGAGGGCAGCAAAAAGAGCATTCCTATGAGTGATGACGTCGTGCTGCAGCAGGTTCGACTTGGTTTCCCGTGGCAGACGCTCGACCCGTTTCTCTTCTGCGTGCATCACGACGACGCGTACCCGGTGGGCAATGCCGAGCTCGGCCCCGCTGCATCACTCGCCGGCCGCAACCTGGGCAATGACTTCGAAGGCAAAGACGGTTGGCGCATGTACCACGGCCAGACGGTGCCCGGTTTTCCCCAACATCCCCACCGCGGCTTCGAGACGGTGACCGTGGTGCGGCGTGGGCTCATCGATCACTCCGACTCGCTGGGCGCGACCGCACGTTTCGGCCGCGGCGACGCGCAGTGGCTGACGGCCGGTAAAGGAGTGGTGCATTCCGAGATGTTCCCGCTGCTCGACCCGCAGGGGCCCAACCCGGTGGAGCTGTTCCAGATCTGGCTCAACCTCCCCCGCGCCAACAAGATGGTCGACCCGTACTTCTCCATGTTCTGGGCCGACACCATTCCGCTGGTGCGTGCGCCCGGCGCAGAGATCTCGCTCGTCGCAGGTCAGCTCGGCGACGTGCGCGCGCCGAAACCGCCGCCGCACTCCTGGGCTT
>JAYVFP010000009.1:0-20793 GCA_043773025.1 Archangium sp.
GTGCTTGAGGCCGCGCACCTCGCTCATCCCGAGCGCTTCGTGCTCGGAACCCCAACCCCGCCAGCCCTGCCGACGGCCGCGTGGATCAACAAGCCCAAGCCGGAGAACTGGAGCGTGATCTCTCAAGCCTAAATGCAGCACACCGGTGTCTCATTCACGTTGACAGGTTCCGCCTTGACGATCAGACCATAACTACCTGGCGCTCAACTCACCCCGGAACGTGAACATCACCTGTAGCGCGCGCCGCGCCCGTCGTTTCCCAAGTAGCGGGCGCACAAGGTTCTTTAGGTAGACATCCTTCCAAAGTTGCAGGCCGAACTGGCTCCAGCCTCGAGAGGGGAACGTCTGGATTTTGGTAGGTCGCAGACTGGAGAAAGAGTCTTGGTCGTACGAGTTCAGGTGCTCGCCAACTGGCGGGTCCTCTTGGTAAGGCACCGTCACGTGGAGGAGGGCGCACTTGGTGAGCAGCTGCTCGACGACCTCGACGTCGTTTGAAAGGTGCTCCATGACGTTTGAAGCGACGATCACATCCGCCACAGGAACCTTGGCGACGTCACCGCTGATGAAGTGCGCAATTCCTCCGAAGCGCTTTTGAGCAATCCGAATTGCGTCCTCAGAGAAGTCGATGCCGATCAGGTTCGCTTGGGGAAATCCACCCCGGTAGACCGGAATGGCATCGCCCGCGCCGCACCCGAAATCACAGAGCACACCGTCAAACGTGCGCGCAAGCCCAAATCTCCCTACCTGGGCCTCGGCGAATCCACGCGTCTGCTGGAATCCGCTGTTTTTCTCCCAGTCACCGGAGCCAAAGCGATCGTCCCAGTAGGTCTTGGTGTTCACATTTGCCATCACGTGGCAAGGTACCCAACGCGTGCTTGGCAGTCCACTCGGCAAGTTCGCAGCCGAGTCCTGCATGACCGCACTGCCCTCCATTCTTCCCCCGCAACCGCTCATGACATCCTCTCAGACTAGGATCGCCGCCATCCAGTTGCCTTCTGTCTCAGTGGCAACCGCCGAGAGTGCACGATGAAACGAGTCCTCTTGGTGTGCGGTACGCGTCCAGAAGCCATCAAACTGGCGCCGGTCTTCGCAGCGCTCAGAGAGAGGCCCAAGGAATTCGATGTGGCGCTTTGTGTCACGGGACAGCACCGCCAACTGCTGGACCCGGTGCTTCGATTCTTCGGCCTCAGCCCCGAATTTGACTTGGGGCTGATGCGACCAGCGCAGGACTTGGCCGCGCTGACTGCTGTAGCGCTTACCGGGATCAAGACGGTTTTGGACGAAGCGAAGCCGGACGTCGTCTTGGTTCAAGGTGATACGACCACCGCCTTCGCCGGCGCGCTTGCGGCGTTCTACGCCAGGGTAAAAGTCGGGCACGTCGAGGCTGGGCTCAGAACCCACGACAGGGCCTCTCCGTACCCCGAAGAGATGAACCGGTGCCTCATCTCACGTATTGCGGAGTATCACTTCGCGCCAACTGCCAAGGCTCAACATTGGCTCGAAGCCGAAGGCATTCATTCTGGCGTATTCCTTACAGGCAATACCGTGACCGACGCGCTCCTCGTGGCGCTTCGCGTCATCGAGGAGCGATATCGCGAGGAGTTTGAACGAGAGTTCATGTTCCTTGAACGCGATCGACGTCTCATCCTCGTGACCGGGCATAGGCGCGAAAGTTTTGGGGGGCCGTTCGAAAGCATCTGTCGAGCGATACGTGCCCTCGCGGAGCAACACCAGGACGTCGATGTCGTCTATCCCATGCATCTCAACCCGAATGTGCGCGAACCTGTTGAGCGCATCCTCTCGGGCGTGCCTCGAGTCCACCTGATCGAGCCAGTCGACTACCCTCGGCTCGTGTGGCTGTTGTCACGGGCTCACTTCGTTCTGACTGACTCAGGCGGAATACAGGAAGAAGCACCGAGCCTAGGGGTACCAGCTCTTGTGATGCGCGAGGTAACTGAACGACCAGAGGGGATCGAGGCAGGCTGCGCACGCCTGGTTGGCACCGACGAGGCCCGCATCCTTGCGGCTGCACACGAACTGCTGACCGACCCGCTCGCCCATCAGCGAATGGCGCAAGCCAAGAACCCGTATGGGGACGGGCGCGCGGCCGAGCGCATCGCGGACATACTCCAAGCGAGTTAAAGTTGAGCCCACACCTCAGCGCATGACTTCAAGGTAGGCCGCAGCAGTAAACCGGGCCACCGCCTCCCAGCTGAACCGCTGCCGAATGGCAGAAGCCTGTTGCATGCTGTCGCGCGGCAGAGCGAGCGCTCGCTCGATTCCGGCCCTGAGTTCGCGCACTGAGCCAGGTTGAACGAACGTGGCAACCCCATGAAAGTACTCCTCTACTGGATGGCACCTGCCAACAACAAGGTTGCATCCATTGGCGCCGGCTTCCAAGGAAGACAGGCCGGGGGTCTCGAACTCGCTCGGAAGCACGTGAACGTGTGCCGCCGCGTACGCATCAGCGAGGTCAGTCGAATCTGACGGAACTCCAGGGACCCAGAGCACATCCGAGGGCCTCCGCTTGCACTCCTCTGCCACACGTTCGGTGAAATCCCGCTCGCTCCGACTTGGTGGACCCAAGAGCACCAAGAAGGCGTTCATGGCACGCGCCGACTCGAGGAGAACCAAGGTGTTCTTTCGAGACTCGACTCGGGCCACGCACAACACCAGAGGTCGTGATGTCGGCACCTGAGAGAGGTATTTTCGTCGAAAGCGCTCTCCGTCTCCACCTAGCCTCGCCTCACCGAACCCGTTGGGAATGACCCGGAGATTGGCTCGGGGCACGCCGTGAACGCGTGCAATGAGTTCCGCCTCATCCACTGAGTTGGGAAGGACAAGACCCGCTGTTCTCAGAACCAGTCGCTGGAAGTGAGCCGCTGTTCGGGGAATTGAGCCGCTGACTCGGTCCACCAACTGACCGACCCGCGTCGGAAAATAGACCGAGGACACGACAACGGGGACGCCCATGGTCGCGACGAGCGAGACCATCTGTTGGACCGGATAATCACTCCCGAAGACATGAAGGAGCGCGGCCCGATCCAAGGCTTCGCGATCGTAGGGGTCAAACATGCGCACAGCTAGGCCGAGATTGCGGAGAGCGCCAGCGGTGCTTGTGAGTTGGACCTCAAGGCCTCCGAAGACTGTGCTCATTGGGCGCGGTCCAGCGAAGAGCACAGTCCGTTGGAGTCGAGATGAGTCGACTACGGGAGGAGGCTCGCCGATCCTCGCAGCGTCGAAATTCACCGCTTCGCCTTTTCCCAGCGTTTCGCGACCGAGAGGTACCGATAGAACGCGGTGCAAATTGCGAAGTGGAGGCCAGCATTCCCATCGAGGAATCCGCCCATGCGGACGTAGCGACTCGCGAAATCGCGCGCAGCGGCGAAGACCGCGCCGGCTACGCTACTTGACTGAGTCGATTGGTCTGCCTCAATACTCGTGTACAGGTTGATCTTGTTTACGTAGTCGCGGGTGTTCTCGAAGCTGAAGTGATGGATCGCCTTTGAATCCTCAATTGGGCCGCGAACGCTCTTTCCCAAATCAGGGTAGAATTTGTGAAGCTCCCGCCCAAAATTAACCTTGTCCCTTCGCAGAAAGCGGAGCTGGTAGTCAGGCCAACTGCCTGAGTGTTTAAGCGCGTAGCCCAGAACGTGGTTTTTCCTGGGGAGGAAGACACCCTCAACCCCATCCCGCTCCCAAGTCGGAAGATTCTCAAGCAGGTAGTCGACGAGCGTAGGCGGGACGCGCTCGTCGGTATCGACGATGAGTACCCACGGCGCCGAAATGAAGGGCACAGCCGCATTCCGGGCTGCGTCGAACGCGGCCCCCCAGGGCAGCGGGGCGTGGTGCACATTGATCCCAGCGAACTGACGAAGCGATTCTGTCGAATCACCAGTCTCAACGAAATGCCGTTCCGAGAATTTAGCCAAGTTCTCAAGCAACCCTGGCATCCGGTCAATTTCTCCGCGCATCACAGTGAGCGTCGCAACGGTGCTAACCATGAGTGACGAACTCCCTTCGACAGTCGAAATCATGCTTCCAAACCTGCAGGCCGATCATCCAAGATGGGAAGCATAGAGACCCAATCGTACGAATCGTTTTCCTACCATCGCGAAGCTGCCTCGCGACCCTACTATCGGGCCCTAAGGCCCGGAGCGTATTGACGGGCCAAGCGACTCCATCATTGGCGGGACGGCATCCCTAGCCTCTCGGCAGTGGCCCGCCTGATTCATTTGCGGCTTTTCCCTTCGCTGCCTTGAGCGCACAACAATCTGAGCAGTAGAGCTACGCACCGGCCAGAGCGGTCAGCCGAGCTAGAATCGCCGAAGCGACGTCTTCCCAGTCGAAGCGGGCGGCCTGTTTCATTGCCGCCGCCGCGCCTGAGGTGCGCGAAGTGGTAATCGCCTTGCGCAACGCATCGGTCCACGCGCTCAGCTCGTTCGACGGCACCAACACCCCGCCCGTCCCCACCACCTCGGGCAGGGAGGCCACGTCGGAGGCCACCACGGTCGCGCCGCATGCCATCGCCTCGAGCGGCGCGAGGCCGAAGCCTTCGTAGCGAGACGGGTAGACGAACGCCGCGGCCCCGCTCATCAACGCCCCCAGTTCGTCGCGGGACACGTATCCCGGAGTGGTCACCCGCGCGCCCAAGCCAAGCTCACCGACCAGCGTCTGAAACTCGGCGATCGCCCCGGCGTCCTTGCGGCCCACCAGCACGAGAGAAACGTCGGCGAACGGAGCGCCCAGGGCAGCCAGCGCGCGCGCCACCAGGCCCAGGTTCTTGTGCCGCGAAAAGGTGCCCGCGTAGAGCAGGTATCGGCCTCGTACGCCGTGCCGGGTGGTGGCGGCCGCGATCTCGTCGGGCGCTCGCGGGCGGAACACGCTCCGATCGAAGCCTTCGCCGATGACGTGCAGCCGGGAGGGATCGAGGTCGAACGTCTCTAGCAGATCCTTCCGGGTGTTCTGCGAGACCGCCACCACGCCTGCCGATCGCCGCAACATGCGAGGCACCAACCAGCGCGTCTGAGCCACCGTCAGCCGACCGTACGCTTCGGGAAATTTGAGCGCGGTGAGGTCGTGCATAACCATCACCGAAGGAACGGCGCCTGTCAGGGGGCCTTCCTGTACCGGAGAGAAGAGGACGTCGATGCCCTCCGCTGGCAGCTCGCGCGCCACGTCGTTCATCAACCAGCGGAGCCTGCGGGCCCGGCGCCGGGCGCCTTCCAAACCTGAGACGGGCAGGAAACGCTTGCCGAGCGGCCGCACCCGGGTGGGATCGATCCACTCGCGCCTGGCTTCGGGGGTTCCCGTGAACACCACCACGTCGGGGTTCAACCGCACGAGCCGGGAGCACACCTCTTCGATGTAGACCCCCACGCCTGCGGGCCGCTCATCCAACAGGGGAATGTAGAGGCCCAGCCGCACGTGACGCTCACTCCTACCATCGCAAAGACCCCGCGACCTATCTGTCTCCTCGGGGAGCGCCTGCATTCAGCACAGGAACCGCCATCGACTCGGAGCACTCCCGGGTCTAGAGACCTCATCGCAATGTGCGGCATCACCGGCTTCTGGGCCTCGAAACGTTTCTCTTCCGGTCACCGTGAAGTGCTCGAGGCGATGAACTCGGCCTTGTTGCACCGCGGGCCCGACGGCCACGGCGTATGGAACGAAGGCGCTGTTCACTTCGCCCACCGGCGGCTGGCCATTCTCGACTTGAGCCCCGCCGGCCACCAGCCGATGACCTCGGTCTCCGGCCGCTTCGTGATCACCTTCAACGGGGAGGTCTACAACTTCGCCGACCTGAAGACGGCGCTGGAGCGTGAAGGCCACGCCCCTGCCTGGAGAGGCGGCTCGGACACCGAGGTGATGCTCGCCGCCTTCGAAGCCTGGGGGCTGGAGCCAGCGCTCAAACGATTCATCGGCATGTTCGCCTTCGCCTTGTGGGACACCCGAGAGCGGCGCCTGCACCTGGTGCGCGACAGGCTGGGCATCAAGCCGCTGTACTGGGCGCAGACTTCTTCGGGGCTGGTGTTCGGTTCGGAGCTGAAGGCGCTTCGGCCGTTTCCTCAATTCGACAGCAGTATCGACCGGGCGGCGCTGGCTGGTTTTCTGCGCTCCAACTGCGTCACCGGCGAAGACGCCATCTTCCGGGGCACTCACCGGCTCTCCCCGGGAAGCTTCGCCACCTTCAGCGGCGACTCGACGGCGCCTTCCATCACCCGCTACTGGGACGCAGCGCAGCTCGCCCGGGCCGGGCTCGCCGACGCGTTCAGCGGAACGGAGAGGGAGGCCATCGACGCCCTTGACGCCCTGCTCCGCGATGCAGTGCGACTGCGCATGGTGGCCGACGTGCCGCTGGGCGCCTTCCTCTCCGGCGGGGTCGACTCTTCGCTCGTGGTGGCGCTGATGCAGGCGCAGAGCGCGCGCCCGGTACACACCTTTTCCATTCAGAACGAGCTGGCGGCCTACGACGAGGGCCCAGTGGCCCGAGCGGTGGCCCGGCACCTCAACACCCACCACACCGCGCTGACCGTCACCGCGAAAGACGCGCTCGACGTAATTCCGCTATTGCCCACGATGTACGACGAACCCTTTGCCGACTCGTCGCAGATCCCCACTTTCTTGGTCTCCAAGCTCGCGCGCCGCGACGTGACGGTGGCGCTGTCGGGCGACGGTGGTGACGAGCTGTTCGGGGGCTACACCCGGCATGTCTGGGGCCCGCGCATGTGGGCATTCAAGTCGATGATCCCCGCCTCGATGCGGCGCGCAGTGGCGGGCTTCATCACCTCGCGTTCACCCGAAGCATGGGATGCCACTTTCAAACGAGGCAGGCCACTGCTGCCCGAGATGCGCATCGCCGGTATCCGCATGCACAAGATGGCGGCGGGGCTCGACGCAAGCACCCCCGAGCAGCTGCACCAGATTCTGGCCTCTCACTGGCTGCCTACAGACCGGGTGCTGCTGGGTGAAGCGACCGCGGGCAATCCGCCTACCGCCGTCTTGAATGGCGCCGGGAGCGTGGCGCACGAATTCATGGTGCGCGATCTGCTCGGCTACCTGCCTGACGACATCCTGACCAAGGTCGATCGTGCGTCGATGGCGGTGAGCCTCGAGGCGCGTGAGCCGCTGCTCGATCACCGGCTGATGGAGTTCGCCTGGCGGCTGCCGATCGACCTCAAGGTGCGCGGCTCCACCGGCAAGTGGGTGCTGCGCCAGGTGCTCGCGCGCTACGTGCCGCCCAGCCTGATCTCCGGCCCGAAGATGGGCTTCGGCATTCCCCTAGGCGATTGGCTGCGCGGGCCGTTGCGCGAGTGGGCCGAGACCCTGCTCGACGAGCGCCGCCTTCGCAGCGAAGGTTTCTTCGACGCCACCGTGGTGCGCGCGCGCTGGGCCGAACACCTCTCCCGCCAACGGCCGTGGGAATTTCACCTGTGGGATCTGCTGATGTTCCAGGCCTGGGCCGACGCGAACGGGGTGGGTGCAGCATGAAGGTGTTGTTCTTCACCGATGGCCCGGAGAGCCCGGGCAGCCGCTTCCGCTGCCTCCAGTTCTTTCCTCATCTGGCTGCTCGTGGAATTCAGTGCGAAGTGCGCTTCGGGTACGACGCCCGCTACAACGACGTCTTCGAGCGCCAGTGGGCTCCGGCCTACAAACTGGCGGGCCGCTTGCGGCGGGTAGCGAGCCTGCTCTCTGACGACCGCGCCGATCTCCTCGTCCTGCACAAGACCTCGCTCCCCTTCACCGGATTGCCCGAGTGGCTGCGATCGTTCAGGCACACGCCGATGATCTTCGACGTCGACGACGCCATCTACCTAGGCCCCACTGGCAGCGAGCACAGCCGCCGACGGCACGCGTTCGAGCGGGTGGTCTCGGTCGCTGATCAGATCATTGCGGGCAATCATCACCTCGCGATGAGAACTGGCCGGGACAACGTGACGATGATCCCCTCGGTGGTCGACACCGACGTCTACGTGCCAGCAGCACCCCGCCGGATCACGGACGAGCTGGTAGTGGGGTGGATGGGTACCGCGTCCAACTTCCCCTCCTTGCGACTGGCGCTGCCTTCACTGGTCGAAGCCATTCAAGGCATGCCGCGCGCGCGCCTGCGCATCGTGAGCAACGGGCAATTGCCAGAGTACGTCTCGCACCCCCAGGTCGAGCAGTGGAGATGGAACGCCGCGGGTGAGCTGCGGGCGCTGCAGAGCTTCGACGTGGGACTGATGCCGCTCGACGACACCGAACTGACCCGGGCCAAGTGCGGCTTCAAGATGATCCAGTACATGGCGGTGGGGGTGCCGGTGCTCTCCAGCGCCGTCGGCGCCAACGTTGACATCTTCCACGGGAGCAACGCGGGCGCGCTGGTGCAACCGGGAGAGTCGTGGGGCGCGGCCCTGCAGAAGCTGGTCGCCTCACGCAGCGACTTCCGTGAGATGGGTGCCGCGGGGAGAGCGCACGTGGTGAGCTGCTACTCCATTCGCGCGGTGATCGACGACTACGTGAAGATCTTCGAGCGGCTGGCCGGAAGCACCGGTCCGGCTCAGGCGCCCTTCTTGTCGCCTTCGCCGTAATACCGGTACGAGTACCCGTAGTAGTAGTCGCCGTACTTGCTGCGCTCGAGGTCGACGTCGTTGAGCACGGCGCCGTAGATGGGCGCCTTCACGTCACGCAGCGCACGCACGGTACGCAGGGCCACGTCGCGGTTCGTCTTGCCGGCCTTGAGCACCATCACCACGCCATCCACCAACGTCGCCAGCACCACCGCGTCGGCAACCGCGCCCACCGGAGGGCTGTCGAGCAGCACCCGGTCGAACCGATCGCTGAGTTTGGCCAGCAGGTCGGCGAAGGCCTTGGTGTGCAGCAGCTCAGCCGGGTTCGGCGGCACCGGGCCGCAGGGCATGATGAACAGGCCCGGAACCTCGGTCGACTTGATCGCCGATTCGAGACTGCCTTCACCCACCACCAACGAAGAGACGCCCACTTCGTTGGGCACGCCGAAGGCCTTGTGGAGCCGCGGCCGCCGCATGTCGGTGTCGATAATCAGCACCCGGTTGCCGCTCTGGGCCATCGCGATGCCGAGGTTGATGGTGGTGGTCGACTTGCCTTCTTGCGGCCCGCTCGAGGTCACCAGCATGCGCTTGAACGGCTTGTCCGGAGACATGAAGAGCACGTTGGTGCGAATGGCTCGCATGCACTCGGCGATGAGTGACTTGGGTTCTCGGTGAATGTGCAGGTCGGTCGTGCCCCCGACCGAAACAGGAATCGTCGGCACGAAGCCCAGGAAGGTCATGCCCAGGCGGTCTTCGATGTCAGCTTGACTGGAGATGGATGAATCGAGAAACTCCAGCAGCAACGCGAGGCCTAGGCCCATCACCATGCCTCCGATGATGCCCATCAGCACGCCCTGCGGGACGTTGGGCCGAATCGGGCCCATCTGCGGGCGCGCGGCATCGAGCACGCGGACGTTCGAGGTGCGCAGCAGACCGGAGAGTTCGATGTCTTTGAGCCGTTTGTAGACCGAGTCGTACTGGCGTTTGGCGCTGTCGGCGTCCTGCTTGAACTTGTCGAGCTCGACCTTCTTCTTCTCCAACTCGAAGACCTCGGTCTTGGTGGAGTTGAACATGGCCTGCAGGTTGCGCTCTTTCTCCACGGCTTCTTTGAGCTCCGCCTCCGAGCCAATGACGATGTTCGAGAGGTCGCGCTCGAAGTCGTGCTCGGCGAAGCCCAGCTTCTCCCGACACTCCAGCAGCTTGGGATGATCGGCCAGGTAGCGGGAGCTCAAGTCGGTGCACTCGTTGCGCAGGGTAAAGACCCGGTCCTTCATCTTGCCCAGCTGCAGATTCTCGCGCGCGGCGGGCAGCGCTTCGGCCCAGAGGCGATCGTCTGCGCCCTGCTGCGACTGCACGCTGCGAATGGCAGCCACCCGTGCCTTGAGAGAGGCGATGCGCAGCTGAGACTCGGTGAGCGCCTTGGCGGTCTCCTGCAGCTTGGTGGACACCATACTGGCGCGGTCGTCGAGTGCCAGGATATCGGCCTGTTTGCGGTACGTGTAGAGCGCCAGCTCGCTGGTGCGCGCGGAGTCGGAGAGGTTGTCGCGCCGCTCGTCCAACCACTTCGAAGCGTTCTCGGTCAGCTTGAGCTTCTGCGCCATCACCTCATCGGAGTAGGCCTGAGCCACTTCGTTCGCCAACAGCGCCGCCCGATTGGGTTCGCTGTCTTCGATCTTGATCAGGGAGACGCGTGACTCCTTCACGGCCTCGACCTTGATCTTCCCCTGCAACATCGAGACAGCGTCGAGCCGGCTCATCACCTCAGCGCGTTGCTTCTCGTCTTGAATCTTGGCCACGCCCAGAAACTCGGCGTCGCTCATCAAACCCAGCTTCTCCACCACCCGCTGCGAGACCGAGCGGCTTTGGATGATGCGGTACTGCGTCTCCAGGTACTCCTTGTTCGCCCAGTAAAAGGAGCTGGTGTCGTTGTTCACATCTTGAATCTGGCTATCGAGGAACCGCGGCTCCTTCGAGTCGATGATCAGGCTGACCTGGGCGGAGTAAACGCGAGGCTGCCGAGTGGTGTAAAGCGAGGTGGCGCTAACGCACACGGAGAACACCAGCAAAATAAGCCACTTGCGACGAAGAACAACCCGCAGGTAGAACTTGGGGTCGGCGCCACCGCCAGACAACACCTCCCCGCTGCCGATCGAGTTTGACACGACGGACTCAGTACCACCTGAGTGCCGATCTGTTCAATTTCAGGGGCCGGGCGGTGGCGCGCTTCTCGCCCCTTCGAGGCGGTCCACCCAGGCGTCTCGTGATTTGGCGCCTTCCGGGCTGTCCAGCACCCGGCCCAGCCGCACCTCATCGAGGGCGGAGTGCAGGCTGCCCATGCGCTCGTACACCTCGGCCATCCGGTAGTGCAGATCGGCGCGGGAAGGCTCGATGCGCGACGCGGTCTGCAGGGCTTCCAACGCGCGGGGGAAACGCTTCTCTTGGATCCATAAGGCCGCTTCTTTCTGAAAGACCACGCTGCGCTGGCTGGAGTTAGAGATGAAGGGTTTGGTGCGCTGCAATACCTCGCGGCCATTCCCCGGCCGGCCCAGCGACGAAAGCAGATCGACCAGCACAAGGCCCGCGGCCAGGTTTGAGGGCTCGCGCACCAGCAATCGCTCGAGCTCCAGCACCGCTTCGTCACCCCGGCTCAGCTTCTCCAGCGCCTGCACGCGCGTCATCACCAGGTCAGCCCGCTGCCGCAGAGCAGCGGGCAGTTCACCGATGGCGGCGAGCGCGGCGGTCGGCGAGCCCAGGTCGGCCTCGTGTCGAACGAGCAACAGCGACGCTTCCTGTGCCACCAGATCACTCGGCGGCGCCGCGACAGCCGCATCGAGCAGCAGGCGCGCGTCGTCATTGCGGCCCTTCGCGCGGAGAAACGAATACGCGCTCTCGATGTGTCGGGGACTGTCGAGGATCACCCGATCCCACTGGCCGAGCTTCGCCGCGACGTTCAGCCCCAACTCCAGCGAGCTGCTGTCACCGCGCTCCCACGCCAGCTTGAATTCGCCCAGCGCCTGAACGGGTTTGCCTAGGCGCAACAGCGCTCTCGCCGCGGCCACGTGACTCTGCGCGTCGGCAGGGCGAAGCGTCAGCACCCGGTTGATCCACGCGAGCGCCTCGAGCGGATCAGCGTGGCTCGACGCGTATTGGGCCACATTGGCGTAGAGCACCCAGTCGGCCGGGTGACGATCGATCAGGGGCAAGGCCAGCGCCCGCACCTCGGGGAAGGTCTGCCCATTTCGGATTGCGGTGCTGAGCCTCTGCTCCGCCGTCACGTACCCGGGAAGACCGAAAGCGAGCGCCACTACCGCTACGGCAGCCGGGGAGATCGCCAGCACCAGCCCACGCCGTCGCACTGCCAGCCGTGGGCCTCCTTCTCCGACTGAGCAAAGAAGGCCCACCACGATGGTGGCCGCGGGCGCGACGGCGTTGAGCTCGAGGGCGAAGTCGAACAGCTCGTGCAGCCCCACCCCGAGCACGGCGACCAGCGCCATCTGCTCGGTCACGTACGGCTTGAGGGAACGCCAGCAGCCCCGCAGCCCCCAGCCGCAGAGGAGCAACACCACGAGCGTGCCCGGCACGCCGACGTCGGCCACCCACTGCAGAAGGAGCGTCTCGGGGTGTGTATAGGTGACGCTGAAGTCGAGCGCCTGTGCGGGCGCGAAGCCCAGCTCGAAACCACCTGAGCCCATGCCCACCAGGCCATACGGCGCGAGACCTCGAGCGAACATCGGCCACAGGCTCAGCTTGGTGGAGGTGAATTTGTCGACGCTGGAGATCGAGTCGACGCGATCCATCAGCTGGTCGAAGCTGAGCAGCCCGGCCACCACGATGGTGCCGCCAATCAGTACCCAGGGAAAGACGCTGCGCAGGCCGCCACCCCGGCGGGCGAGCACGCCCGCCCCCACCAGCAACCAGGTCGCCACGAACGAAGCGATGCCGCCGCGGGAGAATGAGAGGAACACCCCCACTCCGCAGAGGCCCGCCACCACCGCCCACCCGATGGCCTGATCTCGCGTGGGGGTCTCAATCGCGAGCCCAAGCCCGATGGTCCCGGTCAACAGCAACCAGGCGGCGAGGTGATTGGTGTTTCCGAAAGGCGTGAGCAGGGGAACGTTGCCCTGAAAGTGCGTCAGGCCGAACAACGAGTCGAGCCCGGCCAGCAGATGCACGAAGCCGATTGCGGCGGTCGCTGCGCCCGCCAGCGCGAGCACCGAGAGCAGCCGCCGTCGAACGCCCGGCAAGCGGCCGAGCTCGAGCGCGGCGAACAGGAGCATGCCCAGGCTGAGCACCCGCGCCAAACCGCGGGCCGTGGCCGGTGCGTCGACTGCCAAGGGCCGCCAGGCCGTCAACCCCAGCGGCACCAAGGCGAACTCCCGCAGCTGGGCCACCTTCGGGCTGAGCACGGCCAAGAGCCCGGGGGGCAAGGGCACCAGCTGAACCAGGGACACGGCCACCACGAACGCGGGAATTGCGAGCACGGGGTGCCATCCCCAGCGCCGGTGATTGCGTGACGCGCCCAGGACCCAGGCGATCATCGCGGCCGAAGAGAACGCGCACACCAGCCAACTGGTCCACTCCGGCGCCCCGCCCAGCGACGCGGGCAGAACGACGAGCGTCACCGCGAGGAAGACCTCGGCGGCGATCCAGAAGCGACTGTAATCGGATTCGGGCATTCGTTCAGTGCCGCGCGCGAAGCCTTCGTAGCAGCCGGAGCGCCCCTTGCGCGACGTGTCGCACGCCGGCGACCGGCGAATCGACCAGCCAGACCCGCAGGGCGAAACCGCCGAAGCGGCCCGCCGAGAGGTCCGCGGCCTCGACATGCGGCGCCGAGAGCAGCCGACGGTGGCCCCGTTTTCGCCACTTCGAGAGGGGAAAAGCCTCGTGCGCCGGGGGGGGAAGCGCGACCTGCAGGGCCGACTCCAGCACCCACAGACTGGCGGCCACCGCCGCCTGGAAACCCGCATGCCGGCAGCGTTGCCCCATGGCGAACCAATCGAGGGTTGGGTGCACCACCAGATACCGCTTCAGGTCGAGCAACCAGGAGACCCGCAGGAAGCCGTGATTGGCCGCGTGGGTGGCTAGGTAGATGAACTCGTCTTCGGGCGAGAGCCAACGCACGGGCCGCCCGCCGAAGTCGCCCGGCAGAGTCCGCGCACGAATGCTGGCGTCGTCGAAGACGTGGCCTCCGAAGCCGGAGAACAGCCGAAAGTGCAGCTCCACCAGGGCGCCGCCCCGGGCGAAAGCGAAGTGGTGGTGCTCCTCGAAGACGTCCGCCAGGGATTCGTCGGCCAGCTCGGCGAGCTGGAGAGAGGCCATCGCCCGCCGCGCCGCCGGCAGCTCCTCCACGGTCACCAACACGTCCACGTCAGAAGAAGGCCGGGCCAGCGGTTGCTGCGGGAAGAGCCGCTGAGCGAGCCCCGCGCCCTTGAGGAGCACCGGGGTCACCCCTTGCTTCGCCAACGCCTCCAGCACCTTGAGGGTGAGCTGCTTGATGCGCCGGCCCTGGCCAATCTGGCCCCGGGCGTCGCCCGTCAGCTGGCGCTGATGTTCAGGCACCAAATTCACCTCGGCTTCGGCCAAGGCATCTGCCACCCAAGTGCTCACGCCATGACGCGCGGCCGCACTCACCAATGAGGCAGGGTCGAGCGCGGCGATCTTTCCCTTCAGCTCGCCGAGCCGGTCTGGAATGAGTGACAACACTTCGAATAGGGGTGCGTCTCTGGGAGACTGACGAACGAAGCCCATGGAAGACTTCATCTTCGCACCCATCGTGCTCATGATCGGCTTCGGCATTCATGCCGCGGTGCTTCGCCAGCATACGCCTCGCGAAGGACAGATCCTTACCCTGTCGTTCGGCTTGCACATCGCGGCAGGCATCGGACAGGTGTTGCTCACCCGCTTCTACTTCGGCGGTGGCGACATGCTGGGCTACTTCGAGACTGCCGTGCCCATGGCCGACGCCTTGCGAAGCGACTTCACGTACATCGCACCCGCGCTGATCCAGGGCTTCCTTCAGCTGGAGAACCTCTCTGCGCCGGTCGAGTTCATGCCGGGCGGTGGCTCGACGCAATCGATGTCCTCCGTCGCCATCTGGCTGCTGTTCTTCTTAGGGAACAGTCTCTACGGGACGGTGCTGTTCATGTCGGTGTTGTCCTACGCCTCGAAGGTGCTGCTGTACCGGGCCCTTCGTACGGAGTTCCCGCCCGAGGTGCAGCGCGCGGTGCTGATTGGCGTCACGATGTTACCCACCGCCGTCTTCTGGTCGAGCGCGCTCCTCAAGGAGCCGGTGGTGATGGCGATGCTGGGGCCGCTGGTGCTGGGCTTGCGCTGGCTGCTGTCGCGTCATCGACGCGGGCTGGCGATTGTCATGGTGATCGTCGCCTCGACGGTGATCTCGGTGATCAAGCCGTACGTACTGATGGCCATGAGCATCGCGGCCAGCCTCTTCTACTTGTGGTCACGCCTCTTTTCGAGCGATTCGGCCGTCCTTAAGCCCTTTGCCCTGATCACTGCGGGCATCATCGGCGCCAGCGGCTTCGTACTCGGCAATCGCTACTTCGTGAAGGTTGAGACAGAAGACTCGGCCAACTCCTTCTCGCGACAGAGGCAGACGGGCTACGAGGTCGAAGGTGGCTCGAACTTCTCGCTGGAAGGCGGCGGCGGCGCGGCGGAACAGGGCGGCGGAAGTCGTTCGGTGGCCTACGAGTTTTTGCTGGCTCCCTTTGCGATCTTCACGTCACTGTTTCGCCCGCTGATCTTCGAAGCGCGCAACGCCGTTCAACTTGCCAATGCGCTTGAGGCCAGCGCTTTGCTGCTCCTATTCATTCAACTGCTGAGGCAACGGGGTATCCGCGGCCTCATCAGCGCGGTCCGCGGCTCTCCGACGCTGTTGTTCTGTGCGGTCTTTACCCTGGCGCTTGCGCTAGGCACCGGGCTCTCCAGCACCAACATGGGCACCCTCTCCCGCTATCGGGCGCCGATGATGCCGTTCTTCTTTACGCTCCTGCTGGTGCTCCGCGCGCAGAAAGCCACCAACGCCAAGCCCACAGAACTCGCGCTCACCCCCGCTGTCGCAGCGCGATGACCTGAGCTTGCGGCGCGTCGTCGTTGCGCTGGAACTCGGGAACGACAACCTTGATACGGCGCACGGCGGTGTCGACATCGAGGTCGTTCACGCCGTCGAGCAACGCGGCGACCTGTTTCGACACCTCATCGAGTGAGCGCGACGGAATCTTGCCGATGAAGATCTTCGGGTGACGCGTCTTCTCCGCTTTCTCCTCGGCGGTGGAGAGTTCCTCGAAGAGCTTCTCGCCCGGCCGCAGACCGGTGAAGCGGATCTCGATGTCCTTGTCGGGGGTCAGCCCGGAGAGCGTGATCAAGTCGCGCGCCAGGTCGACGATCTTCACCGGCTCGCCCATATCGAGCACGAAGATCTCTCCGCCCCGCCCCATCGTCGCGGCCTGCAGCACCAGCTGGCTCGCCTCGGGGATGGTCATGAAATAGCGGCGCATCTCGGGATCGGTGACCGTGACCGGCCCGCCTTGCGCGATCTGCTCTTTGAAGATGGGGATGACGCTGCCCGCCGAGGCCAGCACGTTCCCAAACCGAACCGCGACGAAACGCGTGCGGCTCTTCTGACTGAGCGCTTGAACGTACAGCTCTGCCACGCGCTTGGTCGCGCCCATGATCGAGGTGGGGTTCACCGCCTTGTCGGTCGAGACCATGACGAACTGCTGAGCGTGGAACTCGTGCGCTGCGTTGGCCACTACCTGCGTCCCGCCGACGTTGTTCTTGATGGCCTCGCCGGGGTTCCACTCCATCATCGGAACGTGTTTGTGCGCCGCGGCGTGCACCACCACCGTCGGCCGGTGCAGCCCGAAGATCGCCCTCACCCGCTCCACGTCACCGATGTCGGCCATGGCCGGCACCAGATCGAGCTCAGGGTGCCGCGAAGCCAACTCGCGATGCACCTCGAAGAGCGCCGGCTCGGAGCGCTCCACCAGCACCAGCCGCTTCGGTTCGAAGCGCGCGACCTGCCGGCACAGCTCAGAGCCGATCGATCCACCCGCGCCGGTGACCAGCACCACGTGCCCCTTCAGCAGCGTCTTGAGTGAGTCGGTGTCGAGGGAAACCGGGTCGCGCCCGAGCAGGTCTTCGATGTTCACGCTGCGCAGCTGATTGACCGTGACCTGCCCACTGATCAGCTGATCGATGCCCGGCATCGTTCGCATCGTGACGCCCGCGGACTTCACGGATTCCACGATGCGGCGCATTTCCTTGCCCGAAGCAGAGGGAATCGCGAGCACCACCTCGTCGATGCGCTCGTCCTTCACCAGCTGAGCGACCTCAGCCAGGCGCCCGAGCACCTTCACCCCATGGATTGAAACACCACGCTTGCTCGCCTCGTCATCGACGAAGCCGATGGGCTCGTAGCGGCCCACCTGCGTCTTCAACATCTCACGCACCAACATCTCACCGGCGTTGCCGGCGCCGACGATCAGCACGCGCTTGCGGTCGCCGTCTTTCTTCTGGCTCACGTTCTGCGCCAGCTGCCACAAGGAGCGCGCAGAGAATCGCAGCCCACCGACGAACATGATGGTGAGCACGAAGTCGATCACCAGAATCGAGCGGGGATAGCTGCGGTAGCCGCCCATCACGATGAACACCGCGAAGATGAGCGTCGACAACGCGGTCGAGCGCGCCAGCGCCATCAGATCGCGCGTGCCCGTGTACCGCCACAACCCCGAGAACATCCCGAACGAGGCGAAGACCGCGAGGCGAATGGCGACGTTGGCCACCAGCCAGACGGCAGCGAGCCCCAGGTACTCCGGCGGCACGTTGAACTCGAAGCGCAGTTCGAACGCGACCACCTGCGCCACGACGAACAGCATGAGATGCACGCCGATCGCCACCACCCGGCGATAGCGCAACAGCCACTGACTCGACTCGTGCATCATGGACCTCTGAGTGCCCGCTGCGGCCGCTCGTGTTCACAGGCCTCGTAGGCTCGTGTGGGACACGAGGTCAAATCCTCGACAACTCGCGCAGGTAGATGTCGACCAGCGCATTGGCCACGTTCTCCCGGCGAAAGTCCCGCACCACTCGTTGGCGGCCGGCAGAACCATGCTTTTGACGCAGCGAGGGGTCCTCCAGGTAACGCCGCATGGCCTGCTCCAGCGCTGGCACGTCTGCGACGCCGACCAGCACGCCTGTCTCCTCATCGGCGACCGCGTCGGAGCAGCCCGGCACTCGGGTGGAGATCACCGGGCGCTCCATCGCAGCCGCTTCGAGCGGCACGTTGGGGAACCCCTCCCGATGGCTGGGCAGCACCACCACGTCGCTCGCCGCGTAGATCTCCGCGGGTTCGGCCACGGGCCCCAGCACCACGATACGAGGGTGTGCGTCGATTCTCCGCCGGGTCTCCGCGGGCACCGGATCCCTCACCTCCCAGGGCCCCGCGAGCACCAGCACGGCCTTGTCTGAAGTACGCGCCAACCGCTCGAACGCCTCGACGAGCTCGGGCAGCCCTTTATCGCGCACCAGCCTGCCCACGAACGCCAGCACCATCCCGTCGGGTGGCACCTTCCATTCGGCTCTGAGTGCTTCGCGCCGGCCGGCATTGCGGGCGGGATCGAAACGCCCGTCGGAGTCGACGCCATTGCTCCCCTGGAGCACGACTTCGCTCTTCTCGGCGGAAACCAAACGATCCTCGAGCGCGGCGCTGCGCAACGAGTGGCTCTGACAAATCACCCGGGTCGCCGCACCACACGAGAGCAACTCGGTGCTCTTGAGCAGCGCGCGCATGCCCCCCCGCTGCGTCACGAAAGCCAGCCCGCGCATGTGATAAATCCGCACCGGCACTCGAGCTGCCTGGGCGGCCAGCGTGCCCAGCAAACCGCCCTTCGGCGTGTGCGAGTGCACGATGTCAGGGCGCAGGCGATCGAAGAGCCGATGAAGCGCACTCAGCGCCACCCAGTCGCCCAGCGGAGTGACCCTGCGCGGCATCTCCAGCGGCACCACCCGCACCCCAAGCTTGCGGCCGAAGTCGTGGAGCCGTTGATCAGGCGAGGTCACCACGGTCACTTCGAAGCCGCGCTCCTGAGCCTTCTCGACCAGCGTGTTGATGAAGATGAGCGAGTCAGCGACCGTGAGAACGTGCACCACATGGCGTCGCTTCACGGCCGCTCGGCCCCCATGAACTCGGGCATCGTCGCGTGGCCCTGCGAAGAAATGCCGTCACGCTTGACCAGCTTCGCGACGGTCTCGAGCAGGATTTCCACGTCGAGCCACAGCGACCACTGCTCGATGTATTGCACGTCGAACTCGAACTTCTCTTCCCAGGAAATCGTGTTTCGCCCACGCACCTGCGCCAGTCCGGTGATTCCGGGCTTCACGTCGTGGCGCCGCGCCTGACGTGCGTCGTAGCGGGGCAGGTACTGCATCAGCAGCGGCCGGGGGCCGACGAGGCTCATCTCGCCCTTGAGCACGTTGAGCAACTGAGGGAGCTCATCGAGGCTGGTGCTGCGAATGAATTGGCCCACCCGCGTCAGGCGCTCCACATCGGACAGCAGCGTGCCATCGGCCGCGCGGGCGTCTGACATCGTTCGAAACTTGAAGAGTCGAAACGGCTTGCCCAACAGCCCCGGGCGTTGCTGCCGAAAAAACACAGGCGCACCCATCGAAGCTCGAACCGCAACGGCCGCGGCAGCCAACACCGGCAGGCCGAGGGTCAACCCGGTCACTGCTCCGGCGATGTCGATGAGCCGCTTCACCTTGAGCTGCTGGTCGCGCGTCACGCCCCCCGTATACTGCGGACGTGGATCACACTCCCGTTCTCATCCTCGGTGCCGGTGGACATGGGCGGGTCGTCGCAGAGGTGGCTCGCAGCATGGGCCACCTCGTCGAAGGGTTCATCGACGACGCAGTTCCGGCAGGGACACCCGTTCTGGGAACGACCGTCATCGGCGCGCTGCCCTGGTTGCTCGATCAGCCCACCCGCCTGGTGGTGCTGGCCCTGGGCGACAACCGGCGACGGGAACAATTGCAGCTGCAGCTTGAGGCGTCGGGCCATCGGGTGGGAACGCTCGTGCACTCGACCGCCTGGGTCTCTCCCACCGCGACGTTGGGGCGAGGCACGGTGGTCATGGCGCGCGCCGTGGTGAACGCGGAAGCACGAGTCGGCCGCGGGGTCATCGTGAATACCGGAGCCATCGTCGAACACGAATGCGTCGTGGGTGACTTCGTCCACCTCTCCCCCAGCGCCACGCTGGGTGGGCGCGCTCGCATCGGGGAACGCAGCCACATCGGCCTGGGGGCCAGCGTCATTCATCTGGGTGAAGTGGGTGCGGACTGTGTGGTCGGGGTCGGCGCCGCTGTCATCAAAGGCCGCATCGCCGATGGGCTGACGGTGGTGGGTGTGCCTGCGAGGCCCCTGCGCCGCTGAAACTGCTAGAGGCCACACTCATGGGCGCACGCGTCTATCTCTCACCGCCTCACATGGGCCCCGATGAACGAGGTCTGCTGCTCGAGGCCTTCGACTCGAACTGGATCGCCCCTCTCGGGCCGCACGTCGATGCCTTCGAAAAAGAGTTCGCAGCGCGGGTGCAGATGCCCCACGCCGCCGCGCTCTCCAGCGGCACCGCGGCGCTGCACCTCGCGTTGCAATTGCTCGGCGTGACGCGCGGCGATGAGGTGATCGTCTCGTCGCTCACCTTCTCCGCCTCGGCGAACCCGATCGTCTACCAGGGCGCGACGCCGGTCTTCCTCGACTCCGAGCGTCAGACCTGGAACCTCGACCCCGTGCTGCTCGAGGATGCCTTGAAGGAAGGCGTCAAGCGCAACAAGCGCCCCAAGGCAGTGATGGCCGTCGACCTCTACGGCCAGTGCGCGCAGCTCGATCTCATCTCGCAGCTCTGCAGCGAATACGACGTGCCGCTCATCGAAGACGCCGCGGAAGCGCTGGGCGCCACGTGGAAAGGCCAGCCCGCGGGCACCTTCGGCTCGCTCGCCGCGTTCTCGTTCAACGGCAATAAGATCATCACCACCTCGGGCGGCGGCATGTTGGTGAGTCGTGATGCGGCGCTCATCGAGAAGGCCCGTTTTCTCGCGACCCAGGCCCGAGATCCCGCGCCGCACTACCAGCACAGCCACATCGGCTTTAACTACCGGCTCTCGAACCTGCTGGCCGCGGTCGGCCGAGGACAGCTCCGGGTGTTGGAGGCGCGCGTGCAGGCCCGCCGCG
>JAYVFP010000010.1:0-58822 GCA_043773025.1 Archangium sp.
GAGCGCTGCTCGATGTACGTCTCCACTTTTTCCCAAATCTGCGACTGGTTGCGGATGCGCTTGCAGTGCATGCAGATGGGAATCATTCCCTGCAGTTCGCGCACGTGCTCGGCCGCCGCCTGGAGTTCTTTGACCTGGAGGCCCAGCGTCTGCTCCAGCCGAACGATGCGCTCGCCGGTGCGCAACCGCGCGTGCAGCTCATCGGGATCGACCGGCTTCGAGATGAAGTCATCAGCGCCTGCTGACAAACCCTGCACCACGTCGCTCTTCGCGTTGCGAGCGGTGACCAGCAGCATGTACGTGTACCCACTGCGCGTGCTCTCGCGCATGCGGCGGCAGACGTCGGGGCCATCGAGGCCCGGCATGTTCCAATCGAGCACCGCCAAAGAAGGTGCGTCGGGCGACTGCAGCAGGTTCCACGCGACCAGGCCGTCGGCCACCGAGATGACCTCGAACCCGAAGCGGGTCATCTGGGCCTCGAGCAGCCGTCGCGTGACGGTCTCATCCTCAGCCAGGAGCACCCTCATTCGAGGCGCCATGTTGGTTGCGGGCGGAGCCATGGTCGTGATGCTTAGCAAATCATGAACCACTTGCTTCGGCGGTTGTGCAACAGCTGAGCAGGTCCTTGCGCAGGGTGTCTCGGGGGGTCGTTCATTCGGGCACTTGGGGGCGGAACGGCGGGTGAAGTGACGGTTCGGTCATGTTCTGCGAGCCCTGCCGTCGCGAGAGGCCCTTCGGTCAATTCTGTGTCTTGTGCGGAACCGCGCTGATCGAACGCGCAACTCCCTTGATCGAGGCGGATCTGGATCGGGTGCGATGGCTGCTCGATGAAGTGTCGGTGTGGGATGAAAGCCTCGCTCCCATTTCCGCCCGCCGGGCCATCGCCGAGTACTACCGGCGTCAGGAAGCCACGCTGGCCAGAGCGCTGTCGCCGGATCAGCCCGTGACCCCGGTTCAAGAAACACCCATGCCGGTAGAAATGACCCAGGCCCTCGTGGGGGAAGTCGCAGTCGAACCCCCTTCACCGCTGATCCCCATCGCGCGACCGCCCGCCCCACCAAAGGCCCCCCGCGAACCCTCACGCTGGCAGCTCACCTGGAAGCCGCTTCTCCACGAGAGCCTCGGCTGGTTCGTCGGCGCCTTTCTCATTCTCTCTGGCGCGCTCTACCTCGTCGCCGACGCGTGGGACGGAATGAGCACCGGCGTGCGCGCCCTGACCGTCTTCGGCATGGTCGAAGTCTGGGCCATCGGCTTCGCGCTCTGGGCCGCGGCGCTCTCGCGCAAGGAGACCACCCGCCCGGCCTCGATGGTCCTGCGCCGCATCGGCGCGCTCGTCGCCCCGCTCGCGGTGCTCGCCCTCGACGTCAGCTCGCCACTGAGCTGGTTGGCGCTGGCCGGTGGTGCCGCGTTGGCAGGCCGGCTCGCCTGGAGCGCCGCGAAGGACCTCGAAGAACCCGATGCGCCGCTGCTCGCCGCGTCCGTCGCCCTCGGAACCTTCGGCCTCGGGCTGACCCCGGCGCTGCCTGCCGAAGGTGGCTGGTTGACGCTCATCCCCGCGGTGCTCGCAGGCTTCGCCTTCCGCCGTGGTCCACGCTCGACTGCCGCGCGCACCGCCGTCACGCTGCTGTCCTTTCTGCTCCCGGTGGCCATGTTGGCCGCTCGCCAGTTGATCTCCGTGCAGCACTCCCAGAGCGCGTTGGCCGCGGTGTGGGTCGCGAGCGCTGGCCTCGCCTCCGCCGCGCTGTGGCTGCGTGACCAGAAGAACCGCGGCCCCCTCACCATCGTCGCGATGTCGATCTTCTTCGTCGCTTTCGCAGGCTCGTTCATCTCCATCGCGCCCGCCTGCGTGCTCATCGCCGTGCTCGGCGTGTGGACGACGGTGCGGCTCTCCAACGAGCGCGCTGTCTCTTCACGCAACGCCTGGTGGCTGGCGGGCACCTACGCCTTCGCGTACCTCGCGTGGCAGCGGGTCGATCAGCTCGTGCCCTCCATCGTGTGGACCTGGTGGGATCAGCTCAAGGTCATGCTCGGCTACGCGGCGGCGCCCATGCCGGCCTCCTACGCGTCGGTCTACCAGGCGCTCTTCGTGGCGGTGGGCACGCTCATCGCGGGGTGGAAGTGGCACCGCTCTGCGAAGGCGCAACGCAGTCTCTGGGCGCACGTCTGGCTGCGGTGTTCAGCCGTGGCTGCGACCGCCGCGGGCACCCTCGCGATGATCAGCGTGAGCTCCGATGCGCGGCCCGCCCTGGTGGCGTTGCCGTTGCTGCTCCTGCCGTTGCTCGCCGTCGGCTTCTTCTCGCGCCGCGCCGACGCGATGGCCGCGGGCAGCGTGCTGTCGGTCTTCTTCGCCTTCGCGCTGGGCCTCACGTTCGAACCGGGTTGGCCCGCCGCGGTGGTGGCGCTGGGGCTCGCGCTGGGCGCCCATGGCCTGCCGGTTCTCAAAGAGACGCGCGTGCTTCGCCGCTGGCTGGCGGGTGCAGCCCTCGCTTCGGGCGCTGTGGCCTTCGTTCTCGCGGGCCCGCTGCCTGGTGCGCTCGCGCTCTTCACCCTGGTGCTCGCTTCGGTCGCCTGCGTGCTCGCGGCCCGGGCGATCCACCGGCAGGTGCAGATGTTCGTCTGGTTCTCTGCGCTCATTCCGCTGGCGGCCCTTCAGTCACCCGCGGTCATGGCGTTCGCGGCGCTGGCGGGCGCGGCGCTCCTCTTCGTGCGCGGCCGTCGTTGGCGCACCACCATTCCCATGTTGGCGACGCTGGCGATCTTCGCCCCGGCCTGGGCACTCGCGCACACCTCGCAGGTCGATCTGAAGGCCGTCGTCGCCCTCGCCGCTGCCGCGCTGTTGGCTGCGCTCCCGCTGCGCCGCACGTGGTGGGCCGTCGCGGTCGCCGGTGGCACGCTGACCGCTTTCCTTGCGCCCTCGGTCGGCGTGTTGCTTCCGGCGGGGTGGATCTGGCTCGGCGCGGCCGTCGTGTTGGCGCTGTTGTCTGCCTTCGTGAACAAGAAACTGCGTGGTGCGCTCGAAGCGCCCGCGTTGGTCGCGCTGGTGGTGTCGCTCGCACCGGGCCTGGGCCTGTGGCCAGACTGGAGCAACACGATGAGCCTGCTCTGCGCTGGCGTGCTCACGGGAATCGCCTCGGTGCACGCGGTGCGCAAGGGCCGCACGTGGCAGGGCTCGTTGCTGGCTGCGCTCGGGGTCGCGGCCTCGTTGGCCACCGCCCAGACTTCAGATTTTTCACTGGTCGCCATCGCCGCGGTGCTGCTGATCGCGACGCCTGCGCTGCTCGCGTGGCTCACGGTGCCCGCGGCTGCGTTCGTGCTGAGCCTGGCCTGGGCCAGCACGCCGTACGCGCTGCTGGGCATCGCCACGGTCACCGCGTTCCTGGCGCTGCTCGAGGAGAACGACTGGGCGTGGCGCAACCTCCTCAATCAATCGCAGCTCACGCTGGCGGCGAGCCTGACCTCCGCGCTCACCTTGATGGCCGCGTTGGTCCAGGGCGCGAGTCTTCCGCTCTCTGTGGCCGCGGCGTTGCTCCCTGTGGTGTGGGCGCGCTCGACGAGGCGTGCTGAGCCGCTCGCGTTGGGCGTGGCGTTCGCGGCGGTGGCAGGGCCGTGGTGGCTCGCGCTGGTCATCGCGCTGCTCGCCGCCCGGCTGCTCCCGCTCGCTTCGGTTCGTCGGGTGTTGGGGTTGCCCACGCTTTTGGCCGCTCCCGAGCGGCTGGTGGTCGAGCAGCTCGCGCTCTTCCTGGTCGCTGCAACCGTCGCGTGCATCTCGGTGGCCTTTCAGCCTGTGCACGGCGTGGCGTGGTTCGCCGTGCTGCTGCTGATGGGGGGCGTGCAGCCCGCGGTGCGCCTGGCCGTCGCCGTGGCGATCGCCGTTCCTTTCGAGCCGATGCGTGCACCGGTGGTGGGCGTGCTGGTGGCACTCGGGGCGGCGGCTCATCACGCCCCCGCGCACCTCAAGCGCCTGCTGGGCGTGCGCTCGCTGCAGTACGTCGAGCCGCTCGCGTTGTTGCTGGCGATCGCCGGTGCGGCCAGCCTGACCGTCGTCGCGAAGGTGGGCGGCTCGTTCATCGCCCTGGCCCTCGGGCTGGCGTTGGTGGGCTTGCTGCTGGGGGCGCGTCTGAGCCGGGGCACCAACCGCCGTGCTTTCGCCGCGGGTGCTTGCGTCGCGCTCGGTGGAGCGGTGGCGCTGCTCGCTCCTCAATGGATGTTGCCGGTGACGGTGGGCGTGGGCGCCGTGCTGCTGGGCGTGCCCGGGTTGATCCCGGTCGCGATCCTTACGGCGGGCCTCGATGTGCACACGTCACTTCAGGGCCTCGAGCCGATGCTCGCGCCGCAGATTTTCCTTAGTGCCTTCGTCGCCGCACTGGGCGCGATGGCGCTGCGATCGACCCGGGTGTCGACGCACGTCGCCGCGCTCTGGCGCTGGCTGGGCCGCGAAGCACAGACCACCCTTTCAGGTCCGTTCTTCTGGGGCGCGCTGGGGCTGGCCACCTTGCTGCTGGCACACCATGACGCCCGGGCCCTCTGGCTTGCGCCATTGCTGCTGGTGACGTCGCGTCGCGGCGAGGCCGTGGCAGGCCTGCTGTTCTCGTCGCTCGCGGCGGCGGTGCTGTTGCCCTCTCACGTCAGCGTGCCGCTCGTCGGCCTCGCTTCACTGGGCTTCGCGTGGGCCGGCACCCGGTACACGCAGCTGCGCGTCGCAGACGTCTGGCGCCACGCGTCGTGGTTGCTCGCGCTGCTGGGCATGGGGCTCGCTGGCGTACACCTCGAGTCCCCCCTCATCCCGCTCGCGTGGAGCGTGGCCGCGGCGACCACCTGGCTGCTGCTGCGCGAGAAGCAGAGCGCTCAGGGGTGGGCATGGGCTGCGACCGGCGTCGCGCTGCACGTGGTGATGGCCTTCGTGGGCGTGGTGCTCTCGACCGGTGCGCCGAAGGTGCTCATCTTCCCGTGGTGGGCGGCCGCGAGCGCGGCCCTGGCCCTCGTCCGTCAGCTGCGTCAGGGCAAGAGCTCAGTGCACGCGTTTGCGTGGGTCGCGCTGGGTGAGCTGGCGCTCGGCATCACCTTGCTCGCTTCGGCTCAGCCGCGCGAGGCGCTGCTCTCGGTGCTGGTGGCCTGCGTGCTCGCCTTCATCGCGTGGCGCAGAACGGTGGAAGAAGACGAGGCGCCCAGCGCGTGGCTGGGTCAGTGCGCCGTGGTCGCCGGGGCTCTGGCGGCCCGCGTACTGGGCGTGGGCGCCATGCCCGGCCTGACCGAAGCGTGGGTGCTGCTGGGGGTCTCGGCGGTCTTCGCGGGCCTCGCTCAGTTCTTCGCGCGGGAGGGCAGGGAAGAGGCCGCGAAGGCGCTGCGTCAGGGCGCGATGGTGTGGCCGCTGCTCGGCGCTGTCCTGGTTCCTTGGCAGACGTGGAGCCTCGGGGCTTCGTGGTTGCTGGGCCTCTCGCTGCTCGCCGCGTGGGTCGCCCGCTCTGGCAGCCGGCGTGGTGGGGCGATTGTCTCGGCGGTCTCACTCAACGCCGCCGTCACGCTGGCCGCGTTCGGCAGTGGCTTTGGTGAGCTGCAGTTGCTGCTCATTCCCCTCGGTCTGACCTTGCTGGTGCTGGCGCGGGTGTTCGACGACGAGCTGAGCGCGGGCGCGGTGGTGAAGCTGCGCGCGTGGGGCATGGGGCTCATGTACGTGGCCGTCGCGTGGACACCGCTGACCGTGACCTCGGTACCCGCGCTCATGCTGTGCGTGCTGGTCTGCCTGGGCGGCATCGCGCTCGGCTCGCATTGGCGCATTCGCAGCTACGTGGTGCTGGGCACCGGCGTGCTGGTGACCACCGTGTTGGCGACGCTGGTGCGCAGCGGCCTCGCGGAGCCGCGGTTGGGCGCGGTGTTCCTCTCGTTGCTGGGCCTGGGCGTGGTGGTGGTGATGGTGATGATCAGCACGCGGCGGGAAGAGCTGCAGGCGCGGCTTTCAGCCATGCAGCGGGTGATGGCCACCTGGGAAGGATAAATCCTCCAAAACTCCGCGGCAGAACTGGCTGCGCTGCCACGCTGATTGCTCAAGCGACCGCCCGTTACGGTCTTGCCCTTCAAGTGAGCTCTTCCGTCTACAAGAAGCCGCCCATCGCTGAAGCCAACGTCGAGCCCGCGCAGTTGACTCAGGCGCGCGTCGAGCACCTCGTCAGTGAGACCAACCCCGGCCATCACCGTCACCACTGCTGACCTGGATTTTCGCAGGCATGGCGGAGAGGGGCCCGTGCGAACCCCCGGCGCGACCGCCTTCCGCTTCACTCGCGATGAGGAGTGCGACCCGGAGTGGCGTGCGCTTCTGGCCCGCCCCGGCCTGAGTCGCGGCGACGAACTGATTTCAGCAAGCGATGTTGTGGCCCACATTTGTCGTGACGCGAGGCGCGGGGTTGTTCATCGTGTGAGCAGATGGCGCGTGGGGATTCACTTTCAAGACAGCTTCAGTTCCCGTGGCGAGCGCAGTCAGCCGCGCTGAATTGCCGGCCCTGGCTTCCAACGGAGCGAAGGTCTTCCAGGCCTGATTCGAAGTGCTCGGAGGGCCGTTCGACCGGGTGGTGGTGGCGGCGCCCGGACCCACCGGCGAGGCCCCCCGGAGGCGCGGTGTACCCGGTGGGGACGCAGGCCGGTCCAGGCCGTGCGTTGGCGCTGGCCACCTCTGCGGACCGGGTGGTGCTGGCGCTCTCCGCGCTCGACGGTCCCACCGAGACCACGAGCAGCCTCACCGTGGTGTCGTGCCCCGGCGCTGGACGCAGTCTGCTCTCCCCTCGGGTTGGGCGCCGGCTCGCTGCTCTCGGGCACCAGTGGGTACTCGATCTTCTTCGATACCGTAGGCGCGCCCATGCCCCGCGAACGCAGTCTTGATGAGGCGCTTCTGCGGGCCTTGACGCTCCTCAGCTCAACTCTCGCCCCTTCCCCCGGAGTGCCATGAGACTTCTCCTTCTCGCCGTCGCGCTGAGCTTCACTGGTTGCTCCACCACTGCGCCGGTGGCCGCCGAGTGCCCCACCGGCCTCACGCGCTGCGCGGGTCAATGCGTCGACCTCGCGCTCGACGCGAGCCACTGCGGAAGTTGCGGCCTCGCCTGTGGCGCAGGGGAAGCGTGCGCGCAGCGGCAATGTCTGGCGACGAGCTGCGAAGCCACCGCGTGTGAGCCCGGCAAGGTGTGCTTCGAGGGCCAGTGCAGCGATCGCGCGTGCATCGGGGTGGCCTGCCCCGCGGGGCAGCGCTGCAGCCTGGGCGCCTGTGCCTGCGCGTCCGGCAGGAGCACCTGCAACGGGCAGTGTGTGGACACGGCCACCGACGACGCGAACTGCGGCGGCTGCGGGCGCCCCTGCGCGGCGGGAACGCGCTGCGCCGCGGGCACCTGCTTGAGGGCCGATTGTCAGGGCCAGGTCTGCGACGAGCTGAGCGTGTGCGTCGCGGATCAATGCGTTCAGCGCGCGTGCCTGGGCGTGGTCTGCCCCGGAGGACAGCGGTGTAACCTGGGCGCGTGCGAGTGCCCTCCGGGTCGCAGCCTGTGCAACGGCCAGTGCGTGGACACGGCCCTCGACGACGCGAACTGCGGCGGCTGCGGCAAGGCGTGCAGCACCGCCGAGAGCTGCGCCGCGGGAACGTGTTTGCCGGACGATTGCTCCACGGCCACCTGCGACGGCTTGAGCGTGTGCGTGGGCACCGCCTGTGTGGAGCGCGCCTGCGTGGGCAAGGGCTGCGCCACCGGGCTGCTCTGTTCGGGTGGCGTCTGTGCCTGCCCGGCGCCCCGCTCGGCGTGCGGCAGTGGCTGCGCGGACACCCAGACCGACTCCGCCAACTGCGGGAGCTGCGGGCGCGCCTGCGCGGCGAATGAAGCGTGCGCGGCGGGGGCCTGCTTTCCCAGGGACTGCTCCGGAGGCCAGGTGTGTGATCCGCTCTCCGTCTGTTTCCGCAGCGCGTGCACCGAGACCGCGTGCGTGGGCGTGGCCTGCCCCACAGGCCTCGAGTGCCGCGGGGGGGCCTGCTTCTGCCAGCCGGGAAGAGCGGATTGTTCCGGGCAGTGCGCGGACCTGCAGACCTCGACGGCCCACTGCGGCGCCTGTGGCCGCGCCTGCACCACCGGCCAGACCTGCACCGCCGGCGCGTGCGCCAACAACGCGTGCGCGGTGGCGGGGCAGAGGTCCTGCGGCGGCACGTGCACCGACACCACCATCGACCCTGCGAATTGCGGTCAATGCGGCGACGCATGCGGGGGTGGCCGGGTGTGTGTGGGCAGCCAGTGCCAGTGCCCCCAGGGCCGGGTGAGCTGCGGCGGGTCGTGCGTCGACACCACCAACGACACCCTGCACTGCGGCTCGTGTAGCCAGACCTGCATCAACGGCACGTGCAGCAACAGCCAGTGCACCTGTCCCGGCACGCTCATCCGCTGCAACGGCGTGTGCGTCGACGTGACGCAGAACGCGAACAACTGCGGCTCGTGCGGCCGGGTGTGCGCGGCCGGGAGCAACTGCAGCGCGAACAACTGCACCTGTCCCTCGGGGCAGATGTTGTGCGGGGGCTCGTGCATTCCGGTCAGCAACGACAACTTGAACTGCGGCGCGTGTGGAAGGCTTTGCGGGCCCACCCAGCAATGCGTTTCGGGAACCTGTCAGGCCGAGTTCACCTGCCAGCTCGCCTTCAACGACAGCGCCTTCACCGGGTGTCAGTACTGGCCGCTGAGCAATACGAACTGTGGGGCGGTGCTGAGCACCGTACCGTCCAGTACCGTGGCGGGCGCTACGGCCAGCACCAGCGTGACGGTCGACGTGCCGCTCACCGTGACGAGGGGAGACCGGGTGAACGTCGCAGGCTACATCAACAGCTCGTTCCACCCATCGACCACCGTCTCGTTCTTCGGGCCGAACAAGCGCCTGCTGCAGGCGGGCACGCCGAACTCGTTCGCCTTCACCGGCACCGGGAGCGGGTGGGCGTGCTCGAACCCGACCGAGGTGAGCATGACGATCATCTACCCGGGCACCTACTCTGTGGACGCGGTCGTGGAACGGCTGGAGCGGTACAACAGCGGGTCCATCGACATCTCGCCTTCGCCGGCGCTCCGCATCAATGGCTCGACGGGGCGCACGTGTGATCAGGTCTGCGGCGACGTGAGGCGGCAGTGCGGGGATGATCGGTTGCACTACCTGGCGACGATCCCCGCGGGGAAGGCGTTGGCGGTGGGGCTGCGCTTCGGTGGCCTGAGCAGCTCGTTGAACGTCTACAAGCCGACGGGGCAGGTGGTCTGCTCGCCCCTGGTCAACCAGGGCAGCGGCGATTATCGGGTACGGGTGGTCAACAACACCGCCACGGCGCAGCAGGTGGTGCTGGCCCCGGTGACCTCGAATGGGCCGATGAATTGGCAGATGGGCGTGGCCTCGGAGCCTTGACGAACTCGTCAGCCCAGGGAACTGATCAGCACCGGCGTGCTGGTGACCACCGTGCTGGCGACGTTCCTCCGCAGCGGCCTCGCCGAGCCGCGGCTGGGCGCGGTGTTCCTCTTGCTGCTGGGCCTGGGCGTGGTGGTGATGGTGATGATCAGCACGCGGCGGGAAGATCTGCAGGCGTGGCTTTCAGCCATGCAGCGGGTGATGGCCACCTGGGAAGGGTGAGACGGCGCGGCTCTGGCACTTGGCCCCGAAACGAAGGATGACCACCGGATGAAACTTCACGCACTGCTTTTCTGCGTTGCGCTGGCCACCTTCGCGGGTTGCGGGACCGGTCCTGTGAAGTGCGACTCCAGCTCGTGCTTCTCTGGGTGCTGTGATGCGACGGGCGCATGCCAGGCGGCCGCGGCCCTCACCTGCGGCAGCAATGGTGGCCTCTGTAACGCGTGTCTTATCGGTCAGTCCTGTGTGCTCGGGCAATGCTCGACCGGCACGGGGACCGGCGGCGCGGGAGGTGGCACCACGGGCGGCGGAACGGGTGGCGGCACAGCGATCGGCGGCGGAGCGGGTGGAGGCACTGCGACCGGTGGCGGAGCGGGTGGCGGCACTGCGACGGGCGGCGGAACGGGTGGAGGCATTCCGACTGGTGGAGGGACCGGTGGCGGTACTCCGAACGGTGGCGGCACCGGTGGCGGCACTCCGACTGGTGGCGGCACCGGTGGCGGGCTCAGCACCTTCACCACCATTCAGGCGGCGAGGGCTGCGACCCCTCCAGTGAAGGTCACCCTTCAGGGCGTGGTGGTCACGGCCATCTCGTTCGCGCGCGCTTCCACGTCGAGTACGTGCCCCGGTCTCTCCACACCCGGTGTCAACGCCAGCTTCTGGGTCGCGGACCCCGCCAACCCGCAGGCAGGTCTCTGGGTCGACAAGTTCCGGTGCGATGCCGCCGCCGACTATTTTCCCCAGGTGGGCGACGTGCTGAGCATCAGCGGCATCATCAGCACCGAGTCTGCCTTCCGGCAGCAGGAGGGCTACCGCACGTCACTGCAGTCGGAGTTCGACTCCATCCCCAACAAGCCCGTCGGCTACAGCTGTGCCGCGACCTCCGTGCCGCCTTGCGAGCCGCTGGTCATCACGCGGACGAGCACGAGGACGCCGTTGCCCACCGTCAACGTGCCCACCACCTTTGGCAGCGGGGGCGGGATCCAGGCCGAGCCTTCGTACGTGGGCGCGCGCGTGAAGATCGCGGGCCCGCTCACGGTGATGAACGTCTACCCCACCGCGCTGCGCCGCCTCTCGGCCCTGCCGGGTGACACCCGCTCCTTCGGCTACCAGTTGTCCAACGGTGTTCTGGTGAACAACTTCCGGACCTTCGATGGCGCGATGCTGGAGAACGGTGTCGTCTCCCGGTGTGACGTGCGCAACGTGGTGCTCGACGGCGGCACCGTGACCTTCCCCAACGGCCTCATCGGGGTCTGGGACACGTATACCCACGCGACCTGTGTCGATGGCGGCATCAACCTGAACAATTGCTTCAACAACACCGGCATGGTCCCCGGCACCACGGCGAACCTCACGCACGTGTTGCATCCGACCGACTGCGCTGATCAGGCTCCGTGACGGTGAACAGGCCTTCGTGATCTACGTTGCGCCCGCATGTTCGAGCAGTCGCTCAGAGACCTCGACGGCGCTACGGCCCGCAGAAGTGACGCACCACCACCGCATTGGCCTGCGGCCCCGTCGCCCCCTCGGTGTCGAAGAAGATGGAATAGCCCCCGGTGCCGGAGAGCAAGGGCAGCGGGCGGTGGCTGCTCTCGACCGAAAGCGCCGCGGGCGTGAGCGTCGCGAGGTTCATCGCCTGCGCGACGCGTTGGCTGACCGGGCCTTCCTCCCAGGCCATCACTGAGGGGCTCAGCCGGCTTTCCACGCCGAAGTCGGAAGGCACGCCATCGAAGGTGACCAGGCCCCCGGTGAGCACGAAGGACGCCGGGTCGCAGGTGGCGGTGCAGTCCCCGGCGCGTCGCACCAACGTCTGCGGTGAGGTCCCCGCCGCCGAGTAGATCGAGAGGGCGGAGAGGGTCCCGGTCAGCACGGGGTCGTGATCGCCCCCGACGCCGAAGCCGAGGTTGCTCACCAGCGTGGGCGCGCCGGTCGAGGGGACGTTCACCTTCGCGAGGTGCAGGCCGGCTGGGGAATCCCAGGCGATCAGCGCTGCCGAGCCTTCGAAGAGCAAGGTCGGGTTGGAGCCAGCCCCCAACGCCACCGTGAAGCACGCCGCGTTCAGCGTGGCTGGGCAGGCCACCAGGTTGAGGCTGCTCGTGCTGGCGCTCGGCCCGTCCAGGGCCGAGACGGCGAGCAGCACCCTCTCGGGCGACGCGGCCAGCGCCAGCGCCCGCCCCGGGCCGGCCTGCGTTCCCACGGGGTAGACGCTGCCTCCGGGCGCTTGTCCCAGCGGGCCCGCGGCCGCCACCACCACCCGGTAGAGGGGCCCCCCCAGCACCTCGAACCAGGCCTGGAAGACGTTCGGTCCGCTCGAGGCCAGCGCGGGCAGCGCGGCACGGGTGACGGCGGAGGCCACCGAGGTCGAGGGGAAGCGCTCGCCCGACGCCCCACCGTCGGCGAAGAGCACGCGGGAGACGACGCGGCTGCCGGACTCGTACATCACCAGCACGTCGCGCTGCTGTGCGCTGCCCGTGCCCGGCCGCACGATGGCCGCCACGTTCCGGGAGAGCACCCCCGCATCGGCCACCAGGCCCGGGGGCGAGCTGTCGGTGAGGCCGTCACAGTCGTTGTCGAGGCCGTCGCAGCGCGTCTCCACCTGCTGGTAGCCGGAGTGGTGCGCCTGGTGCTGGGCGGCGGTGCAGCTGGGGTAGACGCCGCCGGAGCAGACCCGCTCCGAACCGGCACAGACGCCCAGGGTCAGCGCGCAGGGCTGCGGCGCCAGCACTTCGTCGGTCTGACCGTCGCAGTCGTTGTCGGCCCCGTCACAGGAGATCTCTGTCACCTCGTAGAGAGCTCCATACGAGGTCGCCGTGCAGACCGGCTCGGGCGCTCCTGCGCTGCAGACCCTGGCGCGGGACTGGCAGACCCCTCGATTCAACTCGCAGGCCGAGGTGAGCGCGTCCTCATCGACGGCGCCGTCGCAGTCGTTGTCCTTTCCGTCGCACACCTCTTCCCCGGGGCCCGCAGCGCCGGTGCAGACGTCGAAGAAGCCCCCATCACAGGCCTGCACGCCCTGGCGGCACTCCCCGCGGGCTTCACCACACGGGCGGCTGTCCTCAGGAGCGCACTCGGTAGATCCGCTCACGCGGCACACCCCGCCCACGCAGAAGGAGCCCTCGAGGCACCCGTGCTCGGCGTTACAGGTGCGCGGGCGCTCCTCCTCCAGCTGCTGCAACGTGGGGAGAAAGCAGCCGGTGGTGGCGGCCAGCGCCAGGGCGAGCGAGAGGCGCCTCACGGGTTTCCTTTGGCGCTGACGGGCGGCGGCGCAGGCTCGCCGCCCACCAGGAGCGAAATGAGGGTGGCCACGGCCGCGGCCCCTGCGACAGCGAGGGCCACGTTGGTGACCAGTGCCGAGTCCTGGGCGCGGCGCAGATTCGTGACCGTCTCGTCCTGGAACTGGGCCCCGCGCGCCGCGGCGAGCTGCTGATTGGCGAAGATACCGAACGTGGTGGCGACCCCGCCGGCCCCCACGGTGAGGCCTCCGAAGATGAAGGGCGCCAGGGGCGCGCTGCGCTGCACCGTCGCGGGGGACGGGAGCGACTCCTGAGGCAACAACGGTCGCTCGACCGGCCGATCCAGCACGGCCAATCGGGTGCGCTCCGCCTCGGCGTTCGCTTTCTTCTGGCGGGCCTCCTCCAGGCGACTCTCTGCTTCCCACTTCCTGCGGGCCTCCTCCAGGCGCGCCTCGGCCTGCCTGGCCTCCTCCTCGCGGCGCGCGAAGTCCGCCAGTTGCTTGCCGCGGGCCTCGTCGGCCTTTCGCCGCGCGTCCTCCGCCTCCACCCGGAGCTGAGCCTCCCGCGCGGCCGCGGCGGCGCGGGCGGCTTCGGCGCGCGCGTCCTCTTCTTCGGCCCGCCGCTTCGCCAGCACGGGGGCCAGCTCCTTCTTCACCGCCGCGCGAATGGTCTCGAAGGCATCGGCGATCTTCGGCGAGACCTTGAGGGGCAGCCCCCCGTCGGGCTCGAGGTAGAGCGCTTCGCGGAAGGCCGCGAGCGCCTCGTCTTTCTTCCCCAGCTCGTAGAGCAGCACCCCTTCGTAGCGGGCGATGGCGGCGTCGTCGGCCACCCCGGCGGTGACGGTGCGGGCCCGCTTCACCTGCTCCAGAGCGCGTTCGTACTCCAGGCCCTGGTAGAGGCGGCTCGCGGCCAGCAGGTAGCGCTGGGCCGGCTCCATGGTCTGGGCGCTCGCCTGGAGCGCTCCGGCGAGGGCGAGGCACTGGGCGAGTCGGAGCAGGAACCGCATGAGGCCCTTTCCCGCCTTCAGGGCAGCGAGTTGAAGAGGACGTAGGCCCGACCGTTAGCGACGCACGCCACGTCCAGCTTCGTGTCGTTGTTGAAGTCCCCCAGAGAGAGGTGCCCCACGTCGCCCAGCGCGGTCGCCTGGAAGGTCTCCGCCGCCTGGAAGGTCCCGTCGCCGTTCCCGCGCAGCACCACGATGCCCATGCCGCCCACCACGAGGTCCGGCACGCCGTCGCCCGAGACGTCGCCCACCGCGACGCCATCCGGGTTGGTGACGGTGAGGCTGACCGGCGCGAGGAAGGTGCCGTTGCCCACGCCGAAGGCCACGCCCACGCGGTTCGAAGCGTGGCTGGCGACGACGAGGTCGGGGAAATTATCGGCGTTGAGTCTGCCCGCAGCGATGTCGCCATCGCCGGCCGACACCCCGAAGCTGCTGACGGCGACCGTGGACGCGCCGTCGTTGCGGTAGGTGAGTACGAAGCCGGTGCGGCTGTTGTGGGTGACGATGTCGGTGTCGCCGTCGCGATCGAAGTCGACGCCCGCGGCAAAGGCACCCGCGCCGGTGAAGGGGCGCCAGGGGCCGACGAACCCGCCTGAGCTTCCGACGCTCACCAGGCCCGCGTGCTGCTGCGGCTGGTACCACTCGGCGTTCGCCGAGTCGGAGACCCAGAGGTCGAGGCGGGTGTCGCCGCTCAACTCCGCGGCCACGATGCGATGGCCACACCCCTCGACTCCCGACGCAGGCGCAGACTGATTGAACTCCTGGGCGCCCAGGAAGCCACGGTTGGCGACCTGCGCGCCCGCACCGGTCAGCAAGCCGACGCGGCAGTTGCCGGTCAGTCCGGACCCGCTCGTGTGCATCTTCCCCACCGCGATGTCGGGAATGCCGTCACCGCCGAAGTCGGCGATGGCGAGGCCCGAGGGGCCGCGGTCGCTCGCGGCGACCTGCGCGCTCAACTGCGGCGCGAAGGTGCCGTTGCCGTTCGAGTAGTAGATGGTGACGTCGAAGCTGTCGTGGTTGGCGACCGCGACGTCGATGAAACCGTCGAGGTCGAGGTCGCCCACCGCTACCGAGCGCGGGTTCGTGCCAGCCACGAGCGAGAGCGCCGCGCCGAAGATGGGCGGGGCCACACACCGGCTGGCGGTGCACAGGTTCGACTGGCAATCGCCGTTGACCACGCAGCTCCTGGTGAGGGTGCACTTGCCGCAGGTGGTGCCTCCGCAGTCCGCGTCGGTCTCGGAGCCGTTGAGGGTGCCGTCGGTGCAGGTGGCGCCGGCGCAGAGCTGATTGCTGCACACCCGGGAGCTGCAATCGCCCGCCACCTGGCAGCCCTTGCCCGGCGAGCAGGCCAGGCAGGTTCCGCCGCCGCAGTCCGGAGCGGTCTCCTGGCTGTTCTTCACCCCGTCGAAGCAGGTCGGGTTGCTGCAGGTGAGCGCGCTGCTGCACACGCCCGAGAGGCAGTCCGTGCCCGCGACGCAGCGCCTGCTCCCGGCGCAGGGCCCGCAGGCCAGGCCGCCGCAGTCGATGTCCGTTTCGCTGCCGTCCTTCGCCGAGTTGCTGCAGGTGGCCGAGATGCAGCGGCCAGCCGAGCACTGGCTGGTGGTGCAGTCGGAGGCGCCGGTGCAGAGGAGGCCGGGAGTGCAGGGGCCGCAGGTCGCGCCGCCGCAGTCGGTGTCCGTCTCGGCGCCGTTCTTCACCGCGTCGGTGCAGCTGGGCGCGCGGCAGGAGCCCGCCGAGCAACTGCGAGAAGCGCACTGCGCGGCCAGGGTGCAGGTCTGGCCCACCGCGCAGGGGGTGCAGGGCCCGCCGCAGTCGGCGTCGCCCTCGTCGCCGTTGCGCACGCGGTCGATGCAGCTGGGGGCCACGCAGACGCCGGCGGTGCAGACGCGGTTCCGGCAGTCGGAGGCGCCGGCGCAGAACTGGCTGGTGCCACAGGCCGGGCAGCCGCCCCCGCAGTCCACGTCGGTCTCCAGGCCGTCGTGGAGTTGGTTGCTGCAGGTGTCGATGCGACAGGTTCCCGCGCGGCAGCTCGCGACCGAGGGGCACTGCACCCCGACGCAGGTGGTGTCGGTACAGGCGCCGCTCGCGCAGACCTGCGCAGGCCCGCAAGGCGTGCTGCCGCAGGACGTGGGGAGGCAGGCGCCAGCAGCGCAGAGGGTGCCCTGGGTGCAGGTGACGCCGAAGCAGGAGCGGTCGGCGCAGACGCCGGAGACGCAGACCTGGCCATCGGCGCAGGCGGAGGTGCCGCAGGCCCTGGGGTAGCAGCGCCCACCCGCGCAGGCTTGAGCCGACGCGCAAGTGGCCGCGCAGGCGCCGCAGTTCAGGTTGTCATCGCGCACGTCGACGCAGGCGTTCCCGCATCGAAGTTCCGGGGCGGTGCAGAGGTCGGTCCGGCACGCGCCTTCCTTACACTGGGCGCCCTGGGGGCAGGTGACGCCGATGCAGGCCGCGTCCACGCAGGAGCCTTGGGAGCAGACCTGCAACGCGCCACAGGCCGTGGCATCGCAGGCGGTGGGAGCACAGGCGCCTTCCGCGCAGCGCGATTCCGAGGGGCACTGCACCCCTACGCAGGACACCGCGGTGCAGGTGGCGTTGGCGCAGACGCGGTCCTGGGCACACGAGGTGCTGTCGCAGGCCGTGGCGTAGCAGCTCCCTGCGGCACACAGCTCGTTGGTGGCGCAGCTCGCCCCGCAGGCGCCGCAGTTTCGTTCGTCTTCGCGCACGTCGAGGCAGGTTCCGCCGCAGTCCAACTCGGGCGCGGTGCAGGTGGCGAAGCGGCAGGAGCCGCCGCTGCAGGTGGCGCCCGAGGGGCAGTCCACTCCGACGCAGGCGGAATCGACGCAGGTGTTCTGGTAGCAGACCTGCCGGTTGCCGCAGGCGGCGCCACCGCACGCGGTGGGGTAGCAACTGCCCGCGGCGCAGCGGGAGCCGGGCTCGCAGGTCACCCCGAAGCAGGCGCGATCTGCACACACCCCCGAGACGCAGACCTGGCCATCGGCGCACGCAGTGGAGCCGCAGGCGGTGGGGTAGCAGCGCGAGCCCGCGCACGACTCGGCGTCCGCGCACGCGTTTCCACAAGCGCCACAGTGGGAGTCCGCGCTGCGCAGGTCGACGCAGACCGCTCCGCACAGTTGCCGGGGGGCGTCACAGGTCGGCGCCTCGCTACCGCCGTCCCCCGCTCCGATGGGGATGGTGCTCGTGCACGCGAGGAAGCCAAGGCTCAGCAAGACGACGACCGGGCGCGACAGGGAGGCAACGAACATTTAAAACAGTATGGAGCGCAGCGAAGGCGCGCGTCCACGGCATTTCCGCCGAGGCGCTGGGTGTCATTCGTCAAAGCTGTGTCGAAAGACGTTTTCTCCGGCCTTCACTTCAAATTGTCGGGTCACCTCTTTCCCGATGTCCTTGTTCACCACGCGGATCGAGTGGACGCCCAGGGGCAGCGAGATGGGGGGGAAAGGCGTGTCGCCGACATGGGCTCCGTCGACCCACACGGAGCCGAAGGGGCGCACGCGGAAGGTGACTTCGGCCTTCGCGCTCGCGGCGACGGGCGGGGGCGGGCGAATCCGAGGAGCGGCCCTGGGGGGCTTCGGCCGAGGGCGCGCAGGCGCGAGGGCCGCCACAGGTTCCGGCGCGACGGGCACGGGCTCCGGCGCGAGGGCCTGCTCCACGACCGGGGGCGCAATGGTGGCCGGCTCAGGCACGACGGCGCCGACCACGGGGGGAGGGGGAGGCGTGGACGGCCGATTCTTGAGCACGAGCCAGGTCGCCCCAGCGCCGACGCCGACCGCCAACGACAGCACGAGCATGAGCGGCCCCCTGGCGGCGGGCGACGGCAGGGGACGTTCAGCTGACTGTTCGCCGATCAACGAGATCGCGCCGAGGTCGGGGAGGCCCAACGCCGGTCGCGCGGTCCCCACGGGCGGGTCGAACTCGGGGACCGGGGGTGGGGGGCGCTGCCGGGGCCCCAGCGAGCTGAACGAGGGCTGCGCGGGCGTGACCACGATGGCCGTGGAGAACTCGACCTCGACCTCGTGAGGTACGGTGGCCGGGGTCGGAACGACGCCGATGGGAGGCAACTGCGGAGCGGACGGTGGCGGCGACGAGATGAAGGCCGGCGCCGGGGCGACTTGCTCTACCAACTGCGCGAGCTGGTACTGCGAGACCGGCTCGCCCTGCGCGAGAATGAAGCGCTCCAGGTCTGACTGGAGGGCGCGGCAGTCGGGGTAGCGCTGGTCGCGCGCCTTGGCCAACGCCCTGTCCAGGATGCGCTGGAGCGGGGCTGGCACGTCTGGGCGAAACTGCGCTGCGGGCGGGAAGTCTTCGTAGAGGATGGCCCTGACGATGACGGCCTCGTTCGAGGTGTCGAAGGGCTTGCGGCCGGTGAGCATCTCATAGAGCAGGATGCCCAGCGCGAAGACGTCGGCGCGGCGATCGAGCGTCAGCCCGGTGAGCTGCTCGGGCGGCATGTACGCGAACTTGCCCTTCACCGTGCCCGTCTTGGTGAAGCTGGTCTGGTTCGAGGCCTTGGCGATGCCGAAGTCCACCACCCGCACCGAGCCGTTGCGGGCGATGAGCACGTTGTCCGGGCTCACGTCGCGGTGAACCAGGCCCATGGGTTCGTTCGTGGCCGGGTCGACGAAGTCGTGCGCGTAGGCCAGCCCTTCGCAGGCCAGGCTGACGATGCGCGCCACCAGGGTGAAGGCGAGCGGGGCGTGCTGCTCCATCGCCTTGCGGAAGAGCACCCGCAAGTTGACCCCGTCGATGTACTCCATCACCAGGAAGTAGGTGCCGTCGGCTTCTCCGAAGTCGAAGACCTGCACCACGTTGGGGTGGTTGAGCTGCGCTGCGAGGCGCGCCTCGGAGAGGAACATCGAGACGAAGTTCGGCTCGTCGACGAGGTGAGGAAGGATGCGCTTGACCACCACCGTCTTCTCGAACCCCATCGGGCCGGCGGCGCGCGCCAGGAAGACCTCCGCCATGCCACCCGCCGCGAGTTTTCGAACGAGTTGGTACTTCCCGACGACTGCGGCTGCGTTGGACACTGAGGCAGCCTACTCCGACGAAGAGTGGGTGCGAGGTGTCCTCGACTCCGCTGGTACCGGGTGACGATCAGGCCTGGCGCGTCTTCGCCGACGAGGCGGAGGAGTCGGGTCACCCGGGGCTCGCGGAGTGGCGGCCCTGAACAGGGAGCGGGAGTCGAAACGAGCTCCCTCACCCCGACCCGCTCCCAGAGGAAGAGGGGATCTCAGTTAGAGATCGAGATCGGCGCGCGACGAGACGACGGCCTTCCAGCGGGCTACCGCACCTCCGCGTTCAGCCTCGGGGCCATCGGCGAAGAAGCCGAAGTTGTCCCCGAAGGTGCGAGAGAGCTCTTCGATGGCCGACAGGCGCAGGTCGAAGTCTTCCGCGTCGAGCGCTTCCACCAACCACTCGATGCGGCGCAGGTCACGCGCGCGCGCCCACCACGCCGTCCACGCCGAAGGGTTGGTGCCGAAGCCCGCGCGGGTGATTTCTTTGAGCGCGTCAGCGGCCGACTGCGAGCAGAGATCGTCTTCGCTGCCGGTGAGGTTGATGAGCCCTTCCACCGAGACCCGATCGTGCAGCACGCCCAGCGCACGCGCCGTGAGGCTCTTGCGCAGCGCATCAGAAGAAGCGAGCTCTTGTCGCAACGCCGGCAGCCTCGACTGGAAGTGTGGGAGCAGCCGCAACGCCGCCGCCGCCGCACGCGCCGCCGAAGAGATGTCGGGCTCGTAATCGAACAAGCCGCGCAGCACGCCATCGACCACGTCGGGGTAGCGCAGGCTGCCCGCGGTGAGCAGCGCCAGATAGCGGGTGTCGCTGTCGGGATGATCGAGCAGCGGGGCGATCGCCGAGGCGCCCGCTTGACCCAGCCGCGCGAGGGCACCGGGAATGGGGCCGAGCTCATCAGGCTCAGGCAGCTCGACGACCGGCAACCGCGACCAGCCGGTGGGCCCGGGGAACGAGGTGGCGAGCGCCTGCGCCGAGACGTCGGCGTGCTTCATCAGCTCCATCATCGCCATCGAGCGCTCAGAAGGGTCGGGCCCGGTGAGCAGGGTAATCAACCCCTGGAACCAGTCTTCGTCGGCCGGTGCGTGCGGCGCGGCGCCGTCTTGTGCGTAACCCGGGTCGGGAATGATGCCCGACGACGACGCGAACTGCTGCGGCAGGCGCGGGTTCTGCTTGCGGAAGAGGATCAGCTCGTGGAACGCCGAGGGCAGGTCCTGGCAGAAGAGAATGAAGTCGGCGAGCCGGCGCTGCGAGATGGGGCGCGCGCCGCAGTCTCCGTAGAGCATCGCCACCAGGCGCGACTGCACCTCGATCGGCCAGACGAACACGGTGCGCGGCATGCGGCCCAGCAGAGCGAGGTAGTGCTGCGAGAGCGCGTCGGGCGGGAGCGGACCCACGTAGCTGCCGCGGGTCAACGCGACCGTGCGGAACACGCTGGCTGCATCGAGCGGAATCGCCAACTGGCGGATCGCGCTGACGTCGCCGTCACCGCGCGCGTCCCAGCCCACCGCGGCGCCGCGCATCACGGCGAATGAGCCGATGAACTCGAACGTGCGCCGCGCGTACTCGAGCACCACGTGCATCAGGGCTTCGCGATCGTTGACCGCTTCTTTCAAGGCGGCGCGGGCCTGCGCGAGGCTCCACTCGGTGGCCGAAGAAGCGATCAGCCCGGGGGGCGAGGGCAAGATGCCCTGCACCTGCGAGTAGTCGACGGAGGCCGTGGGCTGGGTGACCAGCGCGGGCTCGAGCGGCGCTTCGGCGACCGGCTGCGGCGGCGCGTCGTCTTCCACGCGGTGGAGCAACTGCGCGGGGGCCTGGGTAACCATCGGCACCGGCGCAGGTGAGTGCTCTTGCCGCGTGAAGTCGGGCGGGGTCGGCGGCTCGGGCGGCACGATGGGCGAAGGACCTGGTGACGAGACGATCTCGTTCACGTCGGAGAAGTCCATCTCGTCGACCGCCGTCACCCGCGGCAGCTTCGGAGCAGGTTGCGGAGGTGCCACCGGCTGGGCGCGTACGGGCGCGGACGGCCTGGGCAACGCGACCGGCACCGCCTTGCGTTCAGCCGGGCGCACCTTCTCGCTGCTGGGCCGCGGCGCAGAAGCGGGCTGCACGTACGCCACCGGCTCGGCCTTGCGTGACGGCACGCCTTCGCTCGAGCTGCGGCGCGGGGGCAACACGCCGCCGGGGAACGAGATGCGCGGGGGAGGGGGTGGGGCCGACGCGCGGGGCTCTTTGAACTCGCCGCTGGGCGTGTTCGAGATCTCCTTGGCGAAGTTCCTGTAGCCGCTGATGTCCATCACCCGGGTGGAGTGATGGTCTTCTTCGAGCGAGACGCCGGGCGTGCTGACTTCGGCTGGCTGGGCATTCTCGGAGCGCGCGAAGCGGGAGTAGGCCAGCGGGTCGAGCACCGAGGTGCGTGGATCTTCTTCGTCACCCAGCGCCACCGGCGCGGGCTCGTCGATGACCTCGATCATCGGCCGGGGCGCTTCTTTCTTCTTGGGCCGATCCAGCAGCACCGGCTCTTCCACGATGCCCAGGGCCAGCCGCTCGAGCACGTCGGTGCTCAACGACTCGGTCTCGGCGCCGACCGCTTCGTCGCTCGAGGTGTTCTCCGAAGGGGAAGCCACGGGCGGCCGGGGCCGGGTGGGGTCGAGCTGGTGGAGCAGGCGCTGGTAACGGGGTTCGGCTTTCTGGCCGTAGAGCGTCTGCTGCCAGTCGCGCACGCGGCACTCGAGGGCCACCCACAGCTCGAGCTTGCGACCGAGCAGGAAGCCCACGTCTTTGAGCTGCGGCTGCTGCAGCGGATAGGCGCAGGCCAGGTGCAACGACGCGCCGTCGACCGACAGCGGCACCACGTTGAGCTGGCGCGCCATCTTGAAGGGCATCAGCGGGCCCGCTTCGGCGTTGGGCTCGAAGTCGGCCAGGTTCACCAGGCGCACGCCGCTCACGTCGGAGACCGCCTGCAGCATGCCGGCTTCCGACACGGCGCCCATCTCGAGCAAGACGCTGTCGAGCGTGCCGCCCTCGCGCCCGAGCCGACGAAGCGCCTCGTCCACGACACGCGCGGGGAGCAGACCCCGGGCAATCAGGTGTTGTGCGAGGCGCTGAGGCATTCGATCAAGCGTCCTGGAGCTTCACCACGAACGTACGCGTCAGCTTGTCATGGAGCGTCTGTCCGTGGCGGTCAAACAACGCCAACCAGAACCCGGAAAAGAACAGGCCGAACGAGACGAGTGACAACACGGCCCTGATCAGCGCACGGGTGGGGCCGGGGGCCTGGCCGGTGCTGTCCACCAGGTGGATGCCCATCAGGCGGCGGCCGGGGGTGCGGCCGCTCCACAACACGGCGAAGAGCGTGGTGTAGACGAAGGCCAGCACGGCCGCGAGCGCGAGGCCCGGCACGGCGAGGGAGATCAACTGCTGCAGCGGGGTGAGCGTCTTGGGCGCAATCACCGCCATCGCGATGCTCAAGAAGCTCAGCACGAGCACGCAGACGAAGAGCAGGTCGGTGAGGTACGCGCCGGTGCGCCGCCAGAGCGCCGCGGGTTCAGCGGTGACGACCGGACCTTCGCCTTGGAGCAGCGGCTCGTCGAAGACGGGCGCAGGCGAGGCGGCGGCCCCCCGCGGGAACTCAGGCAACGAAGGCGGCCGCTGGGGAACGGCGGGGTTCTGCGGCAGCACGCGCGCTCGAGCAAACGGCCCCGGCAGGCCCGGCTGCGTCACCAGCATTTCCGACGGGAGCGCGGCAGGTTTCGGCACGGTGGCCACGGGGGTGAACGCACGAGCGGGCGCGGGCGCGGCGACCGGCAGTGGTGCTGCTTTCGCGGCGGCTGCGGGAGCGGGGCGAAGCGCAGGCTGCGGCCGGCTGGGCGTGCGCTGGCCTTCAGGCACGAGCGCACCTTGATGCGGAACGCTCGGCGTCACCTGCGGCATCGCGGGAGGCCGCGACTGGGCGAACTCGACGGGAGAGGGCGGCACTGCGCGAGCGGGTTGCTGGCGCGGCTGCAGTCCGGGCGGCACGAGCCTCTGCACAGTCTGGGTGGGCGCGTCGGGGGTCGGAACGGCCTGCAGCTCGTCGAAGGTCGGCATACGACGCCTTCGATCGAGCGAGAGATCTTTTTGAAGGAGGTCTGGCGTGCCAGTCGGGGATGCGTCGAGCTTCTTCGGGTCGCTGCTCACATGCAGATGAGACGACGAGAGTGACGCGGGATCAAGAAACCTACACCGTCTTACCTATCCAGCTCCTTCGTCCCGAGGGGGAGAGGGCTAACCAAGCTCACCCTCGAGGTGCCTCATCACGGCCAGAGCCGCCAAAGCCGCGGTCTCAGTCCGCAAAACCAGGCGCCCGAGAGTCACCCCAATCGCCCCCCGCGCAACCAACGCCGCCACCTCTTCGCGAGTCAGCCCGCCCTCAGGCCCAATCACCAGGGCGAGCGGCCGACTGCCCAACGAAGCGACCGCAGTCGACAACGGCACCGCGCGTTCCTCTTCATCCAACACGAGCACCGCGGGATCGCCGGGCAACGAACTGACGGCCGCCAACAAAGGCTTGGGCGAGAACACGACCGGCACACTCGCGCGCCCGCACTGCCGAGCGGCCTCCTCGACGATGCGCTGCCACCGCGAAAGCTTCACCTCTTCCTTCCCCTCCAGCTTCACGATGCTGCGAGCACACGCCGCGGGCGCAAACGCACTGGCTCCCAGCTCGGTGCCCTTCTGCAACACCAGCTCGAGCTTCTCGGCCTTGGGCAGCCCCTGCACGATGGTGATCGATCTCGGCCGCGGCGCTTCACGTTTTTCCCCGAGCAGCAACACCCCGCCGAGCTCACCGACGCTCACCACCTTCGCGTCGAAGGCGAGCCCGTCACCATCGAACACCTCGAGCACATCACCCGCCCTGACGCGCAAGACGTGCAGAAGATAATGAAGGCGCGGGCCGCTGACGCTGACCTCACCCCCCTGCGCCCCTGGCACGAGCAGGCGAATCACGCGGTCAGCTCGATTCGGATCCACTCGCCGATGATCTCGTTGCCCGCGTGCTCGAGGCCCTGCGCGACGAACGCGGCGGTGACCTCTTCGGCCTGAGGCACCAGCACGCCCGCGAGCACCAGGCGCTGCTTGACCTTGGGCGCGATGAGCGGCGCGAGCTCGACCAGCGTGTTGGCCAGGATGTTCGCGAGCACGAGATCGAACTGCCCCTCGATCTCCTGCAGCGTCTTGGCAGACAGCTCCACGCCTTCGATGCCGTTCTCCTGCGCGCATTCCCGGGCGAGCTCGACGGAGGTGGCGTCATTGTCGACGCCCACACACCGCCCGGCGCCGAGCTTCTTCGCGGCAAAGGCGAGCACGCCGGTACCGGTGCCGATATCGAGCACGCTGGCGCCGTCATGGGTGGCCATGAACGTGTCGACCGCCTTCAGGCACAGCGAGGTGGTGGGGTGATCGCCCGTACCGAACGCCATCTTCGGCTCGATGAAGATGCACACCTTGTCTTGGGGCGCAGTGGCTTTTTCCCAGGGCGGGCCGACCCAGAGGCGACCGATGGTGACGCTCTTGATCTGGCTGCGCCACTCGGTGCTCCAGTCGCGCTCGACCACGTCTTCCAGCTCGAAGCGCGAGCCTGGAATGCGCTCGGCGATCTCCACCTGCGCGTTGGCGGCGTCTTGCCTGTCTTCGAAGTACGCGATGAGAATGGCCGCGCCGGCGCCCGCTGCGCGCACGGTGGCCACCGTCTTGTGCAACGAGTCGCGGACCTCGAGCCCCGCGGCCCCGTAGTCGTACAGCACGCTTTGAACGAGCTCACTCTCAGCTTCGGGGACGTCGACGGTCAGCGAGTACCAAGCCATGGTCAGCCTCTAGCAGCCACTCGCGGCTATGCTCCACCGCTCCGTGAGAGCCGCGCCCATCCTCATCCTCTTTCTTCTGTCCTGCGTGGGGCCCGTTGCGCCCGATCACGAAATCTGCCGAGACGTGATTACCCGCCTGTGCGCCGAGCCCACCTGCGTCACCGCTCAGAGCCGGCTGAACCTGCCCGCCATGAATTGCGTGGCAGAGCTCGAGATGCGCACCGGCTGCAACTCGACCGAGTTCGCCTTCACCTCGCCCACCCGCGATGAGGTGCTCACCTGCCGGCTGCCCCTGGTGCGTGATGGCCCCCAGCGCTCGGCGCACCCGGCCTGCGAGTACGTCGACGAGACGCTGCGCATCTGCCCCAACCTGGTCGTCTTCCTCGGGGGGACGCCATGAGCGCCTTGGGGGGGCGCGAAGTGAGGCGGCTCGGTGTGCTGGTGCTCATTCCGTATCTCGCGAGCTGCACGGCGCTCGAGTCGAACACGCGCGTCGAGCGGGGGCCGTTGTTGCGCACGTTCGAGCGGCCGGTGTTGCTCGAAGGCGGCGTGACCTCAGAGGTGCGCGTCGACTGGCCGATGCTCAAGCTCACGGTGGTGAACTTCGACGTCTGCCGCGCGCAACAGGTCGAGGAGTACGCAGAAGAGAAGATCACCGAGCGCACGTCAGGCGCGGCAGGCCCTTCGCTTTCCACCGGCATCGCCTTCACCCTGGCCAGCGGCATTCTGCTCGCCGTCAGCTACGCGGTGACCGCGAGCGCCGACGTGAACTTGATCGACGCCAGCGGCCGCTACGGCCCCTCGACGCGGCAGTACCTGCAGGGGGCGAGCTTGATCACCCTGGGCATCGGCGTGCCGGCGCTCGCCGTCGGTCTCATCGCGCGCGCGCGCACCGGTGAAGACGTGCAGGCGCAGCGGGCCGAGCAGGTGACGAGCCAGAAAGACGTTCGCTGCAACGAGCGGCCGGCGACGGGGCCGATGACGCTGGTCTCTGCGCAGGGTGTGGCGTTGCCGGTGCAGGCGGTCGACGGCGCGCTCGACGTTGACGGTACGAAGCTGCAGTTGGTGCCCGAGTCGGTGCGTTTTGCGGATCGTGAAGTGGAGCTGACGGAAGACGCGCAGGCGACGTTCGCGGCGTGGTCTTCCTGCGTCGCGCTGGAGCAAGACAAGGCGAAGACCCTCGAGTCGCTCAGTGAGAGCGGGTTGCTCTCACGCGCTGAACGGCTGCGGGACTGCCGGCGGGTGCGGGGTGAGGCGCTCCAGGAATCGGTGAGCGCGGTCGATGCAGAGCTCGCGCACCGACGAGAATCAGGCAGCCCTGCTGCGTGGGCGCCGGGCACGAACGTGTCGACTTTCGAAGAAGCGGTCTCTGCGTACGCGCCTTCGCTCAAGCTTTCGGTGAACTCGAAAGACCTCGTGGTGCTCGACACGCCGGAAGCGGCTGAGGGGCGCGCGGTGTTGCTCGAAGGCATCGTGGGTGAAGGGCTCACCGAGAACATCGGCATCATTCAGATAGGCGAGCGCCAGGTGTTCCTCTTCATTCCGCCGAAGAAGTCCTGGGGCGGCAACTTCTCCAACGGCACGCGGGTCGAGGTGGTGGCGTTGATCTCCGGCAAGCAGACGTTGGGTGAACGAACCCTCCCGCTCCTCCGGGCAGTGTGGATGCGCACCGCCTGGTGATCCTACGCCCTCGACTTTGCTCGGGCTGAACGGATTTCGGCCGGTTCCGTTCGTGCCGAGCGGAGTCGAGGCACCTATTCCCACAGTCCCTCTGGGAGAGGGTCGGGGTGAGGGCCTCACGAAGTCGATATAGAAGGTCTGCATGAGCCCCCTCGATGAGCTGGCAACGATCCTCCGCCCTGCGGGTGCCGGTCTCTTCCTGGTGAGCACCGGCCGCGCCGAACAAGAAGCCCTGCAGCAACGCCTCTACGGAGCCACCTCACCCGCCGAAGTCCGCCACCGTTTCCGCGAGACCCTGGAAAAAATCGCCACCGCGAAAGGCGTGCTGATCGCCGTGCCCTCCGACGTGGGAGCGGGCTTTCGCCGAGGCGCCAATCTGGGCCCGCAAGCCATTCGCCTCCAGCTCATCGCCGACGGCTTCGAACTGGCCAGCCGCGGAGTGCTCGATCTCGGCGACGTCTTCGTGGTGCCGCAACTGCTCTCCGACGAGATGCTCGCCCCTGAACAACTCGCCGCGAGCCGCCGCGCCGTTTATCCCGACGTCCCCGAAGAGGTCCGCGCGAAGCTCCCCGTCTCACCGCTCTCCATCGAGCGCCGCGCCTTCGAGCTGGTCTTCACGCTCAACCCGAAAGCGAAACCCTTCGTCATCGGGGGCGATCACTCCACCGCGCTCCCGGCCGTGCAGGCGCTCGCCGCGGTCGCACCACAGCCGTGGGGCATCGTGCAGCCCGACGCGCACACCGATCTCCTCGAGACCCGGCTGGGCATCAAACACTGCTTCGCCACCTGGAGCTGGCACGCCAACGAGCTGATCGGTCGCAAGGGCCGGCTCACGCAGGTCGGCATTCGCGCGTCAGGCCGAGACCGCGCGCATTGGGAATCGACCCTCGACGTGCGGCAGTTCTGGGCGAAAGACGTGCTTGCCGACCCAGAAGGTCAGCTCGACGCGTTGATTGCGCACGTGAAATCGACGGGCGTGCGCGGCGTGTACTTCAGCAATGACATCGACGGCACTGACGCGAAGTGGGCTGACGCTACCGGCACGCCTGAGTTCGGCGGCCTCGAGCCCGAGTGGGTGGTCGAGCTCATTCGCCGCCTGGGCCGTGACGTGGGGCTGCTGGGTGGCGACATCATGGAGGTCGCGCCGTCACTCACTCCGACGCCCGAGAGCGCGCCCCGCACCGTGGCGCTGGCTGCTCGCTACCTGCGGGAGACCGTCGATGCTGCGCTCCCGAAGTGACTGTGGCAGGGTCCGCCGCCCGATGCGCCACGCCGTCCTGCTCGCCCTGACTTCGCTGCTCCTCGTGACCTCTGGCTGCAAGAGCCAGTGCCGGTTGCTCTCCGAGAAGGCGTGCGACTGCACGGTCAACACCACCGACAGGACGGGCTGCCTGTCGCGCGCGGCCACGCAAGAGGGCACGTTCGCTCCCACGGCCGACGATGAAGAGCGCTGCGAGGGGTTGCTGGCACAGTGCGACTGTCGGCTGGTGGATACCGCCGCCGGCAAGATGCGCTGCGGTTTGGCGAATTAGCGAATCGGGTTCCATCACCGGTCTCCCCGAGCCCAGTCGAGGGGGCACTTGGTGTGCGAAAGAGAGGCAATCCCTCGACACCGCTCGGGATGAGCGGTGTCCGTTCGCTATTTCGATCAACCCTGCGAGCGACGTCGAGGGCGAGGTAAAGAGGTTCTGATCAGCCGCGCTGAATCTTGGTCAACAACCGGCGCAGGTCTTCGTTCACCTTCACGAACTCGGTCTTGCCGCGCTCATCGGCGACCTGCTTCTCGAGCGCAGGCAGGCCCTTGCGCGCGGTCGCCATCGCGTCCTTCGAGTCGTCGATGAGCCAGTCCGCGCCCTGAATGATGGCGAGGCGGGTATCGAGGTTCTTCTCGGGCAGGCGCTTCATCAGCTCTTCGATCAACGCCGCGTTGCCGCTGCGGCCGATCTCATACGCCGCGCGCTCACGGGTGCCTTCGTCCTTCGAGTCGAGGTGCTTGGACCAGCACGCGCCATCCGACTTGCACTCGGCCCCGGCCACCGCGCGGTTCTTGTAGGTGAGGATCTTCGCCTTGTGCTTGGCGACCGCGCCGGGGAGGTCCTTGCAGTCCTCGAACTCCGGGTCTTCCTTGCACTCGGCCTCGAACAGCTTCTGCTCGGCGGCCGCGAACTTGTCGAACACGTTCGCGTCGTCGCCCAGCATCGCCACGCCGCGCATCGACTCTTCCCGCGCGCCCCACGGGCCCTTGCCGGCGGTCTCGGTGAGCTTGCTGACGGCATCCTTGCCGCCGATGCGAGCGAGCGACCAGACGTACTCTTTACGCGCATTGGGCTCTTCTTCATCGAGCAGCGCGGCCAGGGGCTTGACGCCTTCCTTGCTGCGCATGCGGCCCAGCGCGTCAGCGGCACGCATGCGCATGATGAGCTTCAGGTCGTCGAACTCGCTCTTGTAGTTCAAGTACCCGACGATCGACTTCTCGGCGCGGCGGTCGTGGAGGTCACCTATCACCTGCACGCCTTTGGCGAGCACCGCGATGTCCTTCACGTTGTTCTTCGCGGCCCAGTCGAGCAGCTCTTTATCTTTCCCATCGACCACGGGCACGAGCAGGTCAGCGGCGGGCTTGCCCAGTTGGTAGAGCGCGAACGAAGACTCGCCGTAGAAGCTGATGCCCTTGCGCTCCTTGAACATCGCGCGCACCAGGCCGGGCGCCGCGCGGGCATCGCCCATGTCACCCAGCGCGATGATCGCCTTCTTGGTGATGAAGGGCTCGATCGCGTCATCAGTGGCGATGAAATAGAGCGCGTCGAACGACTCGGGCGACTTCATGCTGCCCAGCGACTCGATGGCCGCGATGACGGTGTAGTTGTCTTTCGTTTTCAGCAGCTTCACCAGCGCAGGTGCACCCTTCGGGTCGCCGATCTTGCCCAGCGCAACCGCGATCTCCTTGTTCATCGTCTTCGCGTCGGTGTCGGTCGCCGCGGGATCGACGGCGGCCACCAGCGGCTCGACCGACGAGGGCAGCTTCGACTCGCCGAGCACGCGCGCGATGACGGCCTTCACCTCGGGCTTCTTCTCGTCTTCGAGGCGCTTCTCGAGCATCGGCACCATGTTCGGGCCCATGTGTTTGCCACTGCGCAGCTCTTCGACGGCCTTGAGCTTTTCCTTCGTGCTCTTGGTTCCGGTGATCCGCTTCTCCCAGGTCTCGGGCAGCGCGGGATCGCTCTTGCAGGAAGACAGCACGAGGGCCAACGACAGCAGTGCACTGACGACGATCGTCCGCATAGCGAACCCCTTTGGTCGGGAGAAAAAGTCAGGGGCTTCGTAGACCCACGACTCTTGAGGGTCAACGAGTCTCGAGGAATTCTGCAGGGTTGATTCGTTGATATTCAAAGATGTAGGGAAAGAAGCAACTCTGTCGGCGCCCGGCCGACACTGAGCTGAACAACACGAAGTTCAGTTACCTTCGCGTCTTCACTCTTCCCCAAAGGCTCTCGTCCATGACGGTCAAGATTCAGCGCGGTCGGCAGTTTCTCGCGGGCGATGTTTCGGCGCAGCTCTTCGACGACAAGGGCAAGTCGGGCACGTACCTGAGCCAGGCCTCGGCGAAGCTGGTCGCGCAGACGAACACGGTGCTGCTCAAGAAGGGCACCACCACCGTCAAGCTGGCCACCGCCGATGACTGGAAGAAGTTCATCGCCGAGTACGTGCCCACCAAGGCGAAGACGGCCGACTTCACCAAGACCTTCGGCATCACCTTCGAAGACTTCTGCAACGTGGTCGACGACGTGGCCGTCAGCGAGGACAAGGGCCTCTCGCTCAACCTCTCGCCGAACACCAACCTCGCCAAGGCGCTCTCGCTCGACAAGGTCGAGGGCAACTACGCCAGCAAGCTCACGGCAGAGTCGACGGTGAAGCTGGGCGGCATCGGCGTGAAGAGCGAAGGCAAGCTGGTCGCCACGCCCGTCATCGGCCCCGAGATTCTCGCCAAGCCCGTCGACACGGGTTGGGATCGCAACCGCACCGAGCAGGAGGCGTGGGCCGACTTCAAGGTGCTCGACGGCGCGAACCGCATCTTCCGTGAGACGGGCGCGATCGCCGTCTTCGACAAGATGACCAAGCCGAAGTGGGATGACCCGGCGGCGATGGAGCTGGTGGAGAAGTTCACCATGCCCATGCACCTCGAGCAGACCACCAAGGCGGACGGCACGGTCTCCTTCCAGGACAAGGACGAGATGTTCCGCGAGACGTACTTCGACGACGCGTCGGGTGCGCTCGAGAAGGCCGGCGCTTCGGTGCGCGCGCGGGTTCGTTTCGACGACAAGCCGCCCTTCGGCGCGACCCGCGTTCTGATTCAGGGCAAACAGGGCCGCGCGGTCGACGCCGACGGCAACTCGGCGGTGCACAAGTTCGAGAAGCGCTTCGAAGGCACCTACAGCGCTGACGAGGCCAAGGCGCAAGACATGCTGCGCAACGGCAAGGACACCAACGGCGAAGTGCTCGAGGTGGCGGCCATTCTCTACAAGACCGCGCAGGACAAGGGCACGCTGCCGGTCGACAAGAACCTGCGCCTCGATCCCAAGAGCATCGTGCTGCAGAAGCGCCGCCGCTCGCACATGCAGTTCGAGAGCGTGAACGACGTGCAGGGCAAGCGCACCGCGCTCAAGACCGAGATGGACGCGCTCAAGACCGCCGGCAAGCCCATCCCCGCGGCGATGCAGAAGTTCGACGACAAGCTGGCCGCGCAGGAAAAGTTCCTCACCGAGGCGGGCGCGTTGCTCAGCAAGCACGGGCAGTACCTGCCCTCGAACACCGACGGCTTCATCATCTCGGCCGATCGCTACTCGGTCTACGACCCGGCAGCGCGCAAGGAAGTCCCGACCGACATCGACGACGAGTCAGGCCGCGTGGGTCGTGGGCTGCACCTCGAGGCCGAGTGGGACACCGCTTCTTCCGATCCGTTCGAGAAGGCGCGCAAGAGCATCGAGACCAAGCTGGCGGCGACGCCTGCTCCTGCGAACAAGGCCGAGCTCGAGGCTGACCTCGCCAAGCTCAAGGAGTTCAGCAAGGCGATCCTCAAGGACGTGAAGACCGCCGTCGACCTGATGAAGGCGAAGATGGAAGGCGCCGGTCTCAAGGCCGACAACCGCCACCTCGCCAAGGAAGAGCGCGCCTCCGAGTTCATGAAGCGGCCGGATCGCCCCGTCATCTGGCAGTAAGCGAATCTTTCTCTCTCTCTTGAAAATCTCCCTCTCCCCGAGGGGGAGAGGGTCGGGGAGAGGGCAGTCGTGCTAGGCGCGCTTCATGCGCATCATCTTCATGGGCACGCCGGCCTTCGCGGTGAAATCGCTCGAGGCCTGTCTCTCACTGGGTGAAGTCGTCGCCGTCGTCACCCAACCCGACAAGCCCCGAGGCCGCGGCCAAGAAGTCAGCTTCTCCCCGGTGAAAGAGCTCGCCCTCGCGCGCAACCTTCCGGTGCTGCAGCCACTGAAAATCCGCGGCACGAACTTCGCGGAAGAGCTCAAGGCGTTGAACGCCGACGTCGCGGTCGTCACCGCCTACGGCAAAATCCTCCCGCAAGACGTGCTCGATGCGCCGCGCCGCGGCTGTGTGAACGTGCACGCCTCGCTGCTCCCCCGGTTCCGCGGAGCCGCTCCGATTCAGTGGGCGATTGCAGCAGGTGACGAGAAGACGGGCGTCTGCCTGATGCAGATGGATGCGGGCATGGACACCGGCGGCGTGATCGACTGCGCCGAGCTGGTGATCGGCACCGAAGACACCTCGGCCACGATGCACGACAAGCTCTCAGACCTGGGCAGAGACGTGCTCAAGCGCTCGCTGTCGCGTTACGTGGAAGGTGAACTGCCGGTCAAACCGCAGCCCACCGAAGGCGTGGTGATGGCGCCGATGATCAAGAAGGAAGACGGGCGCCTCGACTGGTCGAAGAGCGCGCGAGAGCTCGAGCGTCGACTGCGCGCGTTCACGCCGTGGCCCGGTGCCTTTTGCACCTTCGAAGGAGCGCTGCTCAAAGTCGCGAAGGCCGCCGCGGCTCGAGGCAAGAGCGAACCCGGCACGGTGCTCTCTGTCTGTGCCGACGGAATCGAAGTGGCCTGCGCGGAAGGCTCACTGGTGTTGCTCACGCTGCAGCCCGAAGGCAAACGAGCGATGACGGCCAAGGAGTTCCTCGCCGGGCGAAAGCTGACGGTGGGGAGCCAGCCGTTCTCATGACCGCACGTCCTCCCCCAGGCCCTCCCTCTCCCCGAGGGGGAGAGGGTCGGGGAGAGGGCTGTCTTCTTCTCCTGACGCTGTTCTCGCTCAACGCCTTCGCGCAAGACGCGGGCGTTCCGTTCGAGACCACCATCACCGAAGACCGCCGAGCGACCGCCTCATCCATCGTCCGCCAATCCGACTTCGAGCGTCGCCTTCCCCGCAGTGCCCCCGACGCGCTCCGCTACGAACCCGGAGTCTTCATTCAACAAACCGCCCACGGCCAGGCGTCCGTCTTCATCCGCGGGCTGACGGGCCAGCAGACCGTCCTGATGTTCGACGGCATCCGGCTCAACACGAGCACCTGGCGGCAGGGCCCCAACCAGTATTTCTTCACGCTCGACGCAGCGAGCATCGACTCGCTCGAGGTGCTGCGGGGTGGCAGCTCTACGCGTTTCGGCAGCGACGCGCTGGGCGGAGTGATCGCCGCCTCACCCATCGAAGCGCCCATCGGAGACGGCAAGGCCCACTTCTTCCCCGCACTCACGCTCAAGGCGACCTCGGCTGATCAAGAGGCCGGCGGGCGCTTCGGGCTCTCTGGTTCCATAGGCAACGTCGGTTTCGTCGGCGGCATCGGCCTGCGTCACGTGGGCCTGCTGGAAAGCGCGGGCCCTCTTCCCGGAGCGCAAGCCGACGTGCCGCGTTTCGCGCGCGACAACCGCACGCAGCTCGGCACCGGCTTCGACGAAGTCACCGCCGACGGTCGGGTCACCTGGCGCCCCTCGGCTGCCCACGAGTTCACGCTCGCGAGCAACGCGTACCGCCAGTTCGACGCGCCGCGCACCGACCAATGTCCCCCTGCTTTCGCGCGCAGCGACGAGTGCCTCACGTACACCGAGCAGTTCCGCACGCTGACGTACGCCGCGTGGAAGGGCCGCTTCACCGACGTGGAGAACGCCCGGGTGACCCTGTCGTGGCAGCGCCAGACCGAAGCGCGCGAAGGCGCTCGGCCCGCCTCGTTCGTGCTCAACACCGGGCGCGACACGGTGGACACGCTCGGCGCGTCGCTGGTGCTGGAGTCGCGAGCCTTCAAACCGCGCGAGGGCCTCACGCTCGGGCTCACCTTCGGGGCCGACGCGTACTTCGACCTGGTGCAGTCGCGCAGCTTCGTCGCCTTCACCGACATCGCGGTGGTGCGGGAGCTCACTCGGGGGCAGTACCTCACCGGCAGCACCTCGTTGACCGGCGGCGCCTTCGTCGACGGTGCGTTGGGCCTGGGTGAATCGGTCACGCTGCGCGCAGGTGGCCGCGTGGGCGTCGCCGCGTTGAAGGCGCCTTCCGATGCGCCTTCAGGCACGAACGCGGTCAGAGGTGAGTGGGTGCCGCTCGCCGCGCATCTGGGCGTGGAGTGGCGCCCGGTGAAACCGCTCACGCTGCTGGCCAACGTCGATCGCTCCTTTCGCGCGCCGAACCTCGACGATCTCACCTCGCGGCAGCAGACGGGCCCGGGTTTTCAGTTCGAGAACCCGGCCTTGAGTCCCGAGCGCGCGACGACCGCAGAGCTCGGGGCACGCTTCAGGCTCGAGTGGTTGTCGCTCGACGCGTGGGTGTTTCAGACGTGGCTGGAAGACGCGGTGATCAAGCAGCCGCGTGACGTGACGCAGTGCCCGCCGTCGACTCCGCAGTGCGCGTCGGCGTGGTTTCGCTATCAGTTGCAAAACGTGCAGGGGCTCTCGCAGCTCCGCGGCGTGGAGGGTTTTGCGAGGCTGCGGTTGCCCGCGGGTTTCGGTGCACGGGCCACGGCGGCGTACACGTTTGGTGAAGGGCCGACGCGCGTTCCGCTGAGCCGCATTCCGCCAGCGAACGGCACGGTGGAGCTGACCTGGCGGCACGAGGCGGGGGTGGTGGTGGCGGGCGCGTTTCGTTGGGCGGGGCCGCAGACGCGGCTGGCCGTGGCGGATCTTTCCGACGCGCGCATTCCGCTCGGCGGCACGCCCGGCTCGGCGGTGGTGGATCTGCGGGTCTCGATGCGGATCTCGCCGGTGCTGCTCACGCTGGTGATGGAGAACGTCCTCGATTCACCGTGGCGTGCACACGGCTCATCGATCAACGGGCCCGGCCGCGGCGTGATGTTGTTGATGTCCTTCCGCTGACCGACCACACCGGTCTCCCCGAGAGCAGTCGAGGGGCACCTGCTGCGCGAGGCAGAGGTCCTCCCTCGACTGCTCCCTTAAGGAACAGCGCACCACCGTTCGCATCGAGCGAAGTCGAGATGCCACTTGGTGTGCGAGGCGGAAGTGCTCCTTCGACTTCGCTCAGGAGGACCGGTTGTTCTTCAGAAAGAAATCGAAGGTGAAGCCGGTCCCTTGCTCGGGATGAGCGGTGTCCATTCGTTATTTCGATCAACCCTGCGAGCCCAGTCGAGGGGCGATCTCCGTCGCCCAGCCCGGCCCCTCACCCCAACCCTGCAAAACGCATTGACCCACTTCACGCCGCGCGTTCACCTCTGCCGCATGCGCATCCTCTTCACCCTCAGCCTGTTGCTCCTCGCCTGTCCCGGACCCGCACCGATTCCGACCGACGGCGGCGTCGACGCAGGCACCTCCACGGGCACCTTCTGCTCACCACGGCCGGTCTTCACCGAGAACGTCACCAGCTGCCAACCGCTCGCGACCGATTACACGCCGCGCGTCAGCAACTCATCCACCGACACCTGGGCCGCTTGCATCAGCGACAGCAACACCTTCACGCCCATCAACCCGAACATCTCGACCATCGCGCGCGTGACGGCCTTCGAAGACATCGCGTCGCGGCTCTGGCGTGACGACGTGCTCCCGACCCCGCAGGCCTTCATCGACGCGCGCATCGCCTACGCCATCGATCAAGGCCTCGATTCCCGAGTGCAGCGCCGCGAAGATCAGCACTACCCGGCCGCGCCTTCGCCCTGCAGCACCGCCGGCATCCCCGCCCAATTCCCCGAACGCTGCGCCGGGCCCAGCAAGCTGCTCCCGATCTTGAACGACTCGTTCGCGAAGGGCGCGATGGGTGAGCCGCCGCGGCTTCACGCTGCGCGCATCGAGGCCGCGCTGGTGTGGTTCCTCTACCTCTCGACGCTCTCCGAGGTCATGTCCTGCACCAACAAGCCGCAAGACTGCGACTCATGCTGGGCCTACTACGCCGGTGGCACCCCCCGTGAGGCGCCGCTGGGCCTCGCGAAGATGGTGCGCGCGCTCGGGCCCGAGACGCACGACCGCGCGTACGACGCGACGCTCGCGGTTCGCTGCTGGCGCAACCTCGACAATGAAACGACCGTCGCCACCGATCTCGCCCGCCGCGATCTCGCCTTCACGCAGCTCGATCGCGCGCTGCTGCGCGGCGTGGCGCTCGTGCTCCGTCAGCGGGTGACCGAGCTGAGCTGCACCAAAGGCGAGGTGCGAGACGCTGCGTTCGCCTTCTTCAAGACGATCGCGCCGCTGCTCGATCGCGCGGCGCGTGAACGAAACGTCGCCAACGCCGACCTGCTCGCGCGGGAAGCGGGCAAGGCCTCGGCGGCAGACGTCGACGTGACCGCGGTCACCACTTCGCTCGACGCGTTGTTCCCCTGCCCGTGACAAAATAAAACCCTCTCCCCGCGTGAGCCGGGAGAGGGTCTTTGAAATCAGCGCTGACGCGGCAACTTCAGCGCCAGTCGTACCCGAGCTGCACCATCGGCGTCGCCGTGAAGATGAGCTCGTTGGTCTTGACGTTGACGCTGCCGCCCATGGAGTCACCGGTGACGCGGGTGACCACGGTGTCGGGGTGCAGGAGCATCAGCACGTTGAGGCCGAGGTTGAACCCGCCGCGGCGGAACGAAGGAGCGCCGTGCGGCCGGCCCAGACCGAGGCCCAGGCGCAGGTCGAGGCCGGGCATCGCGCCGCCGTGAGCGAGCGCGGTGATGGTGCCGCCGTTGCTGCTCGCTGAAATTCCGGCGATGCCCAGGCCTCCAGTGGCGATGACCGGGCCTCCACCGACGTAGAAGATGTCGGCGAACATCGCCTCAGCGATCGCACCAAAATAGACATACGAGATGCCCGTGACGCTGGCGCTGCCGCCAGTCGAGGTCACGCTGCCTCCGAAGCCGAAGCCGCCGGTGACGCCCACGATCGCGTACGCGCTGAAGATGTTGCTGACCTGGTAGCCGATGCGGCCCTCAGCGCCGAGGGTAAACGCGGGGTAGGGCATGTACCAACCGAGGTTGCCGGACACGCCCCAGCGAATGCGGCCGCCCGGATCTTCCTCGAGCATCGGCGAGTCCATGGGGCGCACCGGAGAACCCGGCGCTGCGGCAGGCGGAGGCTGCGGGGGCGGCGGAGGGGGCGCGGAGAGGTCTTGCGCAAAGACGGATGCAGACACCAAAGCAGTCAGCAGCAGGGTTTTAGTCATGGGTGGCGACCTCGACGGCGTGGGGGGAAGGTTGATTCAGGAACGATTCTGAGGCGGGAATACGCCGCGTCCAAAGAAAGACGAGAAAGCAACATCTCGACGCGGCGCAGCAGCACCCGTAAACGTCAGACCATGTCCTTCTCGGTGCTCGTCCTTCATGGGCCGAACCTTTCGTTGCTCGCCGGTGAGCAGATCGATCCACTGCTCGGTAAAAGAGCCGCGGAGCTCGGCGTCGAGTTGATCTCGGTTCAATCAAACGGCGAGCCGGGTCTGCTCGATGCCCTCCATGAACACGCAGAGGACGTCGACGGGGTCTTGATCAACCCGGGAGCGCTCGCTCCGAGTGTATTCGCCCTCGCAGAGGGGCTGCAGACGCTGGGTCTGTCGGCCGTCGAGGTGCTCCTCAAGGCGGTGCCCCCGGAGCGTGGACCGTCTGCACTCACGGGTGTCGTGAAGCACCACGTTCAGGGCCTGGGCATCGACGGCTACGTGAAAGGCCTCGAGCTGCTGGTGCCGGAAGGAACGCAGCGCGCGACAAGGCCACTGGAAGATTCCGACGAGGAAGAACCAAACGTCAGCGAGCTGCGTGGCCGCGGCAAGAGCATCGGCCGAAAGAAGCCGGTGGTGGCGCTGGCCACGGCCGCGCCGACGCGCGCGAAGACGATTGGGCGTGGTCCTTCGGGCGGGCGGGCCGTCACCCCCAGCGTGCCCAGCCATCAGCTCACGCGGGTGCAGGTACGTGAGCGCATCAAGCAGCGACTCAAGGGCACCGAGACGGCGGCGGGCCTGGCGCAGTGGGCGCGTGAGACGTGGACGTATCTTCAGCGCGGCGCGCCCGTCGAAGCAGGCGCGAAGGAGCTCATCGAGAACGTGTTGCTCACCTTGATGGCCGGCGCGAAGGCGAGCGATCAAATCCTCGTGGCCCAGATGGCGAAACTCGACCCGTGAAGCGCACTGCTCCCCCGAAGAAGCCGGCGCCTCCGCTGAAGACCCCGCCGCGCAAGGGGCCTGCGACGGCACGCATGGTGGCCATTCAGGTGCTCGCGCGCGTGGCCGCCACCGAGGCGTACCTGAACGTGGTGCTCGACACGGTGCTCGACGAGCTCACCTTGAAAGATCCGCGCGACGCGGGCCTGGTGACCGAGCTCTGCTACGGCACCACGCGCCGGCTGCTCACGGTCGACGGTGTGCTGCGGAAGTTCGCCGATCGTTCGCTCGACACCATCGAAGACCGCGTGCTGGCTGCGCTGCGGCTGGGCGTCTACCAGCTGTTCTTCATGCGCGTGCCCAAACACGCCGCGGTGGGTGACACCGTCGATGCGCTCAAGGCGGTGGGCTTCGAGCGCGCCGCGGGCTTCGTCAACGCGATCCTCCGCAGGGCCTCTGAGCTCACCGAGCTGCCGGCCGCGCAAGGCGATGAGGTGGAGCGCCTGGTGTACGAGACCAGTCACCCCGCGTGGCTGGTGAAGCGGTGGATTCGGCAGTTCGGGCCCGAGCGCGCGAAGACGATGCTCGCCGCCGACAACGACGCGCCCAACGTCGTCATCCGCACCAACACCTCGAAGCTGAACCGCGACGAGTTGTTCGCGCAGCTCACCGAAGCGGGCGTGGCGTGCAAGGTGGCCCCGCTTTCTCCGCTGGGGATCATCCTCGATGCGCCGGGCCGCGTCGAAGAGCTCTACGGGTATCGCGAGGGGCTGTGGCAGGTGCAGGACGAAGCGGCGCAGTTGGTGGGCGTGTTCGCGCAGTTTCCCGCCAACGCGCGCGTGCTCGATGCGTGCGCTGCGCCCGGCGGCAAGGCGTGTCACCTGGCGCAGACGAACGAGGTGGTGGCCATCGACGTGCACGCCAACAAGCTGCCGAAGATCGACAGCGAGGCGAAGCGGCTGGGCTTGCGTGAGCGGCTGGTGCTCAAGGCGGTCGACGCGTCGAAGCCGTTGCCTGAGTCGATGGGTGAGTTCGACGCGGTGATGATCGACGCGCCGTGCACGGGCCTGGGCACGCTGCGCCGTCACCCTGAGCTGCGCTACCGGCGTCAGGAGCGCGACATCGCCGAGCTCTCGCATCTGCAGCGGGAGATCCTCGAGCAGTGCTCTCTGGTGCTCAAGCCGGGCGGGCTGCTGACGTTCGCGGTGTGCAGCACCGACACGGCCGAGGGGCCTGATCAGATCGAGATGTTCCTGCGCTCGCACCCGGACTTCACCTCAGAGCCGCCGAAGGGGCTGGCGCACCTGCCGACGTATCAGGGCTACCTGCGTACGCTGCCCGGCCCCGAGGGGCTCGATGGGTTCTTCGCAGCGCGGCTCAGAAAGATGTACTGATCCACCCATGAATCACCTCGAGTTCGTCGGCCTGCTGGTCTTGTCGGGTTGTGCAGGAACGCAGGCGGCCAGGCGAACGGACGAGCCTCCGCGCATTCAACCGCTGGCCACCGTGTTGGCCTCGGCGGAGACCTTTCCGTGCGCAGCGGGGCTGCACTCGATCCCCTCGACGGTGGTGGAGGTCGGCGTGTTCGGCAACGTGCCGTATCAGTCGTTCAGCAACGGCAACGTCGAGGTCAACGCGTACGGAGACCCCGACGATCTCGTCGGCCTCGAGGCGGGCACGCGGTTGGATGATCCGGCGTTGCAGCAGTGCCTGCTTCAGTTCATCGCGGCGCAGCCGTTGCTGCAGGCTGATCAGCAGCGCGCGCAGCAGTTGACGGTGGTGCCCGTGCTCGATCAGCAGCCGGGGCTGTCGATCGAGGTCACGTCGCGCGGTGCGCCCGATGCGTACGACGCGTGGTGGATCTCACTCGAGCGGCCCGAAGCGATCGCGGCCTCCAAAGCGCCGCCGGAAGAAGTGGCCGCGGTGAGCACGCAGCACACGCAGTGGAACCCCGCGCCGCCGACGTATTACCGCCGCCCGGTGCGGGCGTACGTGCGGTACCCGACGTACCGGCCGGTGGGTGTGCGGGTCTACGTGCCGGGGTATCGCCGCAGCCGGGGCGCGTACGTACACCCGGCCGTCAGAATCCGCTGACCGAAACTCACTCAGACCCATGAGCTGATGTTGCCTGCTCCGCAGCATTCGGCCGCGCTCTAAGGCGTCGAGAAGTCGCAGCTCTTCCCCGGCCTGGTCTCGCACGCGGTGGGCAACGCAATCTGCGGCGACCCGGCCCACACCGACGTGATGAACGCCGAGATCTGCTGCCGCGCCGCGACGCCTGCCGCCGAGCCCTTCGCTGCGAAGCCGTGAATCGAAAGGCCCATCTCACTGCTCGGCACGCGGAACTGCGTGATGGCCGAGCGCCTGACCGGGCCTTCCACCTGAGGCACGCCTTCGATCGGCTCGAGCACCGCGCCGAGCTGCACTGAGTGGCTCGAGGCTGCGAGGAACTCCGAGCCGATGTTCGGAAGGATGGGGTCGCCCATGCTCTGCTGCGAGAGGATCAACAGGTCACTGCGCCCCGACAACGCGGCCCACGCTGCACCATCGACGGGGTCCCAGTTCGTCTGGGTCATCGACATGCCCAGCGCTCGATCGATCGCGCTCGGAGTCGAGGCCCTGAACAGCACGGTGAGCGTGCCCCACAGCTCAGACTCTGGCGCGAAGTGCGTCCACGCCGCGCCGGGCACGTTGAGCACCGCGAAACGAATGTTCGGCTCGGACTGAGAGAGCACGTAGCCCATGGTGCCGCCCAGCGAGCCACCCGCATAGACGAGCGTGCTGACGTCAGGTCGCCGGCCCGCGGCCGGATTCAGGAGGCCACCGAACGAAGCCTCAGAGAGCTTGTCGCCCAGCTTCACCGCGAGTGAAGCCTGCAGCGCCGCCGCGTCACTGAGCGCCTGCAACAGGCCCCCCGTCGAGCCATGGGTGCCCGAGAAGACCTTCTCGAAGCTGACCAGCGTCTTGACGGTGCTCGCTTCAGTCCACCCGCTCCATTCCAGGTTCAGCTTCGCCGCGCCTGCCGCGACGATCTCCTGATCGAACGTGTCGTCGTAGACCGTGCCCCCGGTGCCGTGTCCGTAGACCACCACCGGATAGGCGCCCACCCCCGCGGGAAGCACGGCGCGGAAGGGAGCGGTGTGCACTCCGGTCTGGCGCGGCAAACCATTTGGGCCCAGCGAGAGCCCACCATCGGTTTCGAGGAAATGGGGAAGGCCCGAGACGGTGCCGCGCAGCTCGATCGCCGCTCCTGAGGGGAACAAGGTGGCGGTCTGCACCTCGAAGGTGAGCGTGCCGGCATCGACCGCCCCGAGCGCAGCCGCGCGCATGGTGTCGAGCGGCTCACGAACACTCGCGGCCGAGCGGGTGGTGAAGTCCCAGACGCGGAGCACGTGCGTGAGCTCGACGCCTGCCTCGACCAGCAGCGCCCGGGTGGGCGCGTGGTACGCGGCGAGCGCGCGTTCATTATCGGTCGCCGGAGTCGTGAGCCCGAGCGCCACCTTCACCAGCGGCGGGGTCTCGAACGTGCTGCCATCATCGGCCTTCACTTCATCGAGGGCGACCGCGACGTAGTCGGCGTCGTATTCCATCGGCCGCAGCGGGTAGGCGATCAGCAGGCTGTCACCCGAGAAGCCGCCATCGGTCGAGTCGTTCACCACCGACAACCGCAGCGGCACCGACTGCCCCCGCTGCGCGCGGCCAGGTTGCGCGAGGAACAGCCTCACCGCGGTGGTCGCCTTCTGCCCATGCAGCCGGCGATCGACGGGCTTCGGGAACCCCACGGCGAGCGGGGTCGCGACAGAAAAGCCATCGGCGCGATTGAGAGAGGCTGGGTTGTCGCGCACGGGCAGCGAGCGGAACGAGAGGGAGACGTGCAGGCCGGTGGGCGAGGTGGCGTCTGCGACGGTGTACACATTCGATGGCCAGGGCAGCAGGCAGCGCGTCTCGTCGAGCGGATCGCACGCGGCGGAGCGCGGTGTTCGAGCACCTGGCGCTCGATCGACTCCCGGCACCGGGGCGGGCGTCTCACAGCCCAGGACGAAGAGAAGGCTCAACGACGCGACGAGACGAATGGTTGCAGACACAGGGCGCACGTTGACCGCACGCTTCGCCGCCAGTCCACTGGGCGAAGCGCCACCTATCGACGCGATGGGAAACGAGCTGAGGCGACACGGTGGAACAACAGTTGGAGTTCGTGGTGGCCCCTGCTTAACTTTTCGGCGGAACCGGCTGGGCAAATTGAGAGCCGCAAATAAAGGGGCACATCGTGCGAACTGCTGCATCGCTGAAGCGTTGGATGTTGGTGACGTTGGTCGCTGTCACCGGAGGAAGCGCCCTCGCACAGTCCGCTCCAGCCGATCTGCCGCCCCCTCCGCCCCCGGCTGCTCCTCCCCCGTATATGAACTATCCCGCTGCCAACGCGCCGCGCACCCTCGAATGGGAGCCCGGTGAGTCGGTGCCTCCCGGGTATCAGCCCCGCACGCAGATTCGCACGGGTTTGGTGATTGCCGGCGCGTCGGTGTTCGGCGGCGTTTGGCTCTTGAATGTTCTGGCCGCGTCCATCGCCATCGACACCAGCCAGGGCCAGGCGATCCCCCTCTTCATTCCGATTCTGGGGCCCTTCATCGCGATGGGAACGTTCCGCAGCCTGCAAGCGACCGACGTGTTCTTTCTGGCATTGGACGGGCTCGTTCAGGCTGGTGGGGCCGCGATGTTGATCGCCGGAATCGCGGTGCCAAGACACCAACTGGTTCGCGACCGCTATGCGTCCTTGTTCCTTCCGATGCCCATGTCGTTCGGCAGGGGCAGCGCCGGCGTTGGCCTGGGCGGCACGTTCTAGTACTCGCCGAACCGCTCAACGCTCCAAAGGAACAGCCCACACCGTTCGCATCGAGCGCAGTCGAGGGATTGCCTCTCCTTCGCACTGCAAGTGCCCCCTCGACTGGGCTCGGGGAGACCGGTGATGCTATGCGCTCGACATGATTGCTTCTTTGCTCGTCGTCGCCCTCGCCGCTGCCCCCGCGGTGAAGAAGCCGTACACCGTTCAAGACCAGGTCGCGCTCAAGCGCATCGCCACGTTCCGCGTCTCGCCCGATGGAACGAAGGTGGTCTTCGCGCTGCGCAGCACGGATCTGGAGGCCAACAAGGGCCGCGTCGATCTCTTTCTGGTGAACGCCGATGGCTCGGGCCTCAAGCAGCTCACCTCGCACGAGGGCAACGAGACCGATCCGTCGTGGGGTCCCGACGGCAAGAGCGTCTACTTCCTCGCCGCGCGCTCGGGCCTCAACCAGCTCTGGCGTTTGCCGCTCGAGGGGGGCGAAGCGACGCAGGTCACGAGGCTCCCGCTCGACGTCGACGCGTACACGCTGTCACCCGATGGGCAGACCGTGGTCTTCGCCTCTGAGGTGTTCGTCGACTGCGACACGCTCGAGTGCACGGCCAAGCGCCTCGCGGAGAAGTCGAAGGTGAAGAGCAGCGCGCAAATTTACGACAGCCTGATGTTCCGCCACTGGGACACCTGGAAAGACGGCCGCCGCGCGCACCTCTTCGCGCAGAAGCTCAGCGGTGGGCCGGTGGTGAACCTGCAGAAGAAGCAGAACGCCGACTCGCCCAGCAAGCCGTTCGGTGGCGCCGAAGACTTCACCATCAGCCCCGACGGCAAGACGCTCGTCTACGTCGCGCGTGACGCGGGCCGGGAAGAAGCGTGGAGCACCGATCTCGATCTGTTCTCCGTGCCGCTCGACGGGAGCAAGGCGCCGGTGAAGCTCACCACCACCAACCGCGCGACCGACGGCTTCCCGGTGTTTTCCCCCGACGGCAAGACGCTGGCGTACCTGGCGATGAGCAAGCCGAAGTTCGAAGCCGACAAGCTGCGCGTGATGGTGCGCGACGTCGCCACCGGCCAGGAGCGTTCGCTCACCGACGCGTGGGATCGTTCGGCCTCCACGTTGGCGTGGTCGAAGGACGGTAAGTCGATCTTCGTGACGGCCGATGATCTCGGTCAGCACGGCGTGTTCGCGATCGACCCTGCGAGCGGGCAGGTGACGAAGGTGATGAGCGACGGCAACGTGAGCTCGCTCGAGGTGACGGGCAACGGCCTCATCGTGCTGCACGACTCCCTTGTGTCGGCGGCTGACATCTACGCGCTGGCGGTCGATGGGAAGGGCGGTCTCAAGAAGCTCACCGACGTGAACGCGGCGGCCTTCGCGTCGTTCGTACTCGGCGGTCCGGAGCAGTTCAGCTTCAAGGGTTGGAACGACGAGACGGTGTACGGGTATCTGGTGAAGCCGGTCGGCTTCGACGCGAAGAAGAAGTACCCGCTGGCGTTTCTCATTCACGGTGGGCCGCAGGGCAGCTTCGGCAATCACTGGCACTACCGGTGGAATGCGCAGACGTACGCGGCTCGCGGCTACGTGGCGGTGATGATCGATTTCCATGGCTCCACGGGGTACGGGCAGGCCTTCACCGACTCCATCTCGGGTGATTGGGGCGGCAAGCCGCTGGAAGATCTGCAGAAGGGTCTGGCCGCTGCGCTCACGAAGTACCCCTTCATCGACAAGAACAGGCTGTGCGCGCTGGGCGCCAGCTACGGCGGCTTCATGGTCAATTGGATCGCCGGCAACTGGAGCGAGCCGTGGAAGTGCCTGGTCAGCCACGACGGCAACCTCGACGAGCGCTTCGCGTACTTCGACACCGAGGAGCTCTGGTTCCCCGAGTGGGAGCACGGCGGCACGCCCTGGGAGAACCCGGCCAGCTACGTCAAACACAACCCCATCGATTACGTGGCGAAGTGGAAGACGCCGATGCTGGTGGTGCACGGCGGCAAAGACTTCCGCGTGGTGGAGACGCACGGCATGGCGACCTTCACCGCGCTCCAGCGCAAAGGCATTCCCTCGAAGTTCCTCTACTTCCCCGACGAGAACCACTGGGTGCTCAAGCCGCAGAACTCGATCGTCTGGCACGAGACGGTGAACGGGTGGCTCGATCAGTGGACGAAGTGAACTCGACGAATTCCTGAGGGCCCTGAGGGAAGGCGGTATCGATCGTTTCCGCCCGGCGGCAAACCCATGCTGGCCTCTCGCCTGCGGGCACGGATCCTCACGGGAGCAGGTAAGGGTCCGGTGCTCCTCTCCGCGTCGTAACAACCCTGTTGTTACGCGTAACAACCCTGTTGTTACGGCTGGGAAAGTCGTCCCGGGCGAACCTGGTCACCTGAGGATCCGTGCTCGAAGCGGAGAGGCCTGCTCGCGACGCGCACCGCGCTGATCACTTTTAGACTCTCGCGCTCCAGGGCTGCTTCTGAACTCACTTCGGCCCCTCACCCCGACCCTGCGCGCAGGGCGAGGGAGAACTACTCTCGCAGCGGCACTTCGATCGTGAACCCGTCGTACGCGATCTCCAGCGGCCCTGAGTACTCCTGCTTCGCCTGCTCGAGCAGCGGCCGCGGATCGACGTCGTGTCGTGACGACAGATGCGTCAGCACCAACCGCTTCACCTTCGCCTCATGCCCGATGCGAGCCGCTTCCCGCGCCGTGGAGTGCCGCGTCTCGATCGCCCGCGCCTGCTCCTCATCACTGAACGTGGCCTCGTGAATCAGCAGATCCGCCTCGCGCGCCGCTTCCGTCATCGCCACGCACGGCCGGGTATCGCCCGAGATGACCACCTTGCGCCCAGGCCGTGAGCCGCCCATCACCTGCTCCGGCTTGACCTCCGTGCCATCGGCGAGCGTGATGGTCTGCCCCTTCTGCAGCTTCCCGAAGTCAGGCCCCGATGGAACCCCGAGCTTGCGCGCGGCCTCGGGATCGAACCGCCCTGGTCGCAGGTCCTCTTCCAGCGCGTACCCCAGCGCATTGACCCGGTGATCCACCCGCACCGCGCGAATGCCGTAGCCCTTGCGCTGCAGGAATTCCCCGCCGCGCAGCTCTTCGATGTTCACGGGAAACGCGAGCCGGTCGACGCCCAGGTGAATCGCTGCGTCGAGGATCTTCCGGGCCTGCACCGGCCCATAGAGCGTCAGCGGCTCGACGCGGCCGCCCATACCCAGCGTGCGCAAGAACCCGATGATGCCCAGGTAGTGATCGGCGTGGAAGTGCGTGAAGAACACCGCATCGACCGAGAACCCCGTGCCGTACTTGATCATCTGCCGCTGGCTGCCTTCACCGCAGTCGAACAGCAGCAGGTCTCCATCGGCCTTCACCGCCAGGCCCGAGACGTTGCGGTGCAGCGTCGGCATCGCAGCCGAGGTACCCAGGAAGGTCAGACGGAGAATGGACATTCCAGCGGAGCTCACGGCGCTTTCCCCCCTAGCAGATGCGACGCGCGAGGTGGACCCCACCAGACACCGCGCAAAGCAAAACGGCCACCCCAGTTGCCCGGAGTGGCCGTCGCATCATCAAAACCGCGGGTGACTTACGCCGCGGTCTTCACGGGCGTCTCGACCGATTCGCTCTTGACGCCGGTCTCGATGCGCATGCCGTAGAACGAGCGATACACGAAGAACATCGAGATGACGAAGAACACCGCCGAGAGGGAGAGCGTCAGGGGGTTGGCCTTGAAGATGTAGATGGCCTTGCCGAGACGATCCGTGCCCGACTGAATCTTGCCGATTTCGTACGCCAGCTCGACGGCCAGCAGGCCGAACAGCGTGGTGAACTTGATGACCGGGTTGAGCGCGACCGACGAGGTGTCCTTGAAGGGATCGCCGACGGTGTCGCCGACCACGCAGGCCGCGTGCAGGTCGGTGCCCTTGGCGCGCAGCTCGGTCTCGACCAGCTTCTTCGCGTTGTCCCAGGCGCCGCCCGCGTTCGCCATGAAGATGGCCTGGTAGAGGCCGAAGAGCGCGATCGAGATGAGGTAGCCGATGAAGAAGTAGGGCTCGAAGCAGGCGAACGCCAGCGTCGAGAAGAAGATCACCAGGAAGATGTTGAGCATGCCGCTCTGCGCGTACTTCGTGCAGATCTCGACGACCTTCTTCGAGTCGCTCACCGAAGCCTTCGCGGCGCCATCGAGCTTGATGTTCTGCTTGATGAACTCCACCGCGCGGTAGGCGCCGGTCGCCACGGCCTGCATGGAAGCGCCGGTGAACCAGTAGATCACCGAGCCGCCCATGATGAGGCCGAGCAAGAAGGGTGCGTGCAGCAGCGAGACGTTCTCGATGCCCACCTGCAGACCGTTGGTGATGGAGAAGAGGATCGAGAAGATCATCGTGGTGGCGCCGACGACCGCCGTACCGATGAGCACCGGCTTGGCAGTGGCCTTGAACGTGTTGCCCGCGCCGTCATTCTCTTCGAGGAACTGCTTGCCCAGCTCGAAGTTCGGCTCGAACCCGAAGTCCTTCTTGATCTCTTCCTTCACGTTCGGAATCGTCTCGATGAGCGAGAGCTCGTAGACCGACTGCGCGTTGTCCGTCACCGGACCGTAGCTGTCGACCGCGATGGTCACCGGACCCATGCCCAGGAAGCCGAAGGCCACGAGGCCAAAGGCGAACACGGGCGAGGGGTCGATGCTGCCGGCGATGGGGAAGAGGTGCGAGAGGCCCATGCCCGAGAACCAGTAGGCGATGCCCATCAGGAAGACGAGGGTGACGCCCAGCCAGTAGGCCGAGAAGTTACCCGCCACCAGGCCTGAGATGACGTTGAGCGACGCGCCGCCTTCTTTGGACGCCGTGACGACTTCACGCACGTGCCGCGACTCGGTCGAGGTGAACACCTTGACCAGCTCGGGGATGATGGCGCCCGCCGCGGTGCCGCAGGTGATGATCGCCGACAGCTTCCACCACATCGTGGTGTCGCCGCTGATGCTCGGAATGAGCAAGTACGAGGCGCCGAAGGTCACCAGCACGGACAGGATCGAGGTCAGCACCACCAACTGCGTGAGCGGCTGCTCGAAGTTCATGTGCGTGGCGTTGGCGTAGCGGGCCTTCGCGATGAAATCGTTGATCGAGTACGAGAGGAAGCTGGTGATGACCATCATCACGCGCATCGCGAAGATCCACACCAGCAGCTGCACCTGCACCGCCTGGTTGTTCGACGCGTCGCCCGCGAGAAGAATGAACACGATGAGCGCCACGCCGGTCACGCCGTAGGTCTCGAAGCCGTCAGCCGAAGGACCGACCGAGTCGCCCGCGTTGTCGCCCACGCAGTCGGCGATCACGCCGGGGTTACGCGCGTCGTCTTCCTTGATCTTGAAGACGATCTTCATCAGGTCAGAGCCGATGTCGGCGATCTTGGTGAAGATGCCGCCGGCGATGCGGAGCACCGAGGCGCCCAGCGACTCACCGACAGCGAAGCCGATGAAGCACGAGCCCGCGAGCTCTCCGGGCACGAAGCAGAGGATGCCCAGCATGAGCAGCAGCTCGGTGCTGATGAGCATCATGCCGATCGACATGCCGGCCTTGAGCGGGATCGCGTAGGTGCCGAAGGGCTTGCCCGTCAGTGAGCTGAACGCCGCGCGCGAGTTGGCGAAGGTGTTGACGCGAATGCCGTACCACGCCACGCCGTAGCTGCCGGCGATGCCGACCAGCGAGAAGAACAGGATGATGGCGACGCGCACCGGGGTGGACCACTCGGCGGCCTTGCCATCGACGTGCGCCATCGAGAAGTACACGGCGATGACGGCGCCGATGAACACCCACAGCACCATGATGAATTTGCCCTGGGTGATCAGGTACTGCTTGCAGGTCTCGAAGATGAGCTCGGAGATCTCGAGCATCGCCTTGTGCACCGGCAGCGCACGCAACTGCATGTACTGCACGAGGCCGAACGCGAGACCCAGCACGGAGACCGCGATGCCCGACATCAGAAGAGCTCGGCCGTTGATGCCCAGGAACATCTGAGACGAGAGATCAGGCAACACCAGGTTCGCCTCGTTGGCGAGTGCGAGGAGCGGCGTGAGCAGCGTTGCGACGCCCGCAAGTCTTGAGAGTTTCATCGGGTTGATTCCCCTAAAGAGAAAAATGGAGCCAGAGACTGGGCCCATTGACTTCACTGACAGCGCGCGGCGCATAGCACACACGCCTCGGCGCGCAACGGTTTCCCCCGGGCGGGCACAGGGGTGGCAAGCTGCCTGTCGACGAATGGGTACCGAAGCGCGCGTGCTGATCATCGATGCGGACACCGCGCCCGCACAGAAGATGGGTCTGGCCCTCGACAGCGCCGGCTTCCCGGTGACCTGGTGCAGCTTCGCGCCCGTAGACGTCAGCGAAAGCCTGCGCGACTTCCGGCCGTCGGTGTTGCTGGTGCACTCCGAGCTCGCTTCGCCCCAGCTGGCCGCCTTGTTGGCAAGGCTCGAGGCCACCCCGGTGCCGGTCGCCCTGTTGTGCCGCGACGTGAACGACGAACGATTCGTGCGCCCGTTGCGCACCGGCGTCGTCGAGCTGTTGCAGGAACCCTTCAGCGCCCGTTTGCACGTCAACCGCCTGCGCCTGTTGATGGCCGAGCTGCCGGATCGCACCGGCGAGCTGGCCGGCCGCGGTGGGGGCCGGGAGCTGAGCGAGCTGGCGATGCACCTCATGCGCACCCGGCGCACTGGCGGGCTGGCGGTGGGTGAAAACGGCCGTGCGTTCTTCGTGCGCGGTGTGCTCAAGGCGGCGCGGCTGCGCGAGCTGACGATGGAGCCCGCGCTGGCCGCGATGACCCGGGCGAGCGACGCGTGGACGTACACCGAAGGCGCCGACGGGGCCTCTGGGCTGGTGGACTTCATGGGCGAAGAAGAGCCCTTCGTGGTCACCTACCGCGAGTTCGGCCAGGCGCGGGTGCAGCCGACCCCGGCACCGCTCGAGGAGCCGACGCGGCTGCCCCCCATCGCCACGCCGCCCGTGGTGGTCGACCCCGAAGCCGCGCGCACGCCGATCCTCTTCGTCGACGACGACCCCGCCGTGGTGATGATGCTCTCGGGGTACTTCTCGAAGAAGGGCTACCCGGTGGCCACCGCCGCTGACGGGCTCGAGGCGATGAAGCTGCTGACCGAGCGCAGCTTCGAGGTGGTGATCGCCGATCTCAACATGCCGCGCCTCGATGGCTGGGGCCTCTTGCGCATGGTGCGCGAAGACCTGCGCACGCACGAGACGCCGATGGCGCTGTTCTCGGCGCAAGACAATTACCGCGAGTCATTGCGGCTGCTGCACGCTGGCGCCCAGGCGTACTTTCCCAAGTCGTTGCGGCTTTCCTCGCTCGAGGTGCAGGTGCGCGAGCTGGTGGAGCCGCGCCGCCGTTTTCTGCGCCTGGTGGCGACGGATGGCGGCATCGAGTTCAACTTTGGCTCGCTGGGGCCGCAGTGGACGCTGCGTGCCTTGACCTCGACGAAGTACAGCGGGCAGCTCGACGCGCGCGACAGCTGGGCCAACTGGCGCTTGTGGTTCGACGCCGGCCGCCTGGTGGAGTGCACTGCGCTCATCGGCGGCACCTCGTTGTCGGGCGATCGCGCAGTGGCCGGTTTTCTGACCTCGAAACAGGCCGAAGGGTCGCTTTGCCCGGGCACGCCTGCGCCCAACGAAGGGTTCGCAGGTCACCCCACCGAGGCCACGCTGGCTCGCCTGGTGCCGTGGCTCAACGACGAGCACAAACGCGCCGCCGAGGGGCAGCTGGCCCGTGCGCGCGCCCTGCAGGTCAACGAAGCGCTCTACCGCCTGTTCATCACGGTGGGCCCGCCCGCCTGGCAGCCGATGGTGCGCATGTTGTGCGAGCAGAAGCTGACCCCCGCCGAGGTGATTTCGCGCCTGCAGGTGACCCCCATGGAGGTCGCGGCCGTGGTGCGCGAGCTGCTCAGACGGGGCGTCGCGTCGCTGCAGGCCTGATGCGGCCCGCCTGGCTCCCGTTATAAAGAAGGCCTGTGCTTCTCCCCCACGTCGTCGCCCCTGAAGGGCTTTGGACCGCATGAGTGACGATGACTCGAAGTTGTCCACCGGTCGTTTCGCGCGGCTGGCCAAGCTCGCGAAGCTATCGGCGCGGCTTTCCACCGACGTGGTCGCGCGCGGCGTCAATCGCCTCAGGGGCAACGACGAAGAGTCGATTCTCGGCGCAGGCGCGGCAGAGAAGCTGGTCGCCACGCTGGGCGACCTGAAGGGCCTGGCCATGAAGATCGGCCAGCAGGTGAGCATGGATCCCGAACTGCTCACGCCCGAGGTGCGCGCGGTGGTGGCGCGGCTGCAGAACCAGGCGCCGCCGATGCCGTATGCCCGGGTGCGCGAGGTGATCAGCTCGCAGCTCGGCAAGCCGCCCGAAGAGGCCTACGCGTGGTTCGACGAGAAGCCGCTCGCTTCAGCGTCGTTGGGCCAGGTGCACAAGGCGCGCACGCACGAAGGCGACGAGGTGGCGGTCAAGGTGCAGTACCCCGACATCGCCGACGCGCTGAAGTCAGACCTCGACAACCTCGGCGCGATGGTCAGCGTGCTGGCCACCACCACGCGCATGGGTCACGGCAAGGCGTACTACGCCGAGCTGCGGGACAGCATGATGGACGAGCTCGACTACCGGCTCGAGGCCCAACGCGGAATCCAGTTCGCGAAGGCCGCCGCGGGGTTGCCTGACGTGGTGGTGCCGCGTTCGTTCGAGGCGCTCACTGCCGAGAAGGTGCTCACGCTCGAGCTGCTCCACGGCCCCACGCTCAAGGAGTTCATCAACCACCTCGACCAGAAGTCGAACGAGGAGCGCTTCCACGCCTCGCGGTCGATCATGCGCGCCATCTGGGGCCCGCTGCTGCTCAGCGGCACCATCCACTGCGATCCACACCCGGGCAATTTCTTGCTGCTGCCCGACGGCAAAGTGGGCGTGCTCGACTTCGGGGCCATCAAGCAGATGTCGCACCGGTGGCTCGACGTGAACCGCCGCCTGTTCACGTACGTCGTGAAGCAAGAGCCGTTCGATTGCATTCAGCTCTCGCTCGACAGCGGCTTCCAGTTCGACGACGCGCCGAACGCGCGCGACTTCGTGCAGACGGTCATCGAGATCGCCACCCGGCCGCCGCGCACGCGTGACTTCGACTTCGCGCAGAGCGGGCTGACCCGCGACATGCGCAACCACTTCATCAAGAACGCCACCAGGCTCAGCGGCATCAAGCCGCCCAGAGAATCGGTGAACTTCTATCGCGCGGTCGGCGGGCTCTCGCAGAACCTGGAGAACCTCAAGGCCCGGGGTGACTTCAAGGCCGTCTACGAAGAGATGCTCGCCCTCATTCCGGGTGGCTGAGTCCGCTCAGCCCTCTCCCCCGCGGGGGGGAGGGCGCTCCTTTTCTCCGAGCGACAGCTCGCCCTTCCACCCGCGCCACGAGAGCATCGAGAAGATCAACGCCCCGCCCGCGGAGATGTTGAACAACTGCACCTCGTAGCCCGGCACCAGCAACGCCACGAGCAGACCCAGGGCCATCACGCCAGCCGACCAGAAGAAGCCCCCGTGCAGGGTGATGCCGCCGGTCGCGCTGACCACGAGGACCATCACGAAGTTGTGCAGCAACGTCTCGCGGTCCGAAAAGCCCATCAGCCCCGCGACCAGCCGTTGCAGGAGCGTGCCGACCGTCGACATCGCCACGAGGCCCGTGATGCGCCGGTTGAGCCGGGTGGACAGCAACGAGCGTCGGCCCAGCCACATCGCACCAGCGAAGATGGACAACACCGCCGCCAGCTTCACCGACAGCAACCAACTGCCGAGTTGGTCGCGGAGGCGGTGGCTTTGCTCGACGAAGACATAGGGGAGCGCCGTCATCAGCGCGATCGCGACGGTCGTTGCGGCGAACACCAACACGCGCTGGCGAAAGGCGACGTGGGGATCCATTTCCTGGCTGAGCTGCTCGAGGCGCGCATGCCGGCGTGAGGTCTCGGCGACGGCTTTCTCCATGACGGCGACTGCGGCGACCAGGTCTGCGGGAACGCGCTCCATCTCGCAGAGCAGGGCGCGCACCGCGACCAGGTTGTTCTGCGACACCTCATGGCGCGCGGTGGCCTCGAGACAACGCACGAGGCCCTCACGTGCGACGGCGTTCTCGGGCCACTCGCGCAGCGCCTGGGTGAAGCCGAAGCGGCACTCCGAGAGCAGCGGGTACACGTTCTCACGCGAGGTGCTCTGCAGCGTGGCCAGCAGCGTCTGCAGCCGTTCATCAGCCGCCTTCGCCAGTCGCACCGAGCCGCGGTGACGCAAGAAGCCGGTGAGCGCTTCGCGGAACTCGAGCGCCGAGGCGAAACGATCTGCCTTCTCCACCGCCATGGCCTTGAGGCAGATGCCCGCAAGCTCCGGAGGCGCAGAGGCGGGCAGGGGGCGCGGCTGGCACTGCCAGGCGTTCTCCACCACGGCGCGCAGATCGCTGCCTGTCCAGGGGGGGTGGCCTGAGAGCAGCTCGTACAAGGTCGAGCCGAGCAGGAAGACGTCGGTGCGCTCATCCATCTGAGCGTCGTCGCCGGTGACCATCTCGGGCGCCATGTAGACGGGGCTGCCCACCAGGCTCGGCTTCCGGGTTTGGCCTGGCAACAGCTTGCGCGTGGCGATGCCCCAGTCGGCCACGTAGACCTCGCCGAACTCGCCGATGAGCACGTTGGACGGTTTGATGTCGCGGTGGAGCACGCCCTTGCGGTGCGCGAAGGCGATCGCGTTGCACACCTGGCGCAGCAGCTCGACGTGCGTCTCGATGCGGTCGGTGTCAGGCGCGGCGATAAGGTTCCACGCGGGATCTTCAGCGTGGCGAATGAGCATCGACCACGACACGCCGTCGACGCGCTTCATCACCAACGCGGGCTGCCCCGAAGCATCGCTGGCCATGGAATACACCGGGATGACGCCGGGGTGTTCGAGCCCGCCGGTGATGATCGACTCGGAGATCAACGCGTTGACGGTGCCTTTGGTGGCGTTCGCGCGCGGCACCTTCACGGCCACGTCGCGACCGAGCGAGGCCTGATGCGCGAGCAGCACCCGGCCCATGCCGCCTTCTCCGAGGAGGCCGGTGACCACCAGCTCGCGCTCACGTACTTGCGGCGGCGTGTCACCCGTGGGCGGCTGCAAGGAAATCTGCGGCAGGTCGATGCGCTCGGTGGCCGGTGGTGCTTCACGCGGCTTGCCCTGGGGCAGGGTGGCTTCGTCCCAATCGGGCACCCGCGTGCTGCCCAGGTGCTCGGCGCTTCCGGCGTCAGGGGGGAGCGAATCGAGCCCCAGGGTTTGCCAGAGTTGATCGAGCGTGCTGGAGGAACTGCTCATAAATCACCTTACCGGTTCACCTCTGGAGGAAGCTCGCCAGAATCGTGAATTGCCCCGCCTGCGGCTACTACAACCCACCCGATCAGCAGACGTGCTTTCACTGTGCGTTGCCCCTGCCGATCCCCGCGGGCGATGCGATCTGCGCCGTGCACCCCGACGTGAAGGCCACGGGCGCCTGCTCGCGCTGCGGCACGTTCGGCTGCGGCAACTGCCTTTCGGCGCACGGTGCAGATTGGTTGTGCACGAAGTGCATGACCCTCATCACGAGGCTCCCCTGGGACGAGCGGGAGACGCTGGGCGTGTGGCGGGGGTGGTGGCGCACGTGCGTCTTGATGCTCTCGAGCCCCAGCGCGTCGCTGAGGACGGCCGAGCCCGATGCGCCTCTGGGGAGCTCGATCGGCTTCGCGTTGTTGTCCTCGGTGGTGGGCCTGTGCCCCACGTTCCTGCTGGGCATCCCCTTCCTGCTGGCGGCCCAGTTGATGGCTCCGAATGACGGTCCGCCGGGCATGTCGGCGTTCATGGTGCTGGGGCTGCTCGTCTATCTGGGCATCGCGCTCGCCTTCACCATCGTCAGTGTGTTGTTCGTCTCGGGCATCGAGCACCTGGCGCTCAGAGCACTGGGCGCTGAGCCGAAGAGCTTCACCGTCACGGTGCGCGCGTACGCGCTGGGCATGAGCTCGTACCTGCTGGGCGTCATCCCCTTCTGCAGCTTCTACGTCTTCCCCCTCTGGGCCATCGTGCTGCGCATCATCGCGCTGATGCACCTGCACAAGACGACCCCTGGCAAGGCTTCGGCGGCGGTGCTCCTGCCCGTCTTGCTGCTGTGCGGGGGCTTCATCGGCCTGTACGTGGCAGTGATCGCGCTCGCGATGAGCATCGGGCACTGATATCTCTGGGGTCCCCATGTCCAACGAAGTCAACGCTCTGGTGGATGACATCACGGACCGCGTGAAGCGGCGCCTCGACGCCCTCCGGGTCGGCAAAGAAGAACCCTGCACCCCGGGCCCTGCGAAGAGTGGCAACGGCGCTGTCGGCAAGGTCACCAGCGCGGAGGAGTGTGCGCCTTCGTGCTTCGAGTGCGCCAACCACGACACCTGCGGCACCTCGCTCTCGATTCGCGCCGGGCTGACCGAGCGCGTGACGCCGGATCGCCTGCGCACGAGTAAAGACATCGCGCAGTTCATCGACCACACCCTGCTCAAGCCCGAGGCCACCCGCGAAGAGGTGCTCAAGCTGTGCGAGGAGGCCAAGAAGTACGGCTTTGCCACGGTGTGCGTGAACTCGACCAACGTGGGTACGGCGGCGCGCGCGCTGCACGGCTCGTCGGTGATCGCGATCGCGGTGGTCGGCTTTCCGCTCGGCGCAGGTGTTCCCTCGGCCAAGGCGTTCGAGACGCGTGAAGCGGTGCGCTGCGGCGCGAAGGAAATCGACACCGTCATCAACATCGGTGCGCTCAGGGCGAAGGACTACGCGCTGGTGCAGAAGGACATCGAGGCGGTGGTCAATGCCGCGAAGCCGTGGCCTGTGAAGGTGATCCTCGAGACCTCGCAGTTGAAGGACGAAGAGAAGATCATCGGCTGTGCGCTCTCGAAGGCGGCGGGCGCGGCGTTCGTGAAGACGTCGACTGGTTTTGCGCAAGGTGGGGCGACCGTGGAAGACGTGGCCCTCATGCGGCGCATCGTCGGTGAGGACGTGGGCGTAAAGGCGTCGGGTGGGGTTCGTTCGACCGAAGACGCGATGAAGATGATCGCCGCGGGCGCGAACCGCATCGGCGCGTCGGCCTCGATCGCCATCGTCACGGGCGCGAAGTCGAACTCGAAGTACTGACGGAATTTTGAGAGCCTCTCGATGGCTCCCCACCGCGCTCCACCGCTCTCCCTCTCCCCTGCGGGGGAGAGAGTCGGGGAGAGGGCGAGCGTGCAGAAATGTCTCACTGGCCTTTGCCGCGGTCGGTGCTGCTGGCCTTCGACCGCTGGCCGCTCGGGCCCTTCTGGTCGAGGCAGCGCTTCACTTCGCGGTCGAGCGCCCGTTCTTGAAGGCCCGTGAGCGCACCGTGAGTCGGCTCGTTCCAAGTCACACACAGCGCTCAGCGTCTGCCCTCTCCCCAACCCTCTCCCCCTCGGGGAGAGGGAGCTCGTCGGCGAGAGCAGGTCCTCGACAATTGTTTTCCTCGGACCCCGTGGTTGCCGTAATTCACGCGACATGGACCAGGAACGCTTGGCGATGGTGGCAACTGCGTGGGCCGATGGTGATCCCGACAAGACCACTGCCGAGGAAGTGCGCGCTCTGCTGGCGAAGAGAGACTGGAAAGAACTCGAAGAGCGTTTCGGCGCGTCACTCGAGTTCGGCACCGCCGGGCTGCGCGGCGTGCTCGGGGGCGGCACCAACCGCATGAACCTCGCCGTCGTGCGCCGCACCAGCGCAGGCCTCGCGCGGTACTTGAAAGCGACTGTCCCCGACATCGGGGCACGCGGCGTGGTCATCGGCCGCGACGGCCGCAACATGAGCCTCGAGTTCGCGCGGGAGACCGCCATGGTGCTCGCCGCTGAAGGCGTGCCTGCGCACGTGTTCGAAGATCTCTCCCCCACGCCGGTGACTGCCTTCGGCATGGGCTCAGTGAAGGCGGCCGCTGCAGTGATGGTGACCGCGAGCCACAACCCGCCTGAGTACAACGGGTACAAGGTCTACTGGGGCAACGGCGCGCAGATCGTGCCCCCGCATGACGCAGGCATCGCCTCCGCCATCGACGCCGTGGGCCCCGCGAGCAGCATCGCGCTGATGGACGAAGCCACCGCCCGCAGCAAGGGCCTGTGGATCGACGTACCGAAATCCGTCGAGCGCCAGTACCTCGACGCGATCCTCGCGCTGCGCCCCACGAAGAAGACCGGCGAGCTCTCCATCGTCTACACCGCGATGCACGGCGTCGGTGGCCGCTGGGTCGTCGCCGCGTTGAAAGAGGCCGGCTTCAAACACGTCGCGCCCGTACCGCAGCAACAAGAGCCCGACGGCGCCTTCCCCACGGTGCGTTTCCCGAACCCGGAAGAAAAGGGCGCGATGGATCTCTCCACTGCGCTCGCCGAGCAGGTGAAGGCCGACCTCGTGCTCGCCAACGATCCCGACGCCGACCGCCTCGCGGTGATGGCGCGCGACGAGCACGGCAAGCTGCGCATGCTCACCGGCAACGAAGTCGGCGTGCTGCTCGGCCACTTCATGCTCACGCAGGTCAAGACGCCCAACCCGCTGGTGGTCACCACCATCGTCTCCTCGGTGCAGCTCAAGGCGATCGCCGCCGCGAAGGGCGCACGTTTCGAAGAGACGCTCACCGGCTTCAAGTGGATCGCCAATCGCGCGATGGAGCTGCTCCCGCAAGGCATCCACTTCGTCATGGGGTACGAAGAAGCGCTCGGCTACACGGTGGGCGATTTGGTGCGCGATAAGGACGGCGTGGGCGCGGCGCTGGTGCTGGCCGACATGGCTGCCTGGTGCAAAGCGCGCGGCACCACGCTGCTGGGCTACCTCGAAGAAGTGCAGCGCGAGCACGGCCTCTTCGTCGCCTCGCAGTTCAACGCCACGCTCGCGGGTACCAGCGGTGCGGCCACCATTCGCGCGGTGATGGAGGCGTTTCGTGCGCGGCCCATCTCCGCCATCGGCTCGCTGAAGGTCGAGGCGACCAACGACTACCAGGCGCAGAGCAGGCTGCAGGGCTTCGCCACCACGAAGCTCGCGTTGCCCAAATCGAACGTGCTCGCGTGGGAGCTCGAGGGTGGAAGCCGCGTGACGCTCCGCCCGTCGGGCACTGAGCCGAAGATCAAGGTGTACTTCGAGTGGAAAGAGAACCTCGCTGCAGGTGAGCCCATGCCCGGCGCGCGCGCACGAGCCCAGCAACAACTCACCGCGATGGAGACCGCCTTCCTCGCGCTCGCCCGTGAACGAGGTCTGCCTTGAAGCCGTTGTTGCTGTCGTTGCTGCTGGTCAGCGTCGCGCACGCAGAAGGCGAAGCCCCGAGTGAAGAGAGCGGGCAGACGTGGAGCGTGATCGGACCCAAGACGCTCGCTCCCGGTGAGAACGCGCTCGAGGCCTTCGCCGGGTATCCGTCGATCTCGGGCAGCTACCTGCGCGGCATCGCGTCGGGCATCAACGTCGGTGCGCGGCTGGGCTTCGTCTACGGCATCGAAGGCATGTTTCGCGAAGGGGCTCCGGGCTTCAAGGTGCAGGGGCTGCTCAAGCTGCGGCTGCTCGACTCGGGCCGCGTCTCGATGGGGCTGACCTTCGAGCCGGGTCTGCTCTACCACTCGACCTTTCTTCAGGGCGCCCGTGTCGGCCTCACCTTTCCCATCGGGTTTCGCCTGGGCATCGTGGCCTCGAGCGCCATCGCCATCGCGGTGTTGATCGATCTCCCGATGTGGGTCGAGTTCGGCACCTTCGGCGGCTTCAACCTGCCGATCCTCACGGGTGGTGGTGCCGAGTACTTCATCACCAGCCAGCTCGCTGCTTTCGTGCGCGCGCGCATCGGGCCGACCATCCGTACCAGCCGCCCGGCTGAGGTCACCTTCGAGGGCGTCGTGGGTGTCGGCTACCGCTTCTAGCCCCGGTCATCCCGACAGGGTTGGCCGAAATAGAAGTCACTCCAATCACCGGTCTCCCCGAGCGCAGTCGAGGGGGCACTTACCGCCCGAAGGCGAGGTA
>JAYVFP010000011.1:0-6343 GCA_043773025.1 Archangium sp.
GCCACCGGCGAACTCGATTTCCATCGCCGAGAGGCTCGCGTCGAAGCCCACGGACGTCACGCTCGACGACTCGACGGACTGTTCTCGAAGCGATCTGCATCCGAAAAAGGTAGCGATTTCGGGCGCAGGGCGATGATGCGATTCCCCTGCTCCGAAGGTGTGATCGCAGGGGTTCTACGGGCTTCAGCTCGCAGCGAAAATGGAGCTCAGCGCACTCACCTTTTCGAGGGCACCTCTTTGCTGCGGGTGATGTCTGCCTCCCAGTGTTTCACCAGCTCGGCGACCACCCGCGGGTCCGACATCACCAGTGACCCTTCTTCCATCGCGGCCAGCGAGAGCCGATCGAGGTTGATCGACCCGACCACGCTCAGGTGATCATCGACCAGCATCGTCTTGCTGTGCAGCAGCGAAGGCTCGTACTCCCAGATGCGCACGCCCGCTTCGAGCAGCTTCGGGTACGTCGCGCGTTGTTCGCGCAGCACCTCGGGGTGATCCGTCTTTTTACCCGCGGCCATGATGCGCACGTCGACGCCTTGCAGCTGCTTCTCCAGCAGCAGGCTGATCAGCCCCGGCGAAGGCACGAAGTAGGCGTTGGCGATCCACACCCGCTTCGTGGCCGCGGCGATGATCAGCTGAGTCAACCGCTCGGCCTTGGTGAGATGGCCCGAGCCGGTGCTGGAGACGAACCCTGCGCGCGTCTGCCCCGTGGCCCGCTCGGCAGGAAAGTCGCTGGCAGGCAGCAGCGGCCCATCGACCTCCTGCCAGTTCTCGGCGAAGGCCTGCTGCATCTGGTTCACCACGGGCCCTTCCACCCGCACGTTCGATTCGCGCCACTGCCCTGCCTTCGCGCCATCGCCCACCCAGTCGTCAGCGATGCCGAAGCCGCCGGTGAAGCCGACCTTCCCGTCGACCACCACGATCTTCCGGTGATTGCGTTGATCCGTCACGCCCTTCGACAGCGGCCTGAAGATGCGCACGTCGCAGCCGGCTTCGACGAGCTCGGGTTTGGTCACCCTCTCGAAGTCGGTGCTGGCCAGCGGGTCGATGATGATGCGGCAGGCCACCCCCGCACGCGCGCGCTCGGTCACCACCTTCACCAGGCGCATCGAGGGCATGCTGGGCCGCCAGATGAACAGCACGATGTTGATGCTGTGCTGCGCCTTGCCGAACTCTTCTTCGAGTCGATCGAAGATGGCGCCGTTGTTCACCAGCTCGACGTCGTGGCCCGCCATCAACGAGACGGCGGTCGATTGATACAGCGCGTTGGAGAACCCATCGGGGTCAGCGGGCACCGGCGAGGTGATGCGATACGACGACAACCGCGTGTCGACGCACGACGCGCACGCAGACAGCAGCAGCACCAGTGGGAGGGCTCTCATGAAAGAAGGGGAGGCATCCGTCGTGCCACGAGGACCCGTGTCACCGTTGGGCCCCCTCCTGATTACCAGAGTGGCTGCACGTCAGACCGCCGACTAACTCAACTGAGCCGGCTCACCTTTCGAGGCTCTTACAACCCCAACTGGAGTCACCCATGAACACCAACGGAATTCAGACCGAAGCCAAGAAGGTCATTGCCTCTGCCGCCAGCGATCTCGACGAAGTGAAGGGCCGCATCGAGGACGCCGCTCTCGAGGCGAGCAAGGCCATGAGCCACGAGTTTGGCAAGGCGCGCCGCACCCTGTCGCGCGTGGCCACCCAGGTGGAGAAGAGCGCGCGGGCAAACCCGTGGGCCGCCGCGGGCGTGCTGGTGGGTGCGGGCGCGCTGCTCGGTGCAGCGCTGCACGCCGCGCTTCGCCCCACGCCGAGCCTGAGCGATTCGTTCAAATCGAGCTGGAAGAACCTGCGCCGCTAATCCTCAAAAACTCCCTCTCCCTGCGAAGGCGACTGAGAAATAGGTGCCTCGACTCCGAGCGGTGTCGAGGGATTGCCTCTCCTTCGCACTGCAAGTGCCCCCTCGACTGGGCTCGGGGAGACCGGGATGGAACCCGATTCCTATTTTCGATGGCGAACTTCAACAGTCTTTGAAGCGGGGAGAGGCTCGCCTTCGCCGCAACACGAGCGCCATCACCAGCAACCACGCCGGTGCGCCCGTCGCCACCGCGCTGCAACCTGCTGCTCTGGGCAACCGCTCCACGCGCAACGACAACGGCGTGAGCCCGGTCATGCCGTTGGCATCGCGCACCTCGGCGACGAACGACCACGTGCCGACCGCGCCATCCTCGGCCACGGTGCCCGAGACGAGGCCCGACTCATTCAACGTGAGCCCCGGCGGCAACAACCCGTTGACCACCTGGTACTTCACCTCGCCACTGGGCGAGACGTTGAGCGCCACCGAGACCACCTCACCCGGTTTGAGCACCTCAGGCAGCCCGGTCACCACGCGATAGCGCTGCGGGTGCACCGTCAAGGTGAACTCCAGGCTGTCCGTGCGCCCGTTGTTGTCCTCGACGCTGAGGGTGAAGCCGAACGTGCCCGCCTGCGTCGCGCGGCCGGCCACGGTGATCAACTCTGCCTGCGGCGTGACCGTGAGCCCATTGGGCACCGCGCCCGTCACGCGCCAGGTCAGCGGCTTGGCCAGCATCGAGCCATCGAGGTTCGCGACCGCGATGTCCTGCAGATACTCCTGACCGACCAACGCGTCGGCGATGAACAGGGTGCGGAAGGTGATCGCCCCCGGCGCAATCAACCGCAACGCCAGCAACCGTGAGGCCCGCCCACCCACCGCGTCGCGCACCTCGAGGTTCAAGGCCAACGAGCCATTGGTGGCATTGCGCGGAGCCCCCGACAGCACCCCATCGGCGCTCAAGGTGATGCCCGTCGGCAACGTCCCACCCGCGAGCCGCCAGGTGTACGGCCGCACGCCGCCCGCGGCGCCCAGCGCAAACTGGTACTGCGAGGCGCTGCTGTTGACCACCGCGGGCAGGCTGGTCGAGCTGATCTCCAGGCTGGTGGTGGTGGGCAACACACGCAACGCGAGCCGCACCGCAGACTGCCGGCCGGCGTTCTCCAGAAGCACCGTGACGCCCACCACCTCTGAACCATTCGAGCCGGTGGGGGTGCCCGTGAGCAGGCCGTCATTGACGCCGATGCGCAACCACGCGGGCGCGGCGCCGCCGAGGAGTGGATCGATGCGCCAGGTCGAAGGGCCCTGCTCCCCGACCGCGGAGAGCCGGAAGGTGTAGGGCCTTCCCACCACCGCATCGGGCAAAGAGGTGTTCACCACGCGCAATGAAGACGGCGCCACCACCATGCTGCGCGAGGCGAGCGCGTTGTTGCTCACGTCGAGCTCGGTCGTGGCCGTGCCCTCGGAGTCGATGAGGCAGCCCACATAGTAGGTGCCGGGCGCCATGGTGCCGGGCAGGCGCACCAGCTCGGTGGCGGTCTCGCTCGCCCCGCGCGCCAGGGTGATGGTGCCGAAGTCACGCAGCATGCCGCCGGTCTCGACGATGCCCAGCGGCACGTCGTCGCTGGTGATGATGTCGTTGGCCGAGGCGAAGAACCGGTAGATGACCTGCGGTGCGTCGAGGTTGCCCACGTTTCGTAAGGTGCGCACCACGGGCACTATCTCCCCCACGCCCGCTGAGGCAGGCGCGGTGATGGAGGTGACCGCGAGATCCGCGCCCGGCTCGGTGATGCGAATCGGGCCCAGCATCAAGCTGTTGTTCGCCTTGTTCGTCTCGAACACCGCGCCCGACGAGTCGACCACGCCGAAGACGAAGTAGGGCCCCGTGCGGAAGGGAACGTTCGCGGTGTTTCTCATCGGCAAGGTGCAGTTGAGCGTGACCTCGGTCGAGACGGTGCTCGGCGCGGTCTGCGGTACCACCTGATCACAGACGTACGTGTCGGAGAGCAGCGAGAGCGAAGTGTCGGTGGAGAGCACCAACGCCACGCGGAAGTTGTTCGCGTTCGCGCCGCCCGTGTTGCGCAAGCGCACCTTCATCTGCACGGGGTCTCCGAAACGCGCCGAGCTGGTGCTCAGGGCCGTGATGGGGTCGAGGAACTGCACCTGCTCGTTGACGAGGTCGGCGCGGCGCACGTCGACCTTCGCGGCGGAGGCCACCACGTTGTTCGCCTCGTTCGCTTCGGTCACCGTGCTGGCGGGGTCGAGCTGCAGCAAGAAGTAGAACTGCCCGCTGGGCGCGTTGGGGGGAATGGTGACGGGCACGGTCTGGGTGATGGTCTCGCCGCCGCTGACCATCCGGGTGCCCGTGAAGAGGGGGAAATCGCTCGCATCGAGCAGCTGATCAGCGCTCAACAAGATGCGAAAGCCCACGCTGCCCGCGGGCGTGGTGCCCCGATTGAAGAAGCTGATGGAAAAATTCTCAGGGTTGCCGCCGCCCGTGGAGGTCGGCCCGGAAGTCGACGTCGCGACCAGGTCGGTGCCCTGCACGAAGGCGGTGGTGGTGGAGCCGAGGTTGTTGGCCTCGCTGGCCTCCATCACGGTGTCGGTGGCGTCGACCCGCACCAGCACGAAGTATTCGCCGGTGGCCGGGGGCGTGGTGGTGACTGCACTGGCCGTGACCGCGACGGTGGAGAGCCCCCCATCGGGCAGGAACCCGCCGTCGACCGCCTCGAGTGAGTTGGGGCCGCCTTCGGCCACCTGCTGATCAGCGCCTCCGTCGGTGGCGGTCAGATCGAGCTGCTGGTCGCGCGAGATGTACGCGCGCCACATGAAGTTGTTGGCCGGCGTGCGGCCGAAGTTTCGCAGCGTCGAGTTGACCGTGAAGCTCAGGTTGCCATCCATCTGGGTGGTGAAGCTGGCGATGGTGACCGCGCTCACCGAGAGGTCGGCTTCGTTGGGCTCACCGATGGTGAACACGGCGTTGGGTGGGAAGTTCGCGACCGCGCACGAGGTGGTGCAGCCAGCGATGAGGTTCGCGCCCAGCGTGCCGGTGGGGTTCTCGAAGCCGGCCGAGGCCGAGAAGGTGGTCGGCGTGCCCACGATGCTGCCGTAGTGGAAGGTGATGGAACCCGCAGCGTTCAGCTTGATCTGAAAGGTGACGTTGCTGGTCGGCGAGACGTAGCGCGGCACGGCCACGTACTCGACGGCGAACTGCCCCGGTGAGGTCAGCGTGCGCACCGAGCCCGAAGCGCTCAAATCGAGATCGTCCCAGAAGGCGGCCAACGCGGGGTTGGGCGTGTTGGTGGAGGGAAAGGCCACGTTGTTGTTGCAGCCGAAGGTGCAGAGGGTGGTGGTCGAGGTGCCCAGCACGAGCACGCCGTTCGAGTTGAGCATCACGTGGGTGTAGCTCTGCCCGAAGTACGGAAAGCTGAAGCCCAGCGGCACCAGCACCCCTTCATCATCGCCGTTGAGCGCCGAGACGACCGTGGCCCCAATCAACGGCTGGTAGGGCTGTGTCGAGGCGATGATGGGCGGCAATTGCGCCCAGGCCGTAGATGAGGCGACGAGCAGGGCGACGGCCAGCTTCTTCAAGGCAGCTCCTTCAGCAGGGAAGCCGGAATGTACCTCATCTCGCGCTCCTCCCGGGCCGATTGAGCCCGGTGCACAGGTGTGCTCCCGTCTGCGCCCCTGAGGTGGAAGAGGAGCAACCATGCGTGGCGTGGAACAGATTCCCTGGCTGTATGACGCGATGTTCTTCGTGCTCGAGCGCACCGGCTTCGAGCGCTGGCGTGACTGGCTCGCGGGCGGAGCCAGGGGCAGGACGCTCGAGGTGGGCTGCGGCACCGGGCGTAACCTCGGCCGGTACGGCGCTGCTTCGCAGGTCATCGCGCTCGAGCCCGCTGCGCAGACCCTGAAGGTCGCGAGGTCACGTGCGCCCAACGTGATGTTCGTGCGAGGAAGCGCAGAGTCGCTGCCGTTTCGCGAGGGCGTGTTCGAGACGGTGGTCTCGGGGCTGGTGTTCTGCAGCGTGCCTCGGCCAGAGGTGGGGCTGGCGGAGGTGAGGCGGGTGCTGCGAGCTGATGGGCAGTTGAGGATGATCGAACACGTGCGCAGCGAAGGGTTCTCGGGGCGCATGCAGGACGCCGTGCAGCCGGCGTGGACGAAGGTGTCGGGTGGCTGTCACCCGAATCGGAACACGGTACAGACGGTGGAAGCGGCGGGCTTCGTGATCGAGCCAGAGAGCCGCCTCAGTGACGGCACCCTGCGCCGGTTTTTAGCCCACAAAACCGAAGCTCCAGACCGTTGAAGTACGCCTCGGCGCCGGTTCCGTTCGTGCCGAGAGGGCTGGCGGAAATAGGAATCGGTTTCCACCACCGGTCTCCCCGAGAGGGTTGGCTGAAATAGGAATCGGGTTCCATCACCGGTCTCCCCGAGCCCAGTCGAAGGGGCACTTGCAGTGCGAAGGCGAGGTAATCCCTCGACTCCGCTCGGCTCATGATT